>JAIECF010000112.1 GCA_029068655.1 Muribaculaceae bacterium | reverse complement strand
ATAAAAAAGTAAGTCGGCAAGACCTTACTTTTAATGCCCGGTATAATATTGAAAATAAAATAAACAATATTTTAAGGACCAGGTATTGCATATGAGAAAAAAAATTTATAATTTTGCAGAAAATCCTGATGACATCCAGTAAGAACACAGTAGAGTCGTCATGACTTGTTCATAATAGCTTTATTCGCCATATCTCCTGATGAATGAAGATTAAAAATTCCTAAAACCACTCAGATTTTATTTATAACCCTCAATAGAAGGTATACCCCAAAACAACACATATGTACACACTTGATGAACTTAATTCGTGGGATGAAGAACGACTGCTGAAGAAAGCTGAAGAAGTCGGCATATCCAATCCGTCGATCGAAGACCGCGAAAAGCTCGCATTTGACATAATAGATCTCGATGCTGAAATCACTGCAAAAGAAGTAGTGAATTCAAGCCGTAAACGCAAAGGAGCAAAAACGCAGACCGGAGAGGCAGAAGAATCCCAGCCCAAGAAACGAGGCAGAAAGCCAAAGGCAAAAACCGAGAAATCCGAGAAGGAGGAGAAGGCTGAAAAAGTAAAAGGATCCGCCAAAAAGATGGAAAAAGAAACTCAGCCCATGCCCGAGATCGCGCCGGTCAAAACCGAGGAGGATAAGACTGAGGGCGCCGCTGTCGCACCCGCTCCCAAGAAACGTGGTAGAAAATCTAAGGCTGAGCTGGCCGCAATCCAAGCTCAGAAAGAAGCTGAAGCGAAAGCCGTTACGGAGAAAACAGCTGAGTCCCCTTCATCCGAAACTCAAGCTACACCAGAGCCTCAGCCTAAGAAACGAGGTAGAAAACCAGGCCAAAAGAAAACAGCTAAGCAGGATAAAAACCTTCCGGCCGTGGTAGATAACGCCACTGTAAATCTTCCTGCTGAAATCGTAAAAACTGAAGACACCCCTGTCGAGGAGGCAACAATTGAAAACAAGCAGCCTGAGCACCCAGTAGAAAATACTCATCAGGCTGAAGCACCTCAGCAGAAGAACCAGCAAAAGAAACGTGAATTCCAAAACCATAGAAACGATGGTTTCGATTCTTTTTTCGGCAATTCAAAGGGACGCACATTCAAGCCCCGCAACTCACAGGAGCACCAGGAGCCGGAACCGACGCGATCAGAGCAACCGGAAGCAGAGACCGTTGACTTAAATCAGCCGGAGCATCAACCTCAGGAACATAAAAACACCCCCATGGAGCCTCAGGCTCCGATTATAATAGCGGAACCAGGCGCAAACTCACAGTTCACAAAAGCCAATCTGATGCCTAATAACTATGGCAATAATCAAGGCAACAAGCATATGAGCAAGCGTCAGCGCGCTATGGAGCGCAAGCAGCTCCAGCAGCAGCGCCGCCAGATGATGCAGGCCGAGACAATGTTTGACTTCGACGGCATACTCAATGCCTACGGCGTGCTTGAAATCATGCCAGAAGGTTTCGGATTCCTGCGCTCAAGCGACTACAACTATCTTTCCTCTCCCGATGACGTCTACGTATCACAGATCCAGATCAAGGAATATGGTCTTAAATCGGGAGATGTAGTGGAATGCGCAATTCGCCCGCCAAGAGAAGGAGAGAAATATTATCCGCTATGCAAGGTGCTAAGCATCAATGGTCTTGCACCGGAAGTGGTGCGTGACCGTATTCCATTCGAACACCTTGTGCCTCTCTTCCCCGATGAGAAATTCAACCTTACCGGCGGACGCACCACCAACATCTCCACCCGTGTTGTGGATATGTTCGCCCCCATAGGCAAGGGACAGCGCGCGCTTATCGTAGCGCCTCCGAAAACCGGTAAGACAATCCTTCTCAAGGATATAGCAAACGCCATCGCGGAGAATCATCCGGAGACCTACATAATCATGCTTCTCATCGACGAGCGTCCGGAAGAGGTGACAGACATGGCACGCAGCGTAAACGCGGAGGTGATCGCCTCAACTTTCGACGAACCTGCCGAACGCCACGTAAAAATCGCGGGAATAGTGCTTGAGAAGGCTAAACGTCTTGTGGAGAGCGGCCACGATGTAGTGATCATGCTTGATTCCATAACCCGTCTTGCGCGTGCCTACAACACGGTAAGTCCGGCCAGCGGCAAGATTCTATCCGGTGGTGTTGACGCCAACGCTCTGCAGAAACCTAAACGCTTCTTCGGAGCGGCCCGAAACATCGAGCACGGAGGCTCCCTCACTATCATAGCGACAGCCCTTACGGAGACATCAAGCAAAATGGACGAAGTTATCTTTGAGGAATTCAAGGGAACCGGAAATATGGAGCTTCAGCTTGACCGCAAGCTCAGCAACAAGCGCATCTTCCCGGCTGTAGACATCATAGCATCCTCAACACGCCGCGACGACCTGTTGCTCAGTGAAGAAGTACTCAACCGTATGTGGGTGCTCCGCAACTTCCTCGGTGATATGACATCGATTGAAGCTATGGAGTTCATACGCAAGAGGATGGAGCTTACCCGTACGAACGAAGAGCTGCTTGTCACGATGGACAAGTAAGTTTTAAGAGTTAAGAGTTAAGGATTAAGAGTTAAGGATTAAGAGTTAAGGATTAAGAGTTAAGGATTAAGAGTTAAGGATTAAGAGTTAAGGGTTTGGTACTCCTTGACTATGACCATAACAAAACAAAGAGGGGGCAAGACAGAGTTTTTCCGTCTTGCCCTTTATAAGATATAAGGAATGTCGAACAAAATACAGAAAACCAATGCGGCTCGAATTCTCGACAAGATGAAGATCGAGTATGAACTGTTGCCGTATGCCTTTGATCCTGACGACCTTGCCGCCGAACACGTGGCAGAGGAACTCGGTGAACCTATTGAACAGGTATTCAAGACTCTTGTGCTTCGCGGCGATAAGACAGGTCTGTTCGTATGCGTAGTGGCAGGGAACCGGGAAGTTGACCTGAAACTGGCGGCGAAGGCATCAGGCAATAAGAAGGCTGAGATGCTTCCTCTGAAGGAACTGCTTCCAAACACGGGCTATATACGCGGAGGCTGCACATCCATCGGAATGAAGAAACATTACCCAACCTATTTCAGCGAGGAAATGGCAGATTTCGATGTAGTATATGTGAGTGCAGGTCAGCGCGGACTTCAGCTTAAACTCTCCCCTCTTGACCTAGCCAAAGCAGCACAGGCTACGTTCGCGAAAATAACCGACTCACCGGAATCTCAGGAAATTTCAGAATCATGAACACATTCGGACGAAACCTTCGGCTCACTACATTCGGTGAGAGCCACGGAAAAGCCATGGGTGGCATCCTCGACGGTATGCCTGGAGGAGTCAAGATAGACTTTGACTTGATCCTGCGCGAGACATCAAGACGGCGACCGGGACAAAACCATCTTGTGACGGCACGCAATGAGAAAGACATACCGGAACTGCTCTCCGGACTGACCGACGATATGGTGACGCTCGGCACTCCGATCGGCTTCATAGTCCGCAATACCGACCAGCGAAGCGGTGACTACGGGGAGATGGCAGATCTATATCGTCCCAACCACGCTGATTTTACATACGACATGCGCTATGGGCTGCATGAACCGCGCGGAGGGGGAAGAGCATCGGCGCGTGAGACTCTCAACTGGGTGATAGGGGGCGCTATAGCCCGTCAGCTTCCCTGCATGAAAAATATATCGATAAAAGCCAAAGTCATCTCTATCGGAGGAGTATCGGGTACACAGGAAGAACTTGTCGAGATAGTTGAGGAAGCCAAGAAACGTGGTGATTCGGTTGGTGGCGTAGTGGAGTGCGTACTTGAAGGAGTACCAGCCGGAATCGGGAACCCGGTATTCGGTAAACTCCATGCCCGGCTTGCACAGGCAATGATGAGTATCAACGCAGCCAAGGGCTTTGAGTATGGCGATGGATTTGCAGCCGCTTCAATGTATGGCACAGAGCATGCTGATATCTTCACTTCAGAAGGAGGACGAATACGCACTCAGACTAATCACAGCGGAGGTATCCAGGGGGGTATCACCAACGGAATGCCTATCAATTTCAAAGTGGCGTTTAAGCCTACCCCAACCCTTCTTCGCGACATCGAGACAGTGGATAAGGAAGGGAACTCTACAATACTGAAAGGTAAAGGACGACATGACCCATGTGTCGCGCTACGGGCCGTCCCCATAGTAGAGGCTATGGCAGTGCTTGTGATTGCTGATGAGATATTGGGGGTTAAGTGTTAAATGTGGGATTCTTGATTTATCATGATGTATCATGATGAAACATGATTTATCATGAATGATTCAAATACCAATGAACTTATACTACAAAGACTTTGGAGAATATATGCTGGAGGTGTTCCCGGGGATAAAGGTACAGAAGCTTTCTATCGACGCAGGCTTCACGTGTCCGAACCGTGACGGAAGCATCGGACAAGGAGGATGCATCTACTGCAACAATGCTTCTTTCACTCCTGGATATTGTTCACCATTTGATTCTGTGGAGATTCAGATTGAGAAAGGGAAGGCTTTTTTTCTAAGGAAATATCCGGAGATGAAGTATCTTGCGTATTTTCAAAGCTATACGAATACTTTCGGACGCAGTGCATCGGATCTTCTTGATATGTATCGTAAGGCTTCGGAGGGTGAGGATGTGGTAGGTGTTATCATCGGTACCCGACCGGACTGTCTACCTGACGATCTACTCGACGGACTCGCTGAGCAGAACAAACATAAACCGGTAATTTTAGAAATCGGAGCTGAGACCTCCTTCGACGATACACTCCGGCTCATTAACCGTAACCATACATGGGCTCAGGTCGAGGATGCAGTGTGCAGGCTTCATGAAAGAAGCATACGCGTAGGGCTGCATCTGATAGCAGGGTTGCCGGGAGAGTCAACGGATGACGTGATCGAAACGGTAAGAAAATCATGTGCCCTTCCGATTGAATCCATCAAGATGCATCAGCTTCAGATCGTAGAAGGGACTCCCCTTCTAAAGAAATGGAAGAATGGAGAAATTGATATCACGCCCTTTACTCTTGAGAATTACCTTGAACTATGCGTAAGGATAGTGGATGCAGTACCCCGCCACATCTGCATCGAACGCTTCCTCGCCTCTTCTCCTCCCGACATGGTAGTCGCCCCTAAATGGGGACTAAAGAACTATCAGTTTACGAACCTATTGATGAACAGACTCATAAAGCAAGACTCCAAGCCCCGTCTCAAAATCTGAAACGGGGCTTATCATATAAACGAGGATCAGCTTAGTTTTTTCAAGGCTTCATTCTCAAGATTACAGTCTTCCTGCAGACGCGGACGGAGGATACCGGCCCTCTGAGGAGAGACCATCTGAAGATCCATATAACGGTCATCACCCATAATGAAACCATGCACATCGTCAAGAGGTTCCTGGGAATTGGGATATGATGGTGATTCAGTGAGCGGTGAAGATCCATTGTGTCCACTGTTGTCTGCACCTGGAATCACACTGTCTATTGTAAGAGGAAATTCCTCATTGAGAGGATTAAAGCGATAGAGTGGCCAGTAGCCAGACTCTACAGCACGACGTTCCTCTATGATCGAATGGCCAAGACCGGGACGAATGCCGTGATTGAGACACGGACAATATGCAATAACTATCGCGGGCCCCGGATACCGCTCCGCTTCAGAAAGAGCATCAATAGCCTGCTGATAGTTTGCTCCAAGAGCGATAGAGGCTACATAGACATTTCCGTATGTCATCATCATTCGGCCCAGATTCTTCTTAGGAGTCGACTTTCCGTCAGGAGCATACTTGGCTACAGCCGCCCGGGGCGTCGCCTTCGACAGCTGTCCGCCGGTGTTGGAATAACATTCAGTGTCCATCACCAAAATCTTTATAGGTTCGCCGGAGGCAAGCACATGGTCGAGTCCGGCAAAACCTATATCGTATGCCCAACCGTCTCCTCCGATTGCCCAGACTGTCTTAGAAGCCATCAAATCGCTCTGGTCAAGCAAGGATTTCAAATCAGGGTTCTCCTTAGCCATAGGAGCGAGCAACGACATCAACTGATCGGCAGTAGCGACCGAAGCATCCGCATCATCGCGACTATTGAACCATGCTTCAAGCGGTGCCTTCAGAAAAGCGGGCGTCGAAGACGAAGCTATAAGGTCCTTCACGCTCTTTTCCAGACGACTACGGCGATGGCGCATAGCAAGCAGTATGCCATAACCAAACTCTGCATTGTCTTCAAAAAGCGAGTTAGCCCATGCCGGCCCCCTACCGGCAGGATCAGTGGCGCAATAGGCCGAAGAAGGATAGTCAGCTCCCCATATAGAACTGCATCCTGTGGCGTTGGCGATAAGCAGACGATTGCCAAACAACTGGGTAAGCAACTTGACATATGGAGTCTCGCCACAACCGGCGCATGCGCCCGAGAACTGCAGGCCGGGAACACGCAACTGAGAACCATTGACGGTAGCAGCCGGCAGCAGCCAGGGTTTCGGCTCCACATGTGTCTTGAGCCATTCAAGATTTGCCATCTCCCGGTCAAGCACATCGTCGATCGGTGTCATTGTAAGGGCATTTCCCGGACATATAAGCGAACACGAAGAGCATCCCAGACAATCCTCAGGATAATTCTGAATCCTGAAGCGATAGCCGGTCAACCTTGACGAACCCTTAGCCTCCTTTGTGGCGATAGAATCAGACAATTCTGCAACTTCTGTCTCAGAAATTATGAAAGGACGAATGGCAGCGTGAGGACACACGAGTGAACATTCGGCACACTCGACACATTTCTCCGCATTCCACACAGGCACACGAGTAGCGATGCGTCGGTGTTCGTAAGCAGTAGATCCATTGGGAATCACACCGTCGGGAGAGAGAGCGGAAACCGGGATGGAATCACCCTGTCCATGAATACAGGGGGTATGGATTTTCTCTATGAAGTTCTTTAGAGCTTCATTCGGATATACAGGAGCCGGACGATCGGAGGGCTGATCGTGAGCGGAAGCCCAGCCTTCGATTGAATTATAATCAATCTCATGCAGAGCATCAAGAGCCATGGAAATCGCCTTGAGGTTACGGTCGACCACCTCGCCTCCTTCATGCATATATGTAGTCTTAATAGTCTGCTGCAAAGCTTGATATGCCTTCTCGAAGGGCATTATTCCGGCCAACTTGAGCATCACGGTCTCCATAGGCATATTGATGCGTGGTGCCAACCCAACCTTGGCAGCGATCGAGTCAGCATCGATATTATAGAATCGGAGTTTCCTATCCGCAATCTGCCGACGCATCTTCTGCGGCAGAAACTTCACCATCTGATCCTCTGTCCAAGGAGAATTGAGAACGAATATTCCACCTTCACGTATCCTTTCGAGCATATCGAAACGATTTACGTAGGATGTCTTATGACAGCCCACATAGTCAGCATCCATAATTGAATACGCTGAAGTCACAGGAGAATGTCCCACGCGGAGCTGAGAAATTGTGTAGCCTCCCGATTTCTTTGCCGAATAACTGAAATATGCCTGTGCATATAGATCGGGGTCACCGGCAAGAACCGAGGCTGCCTGTTTGGTACCACCGACAGTACCATCGTTGCCAATACCATAAAGAATAGCCTGAAAACAATCAGATGACACCAGGGTATTTATGCGCTCCTCGGGAGCGAGAGACAGGTGAGTCACATCGTCATTAATACCGACAGTAAATGTACGCTTAGGCTGCTCTGATGCGAGTTCATCGAAGACTGCCTTCACCATTGATGGATCAAACTCCTTGCTTGATAGCCCGTAACGACCGCCAATCACTTTTATATCAGTTCGGCCGGCTTCGAATAGAGCCGTCATCACGTCCTGACACAATGGTTCATGTATCGAACCCGGTTCTTTCGTACGATCAAGGACCGCTATGGATTTGACGGTAGGAGGGAGAGCATGAAGAAGCTGCTCGGCCGGGAATGGACGGTATAGACGCACCTTTAAAACGCCCGTCTTATAACCTTTCTCACTGTTAAGCCACTCGCAGGTCTCGGCAGCCACCTCCGCCCCGGAAGCCATTATCACGATAACCCTGTCGGCATCAGGTGCTCCGACATAGTCGACCAGATGATATTGCCGACCGGTAATTCCTGCAAGGGAATCCATCGCCTCCTGCACAATCGATGGAAAAGCATCGTAATAGCGGTTGGCTGCCTCACTGTTCTGGAAATATACATCTGCATTCTGGGCGGTACCGCGTGTGTCAGGATGCTCGGGATTCATGGCGCGACGGCGGAAAGCCTCCACTTCATCATACGGCATAATCTTTGCGATGCTGTCATAGTCTATCACATCGATTGTGTCCATTTCAGAGCTGGTACGCCAGCCGTCAAAGAAATGCAATACAGGTAGAGAACCCTTTATTGCAGCTATATGAGCAACTACAGCCAGATCCATGGTTTCCTGCACAGAAGAGGATACGAGCATCGTAAAACCGGTGGCACGACATTCCATTACATCCTGATGGTCGCCGAATATCGATAAAGCATGATTGGCAAGTGAACGGCATCCCACGTGAAAGACAGCAGGCAAAAGTTCTCCAGCGATCTTATACATATTGGGAATCATAAGCATAAGTCCCTGCGAAGCTGTAAATGTAGTGGCCAAGCCGCCTCCGGCAAGCGCGCCATGCACCGCCCCGGCAGCTCCGAGCTCACTCTCCATCTCCCTAACTTCAAGTTTCTGTCCGAATAGATTAAGGCGTCCTTTCATTCCCCATTTCTTGGCGGTGTCTCCCATGGAGGCTATCGGAGTTATGGGATAGATGGTGGCTATCTCGCTCATAGCGTAAGCCACATGTGCTGCCGCAGTGCAGCCGTCGAGAATCTGTTTATTCATTAGTACTTCTTTAATTAAGATTCGCAGGCGAACTTATAGGTTTAATTTTTAAGGTCAATAAGGGTAAGCCATAGATAGGCTTAAGATTCCTTAACATAGAAACACATAAGTCATCAAGTTGTTTGCATTACACTGCAATTGCCACCATTTTCCTAATGGATATCCAAAGAATTATCAGCTCAACTTTCCTTGCTCGAGTATATCCACAAAGATTTATAACTTTGTATTTCCGAAATGTCTGTTTCCCACACGGCTCTGTCGGAAACACTACAGACGGAAGCCGACACCAAGCATGAGGTTGCGGGGATCCTTGAAATTTCTGAGACTATATCCGGTATTGATATAGATATTCCTCGTTATGAAGGTCTTAAGACTCAATGTCTGATAGAAAGCCCTGTCTCCTTTCGGATTAATAAAGTCGTAGCCTAAGCCACCATTTAACGTAAATATGGGCATCGTCAGTTCTGCGTGTGCAGAAACACCGACACTCAGTTGCTTACCGAACGAAGGATGTACGAACCTGATCATATCGCCGGTTGTCCCCTCCACCCAGTAAGGAAAGAGTCCTGCGCTTTCGTCCCATTGCACGTCTAACGACGGCCCGATCGATACCCAGCGGTTGATTCGGCGCAAAGGAGACAGCTGCAATCCGAGAACGCCGAATTTTCCGGGACACAATTGCGGCTCCATCGGGTCACCGATATTCACTACCCTCTTTCTCCATGCTCCGTATGCCATTAAGTCGAAAAGCCACCTTCCTCTGTCTACCTCTTCAAATATTCCATCATTGCAGATTGGCGGTGTTTCGCGGCAAGGATTTAGTAGATATTCGATTCCAACGGTTGCACCCAAGGAGTTAAGACCTTTGTTTGGCCAAGAAGTATTGCCGTTAGAATAGTGCCTTGCAGCTACTCCGACCGTCATCGCCCATCTTTCCGAAAGAGTATAGTGCAGTTTCAATCCAATGCCCATGTGGGCCGTGACCGAGGTACTTATCACGGCGTTGTTGTCGGGTGTCTGCTGATTGAAGTGCTTCCAACCGAAAGCAGCTCCGAACTGCCATTCGTATCCAAGCCATACCCTATCGCTGAAACGCGCGATGGGAGCACCTTGATAGGCATAGACAGAAACAGGGGTGCCGAACAGTCGGGATGAGAAATAGGTAGATGCTCCCACACCTATGCCTTGATAAAGACCTCGGTAAAGGATCCCTTCACGAGTCGACGGGTTGAAACTGAAATCAGCACGGAAGCCTCCTGAAAAGCCTCTGTTTATCCGCTTCTCTTCCGGATTGTCTCCCTTAAGGAATCCACTTGTGCCTGGAACCCATGCGGGATAAGCCTCGATACCGACACGCCATTCAGGAATACGTGAAAAACCCGAGGGTATGGAGTCGGACGCCAACCCACTGCAAGCGCATAAAAACACGCTTATGATCGTAATTGCAATCCTATTCATATTCAACTGTATAATCATAACTTGTGGCATAGATCGCTGTCCATGTCACATCCTCATCATACCAACTATCATCCACAGGATTATACAGACTTATTGTGCCCGTCTGGGTGAACCTACTGTAGTTGATAGTGTACGTTACTGTCGCTTTAGTGTAAGGAGGCACCGCAACCATCAGCCTGTCTTGCGCATATACGGTCTGAGGGAATGACCTTCTTTCTCCGAGGCGAATACCTTCATATTCCTCCCATGCCCATTCTTGAAATATATAGGTCGGCATGGACATGTCAAAGGTCAGGCCCACAGCCCAGGAATCCTTTGGAATCACCTGATCGCTGCATCTTGACTCTTCAAAAGGATCCAATTGGAGTTTCTGCGTGAGTGAACTGTTGTTCGTCATAGTTCTCCTATGGGAAATTTTCTCGAAATCCCATTCCACTTTTGGCTCTCCATGCGGCATATCGACTCTCATCTCAATCGGCTTGCCTTCGGTCATCGTGACATTAATCACCTTAGTCATACCGTAATCATACTCCAGGAAGACCTTTACAGTCTTTTTAGGCAGCACATTGTAATTACATATAACGTATATCATTCCACCATAGCAGCCGATCGAGTAATTCCTAACAGGCGTATCATACTGAATGTCCTTAAGTTCATCGAAGGGACACGTAGCATCGACGACATCACCGTTAATACCATAATACTTCAGATATTTAGCGTCGTCGGAAGAATCTTCGGGATTGACATATATACGTGTCAACCCCTTTCTTGAGAATGCGGAAGACCATTGTTCGCCGTTTCCATCAAGAGTGATATCTGTTATATCAGGAAGATTTTCGCTTTCGATAAATATGTCGTTGTTGCATGACGATACAATCAATGCAATCAGTAGAGTCGATAGATACGAAATTAATGTAATCTGTCTGTTCATTTTCTTAAGGATATTGAGATCAGAAGCTCTCATCCTCGAAGGAGGTGCTGGCTCTCGAAAGAGTTGATCTGATTGTATGTTATATAATTACAGGTCTTCTGATTGAAGATATTGAAGAATCCATTACGTAATTCCTCCTTAGGATTTCCTTCTTTGTCATACGATACGCTCAGAGCCTCATATTCTGCTTTCAGGGTTGTCATAGCCCTATACTCAGCATATATAGAGGAAATCACTATAAGGCAAAATATTATGTTTGCAAATATTATCTTCATAAGTCTTCAGGATCAGTGACAATCAGTTTTCAATGAACACAATGAAGAATCGCCGTCAGGAAAATTCCACATATCATAATGCCAAGAGACAAATAGCGACGCAAATTGCAGTCAAACCCATTACAAGAAATGTCATGTCGATTCATTATTTGAATATTCTTATTCTTTTCGCAAAGTTAAATTAAAAACCAGAATTAATCCATACCCAAAAGGGTATGAATTGCAGTTAAAGCCGGAATAAATGACACAATGGTATATTCCGGATTCAAATTTACGAAAAATAATTGGATAGAGAAGGCTTGTGATGTATAAAAATTAACGAGAAGACTGATTTATAAACATATGTTTATACTAAGGTTACATTTCCACTATTTATCCCAGGTCAATGCTGTATCCATCACCTATAGTTTATCTCGATGAAGTCTACAATCCCACGGGTGACATAGATTCACTAGTCTATATCTTTCCTATCAGCTACGAGTTCAGATTCAGGTCCATTTTTATGTGGACTCATCATTTAATTGCCTTGCCGTAATAATAAGTGTTCCATGTATCTTTGGCATAGCCGTCGTGAAGGACCTTGAAGCTCCCCGGGCTCGCATCCTCAATCTTCCGACCATCGAAAAAAACGTTCCATGTGTCTTTGGCATAACCGTCACGGAGCACCTTGAAGCTACCGGATGATGCATCGGAAATCTTATGACCATCGTAATATGCATTCCAGGAATCTTTGGCATACCAGTCTGACAGGACAGTAAAGCTGTTACTGGAAGCATCCGGAATCCTGACACCATTGTAATATACATTCCATGTATCCTTTGCATAGCCGTAGCCGAGAACTTTGAAGGAATTGCTTGATGCGTCATTGATCACGCGCCCGAAATAATAGACGTTCCAGGTGTCTTTGGCATATCCGTCCTTCAGTATCGTAAAACTTGAAGCGGAAGCGTCTTTCAGTTCACGTCCTTCAAAAAAGACCTTGCCGTCATTGACAAAGTATGGAGACCGGTGATGATGTCGGTCATGCTGCCCATAAGCCTCGTGAGCCCTGTGACCGTCATGCCTATCCTGTGCCGATATGCCATCAAATACAAATCCCAATAGCAAGAATGTTAATAAGAATAGCTTTTTCATAACTTCTTTTCTTATTATGACGATTGAAATACGGCAAGGTTTATTTTTACTTTTGACTATTCTCCATGACTATAAACCGAGTGCTTTTAAGAAAATAGTTGTAGTACTACTCATTAACAGCCATTCCGATACGGAGGGCACCGTCGAACGATTTGAATTATCCCATAGAGACACTTGCCAACAGACTGTTTTTTCTTTGTAGTTCTTAAAAGATTCATTTCGCAAATATAAGCAAAAAAAGGATATCCATATAATTTGCGAAAAATCCATCCAAACATAGTAGAAAATATACAATGTATATTTTTAGTGATTATTGATACGCCGACTTCATGGAGAAGAGGAGCTTGAGGAATTCCTGCACTGCGTGAAATTCAAATTAAATCAGAAGTCGAAGATAATGTTGGCGGAGACGTTCCAGCCATTGGAGTGGAGGCAGGCGCCGGGCACGGCATTCTGGCTCAACGCATTGCCGAAACCGAAACGGTAGCCTGCCGAAAGCTGGATAAAGTTGATAATATCAAGACCAATGCCTACATCCCATCCCGGCTGTATGGATTTGGCTGACATATGCTCAGGATTGGACTTCCCAAGGCGACACAAAATAGAAGGTCCTGTATAAACCATCGGAGCTACCAGATTATTGGTCGAAGAAAGATAAAACTTATATTTGAGATGCAGAGGTACTTCGATGAAGTCCCTTCCTAATTTAGTAGGTCCCGAGACCTCGTCAATCAGCCGCGAGCTGTACCGAGTATAGAGCACTGCGATATCCGGAGCGAAACCACAGCTTTCCATCTGATATTCCAGCAATAGACCACCACTGAAACCGCTGCCATTTTTCAAAGACATTCCGGAAGCATCACAGAGCGTCGCCTTGGCGATAGAACCTCCGAGTCGGAAACCATAGCGGAGTTGCGACGAAGCAGAGAGCGACGACAGCAATAAACCCAAAAGTAGGAGCAGACAATATTTCTTCTTCATTGTGTTCTGGTTTTGCGGTATAATGAAATCACGAAGCCTATCGTTTATAACTTAGAAACAATACTTCTGAGAAGTTGTTTTATCTCCCATCTAATTTCAGGTGACTTATACGTATTTATTCTACGGAGAGTATATAGCCTTTCTTCTTGATCGAGACTATTGAAATTTTAGGGTCAGTAAGCAGACGACGGATATAGGTGATCTGAACATTGAGAGCAAGTGAGTTGGAATAGCTCGCATCTCCCCATATATTTTCGAGAATATCATCGCGCTCTACCAGTCGACCGATGTTTTCTGCAAGCATTTGCAGTATCTCTGTCTGGCGCACCGATAATGAATGGGTCTCACCGGAATAAGTCAGAGAGGAAAGATTAGGGCGGAATATGGTGTCGCCAATTGTAAACTCTATATCCTGATCAAGTGTCACGCTGTCAAAACGCTCATGAATCCTTGCTATCAGCTCTTCAGGATAAAAAGGTTTGGGAATATAGTCATTGCCTTTTAATGAGAAACCATGTAATCTATCCACTTTATCAGTGCGGTCTGTCAGGAAGAAAATCACAACCTTTTTGTCATTTTGTCGGATTATCCTTGCCATCTCAAAACCGTCGAGTTCCGGCATATTTATGTCAAGAAGTATAAGGTCAGGATTCTCATTTCTATACATTTCCAATCCTACCTTACCATTATTGGCATATATCACTTCATATCCGTCTGCCTCTATGAAGCGTTTCAGCAACATAGAATTTTTAAGGTCGTCATCTACCAAGAGTATTTTAATCTTTCTCATTCTTGAGGTAATGTTATATTGAAACATGATCCTTTTCCTTCCGTACTCTCCACTGTTATTTCGCCTCCGTGTGCATCCACCAACAGTTTGACATAAGCCAAACCGAGACCCATGCCCGGTTGATCTCCACTTCCGGCTTTGCCACGATAAAAGCGTTTGAAAATATGTTTCAGTTCTCCTGCCGGGATGCCATTGCCCGTATCACTGATGCGAATTTTAGCAATTCCATTATTTTCGGAAGCCTCAGCCTTGATCACTACATTAGCATCGGAGTATTTCACGGCGTTTTCTACAAGGTTGTTCAGTATATTGTTCAAGTGTGTAGGATCGGCGGAAACAACCATTGACTCGTCAATTTCATTTATAAACTTCACTGATTTACCCGCAGGCACAACTGTTGACTCTATTATATCATTTAACATACCTCTAAGGTTTATCAATTGAAGATTGAGTGGAATTTGCTCTACGTCGTTGAACGTAATGTCGCGGAGTTTTGAGAAATAAGCTGAAAGATTGTCCAAAGCCAATCGTGTCTCTGCCAGCATCTCCTTCTTTATATCAGGGTCTGACATCATACGTTCGTTTTCAAGTCCTGAAACACTCATCTTCAGAGTTGATATAGGGCGCTTCAACTCATGGATCATAGTGGTAATGAAACCGGTTCTCAATTTATCCAGGCGAGAGATCTTCAAAACTGTACTGATTTGGAAAATGAGACACAATATCAGAAAACATGAAAGAAGCACCGCTACCGCAAGAGTTCCCCACATTCCATTCAGTATATCACCGGCCGGTATGGAGAAAACAATCTCAGCCCTCTTTTTTTCAAGCTCGGAATAAGGGATCCCTATAGCAGCTCGAGGATTCAATAAAGAGGAATGCCTCGTCAGACTGTAGTTCCATACCATCGTATCGGTCTCAAAAAATCTTGATTCCACATTCAAACCGATAACTGAAATAATCGAATCCAATCTATGTGGCGACATAGGAACACTGAATTCAATATCCGCCTTCCTCATCGCAGTCCACACATCGCCTTCCGACGGAGCGTTAGATGCTTCGTATGTTTTCCTGATTTTCGGAATCCAGTCATCCCAAAACGACTTTTCTCTTTTATTCTTTTCCTCCAAGGTAGACATTGAGTCATTTCCCACAAATCTATTGTACTCTTCCCTATCAAACCATCTAATCTCAGCTTTAAAACTACGAGGGCCGAGAGAGTCTCTGACAGTCGAGAGTGTGTAACTGGTAAGAAATCTGTCGTTCCATTGCAGTGTGCGCTTTTTGTTGAAGTAATCCTCCATCTCAGTCTGAACAGCAGCCAGTATCATGTCTTCCTGCTCGCTCAACGAAGCTTCATAACGTCCGTAAAGCCAATAAACCTGCATTCCGAGAAATGTAAGTATAGCCGCAATGGTGATGATATATAGAGTCTTTATTCTTTTTTCCATGATGCAAAATTACAAAAATTAATTGATTAAGTTTTTTATCTCCTGAGGAAATTGACTGAGAGTAATAATTCAGTAATAATTTCATAATTTTTGAATAAGGATTATTTTCTTCATTAAATGGCGACAAGATGTAATTTTGCAGTGTCGATCGGACATAAAGAATTCAATAATCAAAAAAAGACAACAGTTATGAAGAAAATCCTTTTAATCGCCACCCTCATTACTGTCATAGCGACACTGGCATCAAGCAAAACGATGCGCCGTACCCTTACAATCGCAGAGGATTCAGTTCCGGAAACAGAAACCATTGCAAACGAAACAATGGAATTCGTCTATGAATACCGTTGCTGCGTAGACACAACAAAGACGCTGGAGGATAATTTCACAAGTGATAATATGCTGCTCCAGATTGGACGGGACGGTCTCTCAAAATTCTCCAGTTTCAAGAATCTTACAGTTGATTCTATAATAATGAGCTCAACTGCCGAGCAGATAGGTAAGGCTGCAAGTGAAGGGAAACTAAGCAACGGAGAATTCATGACAATCTATAAAAACTATCCCGCAGGAAAAGTCACACATACTGAAAAGATATGTATGGACTGGTTAAGATATGAAGAGAATATGCCGGTGCTGGATTGGGAAC
Organism: Muribaculaceae bacterium; assembly: GCA_029068655.1. Taxonomy (GTDB): domain Bacteria; phylum Bacteroidota; class Bacteroidia; order Bacteroidales; family Muribaculaceae; genus Lepagella. Next base: position 84,110 of record JAIECF010000112.1, on the reverse strand, counting down.
TTACAGATTCCGTCACCAAAGTACTTGGCTATGAGTGTCAGAGCGCGAAGTGCAGATTCCGAGGCCGAGAGTGGAATGTATTTTATGCAGAGGACATACCGCTTTCGGAAGGTCCCTGGAAACTGTATGGTCTTCCGGGACTGATCATGAAAGCTTCTGATGATAAAGGACACTATTTTTTCGAGTGTATTGGAATAAAATCGAAAGCTAATCGTCCGATCACCATCTATAAAGTACCTTTCAATAAAGTGAACCGCAAAGACTACTATGATACAAAGCATCGCTATGAGATCAATCCTTACGCTTATTTTGAAGCTGCTACGGGTCACCATGTAACAGTTACCGACGAATCGGGAAATCCATCATTGGATGCGTACGATCCAATAGAACTTTCATATGACTATTTAGAGCTTGACTGGAAGAAATGAAAAGATTATACTATTTCACAATTTGCGTTTTACTCGGATTTTTGCCATTGTTAGCGGCAGATTTGAATGAATTGCAGGGAGTGGTCAAGGATGCCCAGACAGGAGAGCCCGTTGCCGGAGCTATCGTAAAGGCCAAAGGTGTTTTTACCTCTACTGACAGAGACGGGCGGTTCAATCTAAAGATTAAATCTGGAACAGATTCAATATCCTTCAGGAGCATGGGATATGAGTTCCAGACTTTGCCTATTACAGCCGATATGTCGGATGTTCGTCTTAATCAGAAAACAACTCAGCTTAACGATGTCATCGTCGAGGCTCCTGATATATATGCGAAAGGAGATACTCTTGTGTTCAATGTGTCAAGGTATGCTAATGCAAAGGATAATGCCATAATAGATGTCATAAAGCGTCTTCCCGGGATCAAGGTCAAGGAAGACGGCACGATAGAGTACCAGGGAAAACCTATCAACAAGCTTTATCTTGACGGCAATGACTTTATCGGTGGACAATATGGTCTTGCAACCAACAACATATCGCATAAAGACGTTAAGTCAGTCGAGATTATGGAGAATCACCAACCTGTCAAAGCTCTCGAAGGCATCGAATTTCCTGAAGAAGCAGGAATAAATTTGAAATTGAAAGATGATGCGCGTAGCCGCTGGGTAGGAGTAGCACAAGCAGCTGCGGGGGTTCAGCCGTTTCTATACGACGGTTCTTTCTTTGCGATGCGAATGGCAAGGAAAATACAGAATATGATTACATTGAAGGCTGATAATACCGGATGGAATCCTGCAAACGAGATCCGTGATCATAATTTCGGAGAAATGTTCTCATGGGAATATGTTTCTTCCTTATGGCCGGAATATATAAGTGCTGATTTTGTCAATGTGCCCCTGTCGGAAAAACGAACTCGTGACAATCTGTCATGGCTTGCAAACGCTATAACGGCTTGGAAGTCAGGAGACACCTCAATGCGCCTTAAATTGAACTATATGGGTGACCGTCTTGACTATAGATCGAGCATTACCACTGACTATTTCAGCAATGAAATACCTACTTTTATCCAGAACGATAACCAACGTACCCAACGTCAGGAAATGTCGGTGCAGTTTAACAGCGAGACAAATAAGCGTGGTTATTATCTAAAGGATCAACTTACCTTATCCGGAATTCTTGACAAGTCAAACTCTGCTATAACCGGGTCTTTTGATCTTTTGCAACGAGTGGACAGGAAAAGTTTTCGTGCGGAGAATGACCTTAAGCTTGTAAAACGGAACGAAAAGAAACTTTATACACTCATATCGCGCAATACATTCAACCGTCGGCCTGACCATTTATCGGTCTTCGGTGAAGAGGATGCTCTGCAGATTGTAGGCACCACTGATGTCAGGAGCACGACAGAAACCTGTTTCGGACGGTTAACCAGATTCTGGAAATATTATCTCACAGCAGGATTGGACTTGGATTATCATCGATTGAACACTTCACTGACAGGCCTTGAAGGATATGACAACAGAGGTGTTCACGAGGCGTTCCTTTCGAATCTTTATGCCACTCCTCAGGTAGACTATGATCGTAATGGGTGGAGAATGTCACTTAGAGTGCCAGTCAAGTGGAAGCACTTTTCCATATCAGGACAGCATGATTATCTTGACGTTTCACCTCGCTATAGTTTGTGGAAACAGCTTACTTCAAAATCTGAACTATCGGGTGTGTTATCATACGGACTCGGTTCTCCGCAACCATATCTAAACATCAATATCCCGATTCTTTCTGATTACCGAAATCTCTTTATCGCACAGAATCCGGACAGATACTCCCACGATTTTGGAGCGTCCTTAACATATAGATATCGTAATCCCATTAAGTCCTTGTTCATAAATTTTACCGTCGGATACAGTTATCGCAGAAGCTCGATAATGTCTAACCAGAAGTTTATTGGAGATTTTATAATCTCGACATATGCCGACAGGCTATCTCACAATGACACCTGGTATCTGAAGGGTGGAATGAGCAAGGGTCTCGGGCACAGCAAGATGGTGGTAGGAATTGATGCTAATGCCAATATGTCTTCGGCATCATCGATGCGAGATGGAGAAGTGATTCCATACAAGCAACTGTCAGCAGGTGTGAAACCTTATTTCAAGGGTAGCATCCTGCGTTGGCTATCCGCAAACTATGAGGCTGAATATGGATTCTCAAGGCTCTGCGTAGGTGATGGATTGAACAGTTACCATACTTTCCATCAGAATCTTTTCGCTACTATTAGTCCTAATGATTTTGTTCACCTTACCTTTGGAGCTGAGCACTTTCTGACAAGGTTTCCGGAAGGGAACACAGCCAACCTGGCATTGCTTGATGCATCGGCTGTGTGGCACATAAGTAATAAAGTGAGGTTATCCCTTACCACAAACAACCTTCTCAATAAACATAAATATGAATATGTGACATACGGCACTCTCTCACGATCAGAACATAATTTCCGCATACGCGCACGCACAATACTCGTCTCCCTGCAATACAGATTCTGATTTAGAAGTATTTTGCGACTTCCATGTCGATTACAATGTGTTTTCTTTGCCGATTTGCGCTTTTTTTGTAAATTTGCAGAATGAATCGTATTGAACGCCTATCATATTCGACATTCCGAAGCGTCATGGGTCTTGCTATCCATGTCTGCTGCATCATACTCATCATCGTAACAGGTTCGGTTTCAGTCTCTGCTCAAGGCGACAGGGACTGGAACCCTCACGCAATGCCGGGAGAAGGAGAACCGTTCGAGACGGTCAAGGAGCCATCCGCATGGACGCTGACATATCCTTTAGGATTCCATATACCTGCTGAGGTAGACACAGCCCAATACAACTATCAGCGACGCAGTATCCCGACATTGGCGAGTGATGCATGGGCTACGACAGGCAACCTTGGATCTCCGGGAATGAACCTACTATGGTTTGAAAAAGAGAAGCCAAGCGGATTTCTTTTCTACGATGCACTCGGTTTCTGGATGCCCAGCTTTGCAAAGCAGAAATTCCACAACACATATATTCCTACCACCATTCTGCAGTATAACTATTGCGGGACATCGGAAAACCATCAAGACCGACTTCAGGCAGACTTCGCCGGCAATGTAAACCGCCGGATAGGCATAGGAGGCTTCATCGATTACCTTCATTCCAAGGGATGCTATAACTATCAGGCCGCCAAGAATTTCAACTTCGGACTCTCATGCTATTACTTTGGTGACCGCTATGAACTACAGACCTTCTATCAGCAGTATGCCCATCAGAACCTCGAGAACGGAGGCATCACCGACGACAGATATATCACAGATCCGGCAGCCGTACAGGGGGGTGTGACATCAGTACAATACAAGAGTATACCGACAAGGCTATCAACTGCTAAAAACCGTCTGAACGGTGCACAGTTCTATATGAACCATGCCTACAAAATCGGTTACTGGAGCGAAGAGGAGGTCAATGATACATTGACACGGGACATCTACATACCTGTAATGAAGATTCTCTATACTTTCGACTACAGACATTACCGACACACCTTCAGCGAGAGAAGTGTCAACAATGATTTCTGGGCCAACACTTTCTTTGACAATTCAGCGACCAACGACAATTCCACCCTGAATTCCTTCAGCAATACAGTGGGCATCTATCTTATAGAAGGATTCAGGAATTGGATGAAGTTCGGACTGTCAGCCTACGCCACCTATCAGCTCAATAAGTTTACTTTGCCAAACGCCGGATATGAGACATCTTCCGACAATGAGCATACGCCTTCTTCGGAAGATACATCTTCGGAATCAAAACCTCTGCCTGCAGGAATTCCGGAACCGAAGCATAACCAAAATTTCCTATTCATCGGAGGACGCCTCGAAAAGGCTCAGGGATCGATACTTCGATACAATGCCGACGTTCGGTTTGGCCTCAGCGGCGACGCTGCAGGAGATCTTGAGCTTAATGGCCAGATACTTACCAACATACCGCTTTTCGGAGATACGGTCAGCATCGAGGCTCACGGCGGATTCCACAATACCACCCCCGACTGGCTTACTAAGCGATATGTATCCAATCATTTCATCTGGAACAACGATTTCGGAAAGATACGTTCAGTAAAATTCGGCGGAAGCCTTGATATTCCCTGGACGAGGACGAAGGCCACGATAGACGTGGAAAATATCCAGAACCGCATATACTTCGGAAGCGACTTCCTTCCTCATCAATACGGAGGCAACGTACAGATAATGTCAGTAGGTCTTCAGCAGGACTTCAAAGTCGGAATCCTCAACTGGAACAACAGAGTGACATGGCAGGTATCGTCTGATCAGAATATCGCTCCTATGCCGCAGCTAAGCGTATACAGTAATCTCTTTATCAAGGCTCGGCTCTTCAAGGTGCTTCACGTACAGGCCGGTGTAGACTGCGATTACTATACAAAATATAAGGGATATACTTACCAGCCGGCCACCATGACCTTCTGCAACCAGCAGGAAACAGAACTTGGCGGATACCCGTTCTGCAACGCCTATATCAACCTTCGCCTTTACAGATGCAGGTTTTACGTGATGATGAGCCACGTCAACCAAGGACTCTTCGGAAGCGCTTATAATGAATTCTCACTGCCTCACTATCCCATCAATCCTCGTCGCTTCCAGATAGGTATTGCAGTGGATTTTGCGAACTGATACCGGTTAGCAGGCAAGCCGGTGAGCTTATAGTCAGATAAGATAATCAAAGATCATGAAAGACGATAGAAGAGACACTAAACCCCGATGGAAGCAGGTAGCAGTCTACGGACTGCTTCTCGTCATCGTAATAATAGCAATGTTCGGACTAAAGAGTATTTCTAAAGGACATATTTCTGCCGACAATTCAGTTAAGGAAGACACTATCCATGCAGCTATCGTATACGGACCCAACAGTTACCGCGTACTGACTTCAGAAGACGGCAATGACTCAATCACGGGTATAAACTACCATCTGCTTAAAGGACTGGAAAAGGAACTTGGGGTTAAGGTGATGCTTCATCCCGTAATCGACAGAGATGAGGCCATGCTTAAAGTCAAGAATGGAACATATGACATTCTTGCCTCTCTCCCCGCAGACATATACCTAAAAGACTTTTATCTCACCACAAGCGACATATATCTCGACCGGATGGTTCTTCTCCAGAAAAGACACCCTAACGGCACTCTTGATGCCAGAAGTTCACTCGACCTTGACGGCGATACGATACATGTGGAGAAAGGGAGTTCGGCAAAAAGACGCCTTCAAAACCTTCAGAGGGAAATAGGCGGCAACATCACAATCGTAGAAGAACCCCGTCTAAGTGAGGAATACCTTGCGATGAAAGTAGCCGACGGTGTATGGAAATACACCGTCATCAACGAAAAAACAGCTGAACAGATGAAGGATCTGTATCCTGACCTTGACTATTCCACTCCGGTCAGTTTTACTCAATTCCAGCTATGGATAATGCCGCAGGGACATGATTCTCTCCTCAACCTCGTCAACGCCTACCTGAAGAAGGCGATTTAACGTTGTACGTTGTACGTTTTACGTTGAGCGATTATGCATGATGAATCAAGATTAATCATGATGCAACATGATATATCATGAATGCTTACACCTTCACCTTTAACTCTTATCTCTTTTCTTTGTTATAGGGTTATGAAGAAACAATTACTTACCCTTGCGATGCCACTGTTGCTTGCAATGGCATTCATACGTCCTGAAGCGAAAGCATGGGACATAGACGCGAAATATAAAGGTCCGAAAACAGTGACCACAGATGTATCCTGGCATGTAGACATTTTGCCAGGATATGAGGCCAGATACGTGAATCAAGGCGAACAGTTTGACGGTCCGTGCCGCTCAACCATTGTCAGATTAAAATGTAAGAAATCGTCGAAAAAAGGTTTCCTTTATATCCACGGCTTCAACGACTATTTCTTTCAGTCTGAGATGGGAGAGCGTTTCGTAGATTCCGGATATCATTTCTATGCCGTAGACCTTCGCCGATACGGACGAAGTAAGGAGCCATGGCAATATCCATATAATATCCGTGACATGCGAAAGTATTACGACGATATCGACTCAGCTGTAGTACAGATGCGACGTGACGGAATCGAAGACATAACATTGGGCGGACACTCCACCGGGGGACTCACCGTAATCGCCTATGGTGTAGACAAGGGTAAGGAGATACCGGTGCAAAGAATTGTCACAGACTCTCCGTTCTTGGCATGGAACTTCAATTCTTTCTACCGTCACTTGCTCATCCCCGGCGTGAGAAATCTCTCTACAATTATCAAAAACGCCAAGATTCCTCAGGGTAAATGTGACGGCTATGCCTACTCGTTGCTCAAGCAATACGATGGAGAATGGACCTACAACACTGACTGGAAGATGATCTATTCCCCTCCTGTGACTTTTTCATGGGTAGGACAGATACAATCTACCCAGAACAGAGTGAAAAAACATGGCGATCGCCTTAATGTGCCGGTTCTCATCATGCACTCGAGTCGCAAGGTAGACGGATGCAACTATACACCTGCATTCCAATATGGAGATGCTGTGCTTGATCCCTATATGATCCAGGATGTCGGTAAACGCATACAGAAGATGAGCCCGAATCCCGTGACAGTCTGCACCATCGACTCCGGTCTTCATGACCTGATACTGAGCAAGAAGCCGCACCGCGACGCAGCCTATGACTCCATATTCCGTTTTATCAGCAGTTATAAGTTGTAAGCTGTAAGATTGATAAGCTTGGTTTTAGATGAAAGAAGAGCTCGGGTTTTAGATGAAATAAGAAATAACGTTGCGTTTTTAATACAGAAACGCAACTTTTTTTTGCTTCCTTACGTTTTATTTATTAACTTTGTCATAAAGAAACCACGACGGAACTATGGAAGAAACCAAGGCACCAGAAACCAGACTTCCTCTCTCCCTGATGCGTCACTGCCGCGACCTGTATGAGGGCGTGGCTGCCGCAGCGTCATTCTCTCCGGAAACCAACAGGCTAATGCGCACACTTCTTAAAAAGACTTGTGGCAAAGGTAAATCCGCTTATGATGAAAAGGGACTTCCACGTATGGCCCTCGCTCTCGAGACAGCCGATGCTTTCGCTCACTTCATAGATGCCGACACAAACATTCTTCTTGCTATATTACTATGTGACTTCTATGGAGAAGTCATCTCTCTGCAGGAAATCGAAGATACGTTCGGACGTGACGTAGCAGAAATGATCAAGGGTATCGAGACTGTGGCGCAATTCTCTGCAAAACGTAACCTTCAGAACCAAGACAACTTCCGGGGACTCATGCTCTCGCTCGCCGACGATATCCGCGTTATCATCATCATGATAGTACGCGACCTCGTGCTTATGCGACGCATCAACCTTCATCCCGATACGGAATGGGTCAGCAACATGGCTTTCGAGGCCAATGTGCTTTACGCTCAACTTGCCCATCGTCTCGGACTCTACAAAATAAAAGGAGAACTCGAAGACCTTTCGCTCAAATACACCAACCGCGAGATCTACAAGCAGATAGCCAATAAACTCAACGAGACGAAGCGTTCTCGCGACGCCTACGTGGAGAAATTTATTGCCCCTGTAAAGAAGAAACTTGAAGAAGCAGGGCTCAAGTTCTCCATAAAGGGGCGCACCAAGTCAATATCATCCATTTGGGCCAAGATGAGAAAGCAGAAGGTCGACCTTGACCGTATATACGATCTTTTCGCTATCCGAGTCATCATCGATACTCCCCCCGAGAAGGAAAAAAGCGACTGCTGGCTCGCCTACTCCATCCTAACCGACATGTACACTCCCAATCCATCGCGAATGCGCGACTGGATATCAATACCGAAAAGTAACGGCTACGAAAGTCTCCACGCTACGGTAATGGGGCCCGACTCCAAATGGGTGGAAGTGCAGTTCCGCACCAAGAGAATGGACCTCGTAGCGGAAAAGGGTCTGGCTGCCCATTGGCGCTATAAGGGCGTGAAATCAGACTCTACCGACCAGTGGATGAACAATATACGTGATATCCTCGAAGCAGGCAAGGATGACCCCATGCAGTTGATGAAGGATATCCGCATGGATATCTACACCAAGGAAGTATATGCCTTCACACCCAAGGGAGACCTTTTCAAACTGCCGGCCGGAGCCACAGTGCTTGACTTCGCATTCTATATCCACACAAATGTGGGAGCGCACTGCACGGGTGCGATCGTCAATGGCAGACACCGCAAGATAAGCCATGTCATTCAGAGCGGCGATACAGTAGAGATCCTTACTTCGGCCACTCAATCGCCAAAGTCTGACTGGATGAATATTGTGGTCAGTTCTAAAAGCCGCAACAAGATCCGTCAGAAACTGCATGAGCAGCTGCAGGCCCGCGCGGAACTCGGAAAGGAAGAGCTTCTCAGGCGCGCTAAGAACCGCAAGATCGATATCGACGAATCCATGATGATGAAGCTCATCAAGAAGGAGGGCTACAAATATGTCAATGAGTTTTTCGCCGACATCGCAGACGGAAAGATAGACGCTGGTAGGTTCATCAACACCTACCAGTTAGCGACGGCACCTGAAGACCAGACAGAACGAACCACAGCCGAAGACTTCGAGCTTATACGCGATAATCAGGAGTCGGCAGGCGAAGTCCTTACCATAGGAGAGAAATCTATCAAAGGACTAAGCTATAAGTTTGCCAAGTGCTGCGGTCCTATTTACGGCGACAAGGTGTTCGGATTCATTTCCTCAGACGGGGTAGTAAAGATACATAAGACTGACTGTCCCAATGCAGCCAACATACGCAATCGCTATCCTTACCGGCTCATCCGTGTCGAATGGAGCGGAAAGGGAGGGTCGGAACTACCGGCTCAACTCAGAATAGTAGGTCAGGATGACATCGGTATTGTAGCCAATATCACCTCAATTATCAGCAAGGAGACGAAAGCATCCCTGCGCAACATCAGGGTAGACTCGAACGACGGACTCTTCCAAGGCTATCTGACGCTTGGAGTCTCAGATAATGCAGTGCTTTCCTCTATCATCAGAAAGATAAAGACGGTGAAAGGAGTAAAAGAGGTGACACGAGTATAATGAATAATGATCAATTATAAGTGATTAATTAAATTTGAAACAGATAATGAATTTCAGGACCATCATAAAGGTCTGTGCCATCCTCAGCATTCCTGTCATGCTGGCTTCGTCAATGGGATGCCGGAGGAAGAATGAGGCGAAAGAACGCGTTCAGGCCGAGAGAGAGAAGTGGGAGGCTTCACTGCCAGACTCCCTGAAGGCTGTAGAGAGACAAACAGACTCAATAAAGACTGAGCTGCAGGCTCTCAACAACAGTTTCGACGCTATGGTACACACCTTCGAATACGTTGAGAATCCACGCGAGGTAGAAGGATATTACATAGCTGGAGCATGGAAGGGAAACTATCCTTTGAAATCCACGGGACTTGTAGCCAGACTTACAAAAAGCGAGAAACTCGAACTGATCGCAGCTCTCGCAGGAGGCGCGCATTTCGACCGTCTGCGTGTGGAAGCCAACGGCCAGACTGCCGAGACCTCGACTGTGCCTTACGATCAAGCTCTCAACTACCGTATGACCGGTCTGAACACCGTATGCTTCTCCGACAGCGCCGCCAATTCATGTGCCAAGCTGATTGCGGAGAACAACGGAAGCGACGTAAAGATCATATATCTTGAAGGGGACCGACAGACGGGAGCGCTCTCCTACCCCAAACAAGCACAGTCTGTGATGATGTCAACCTGGAACCTATATGAGGTAGCTTACCGCATAGCACGCGACGAACGTATGATTCCGATGCTCGCCAAGAAGGGAGCGATCATCTCAGCCAAGATAGAGTCACTGAAGAAGTGACGTAAAATATATAACGCAAGTATAACCCTTAAAATATAGATAGCATGAATCTTACAGAGAAAGATCTCGAGACCCTGGACAAGAAAGGGATTTCGGAAGAAAAATTCAACGAGCAGCTGAAAATGCTCAAGGAAGGCTTCCCGTATCTAAAAATCGAGGCAGCCGTAACACCCGGTCACGGACTCACTGTCCCCACTCCCGAACTTATCAAACAAAGCGAGGACATGTGGAAGAAATATCTCGCAGGCGGAGCCAAAGTCATGAAGATGGTTCCCGCGAGCGGGGCTGCTTCCCGTATGTTCAAGGATCTCTTCTCCTTCCTCAACGGCAAGAGCAACAAGCCCGACAACGACTTCATGAAGAAGTTTTTTGAAAACATCGAGAAGTTTGCATTCTTCACGAAGCTCAACTTCCTCTGCCTCCAACTTTTCGGCTATAGCGTGGCCAGCCTCGTAAAGATGGGCCGCTATAAGGATGTGGTAGACGTGCTGCTCAACAAAGTTGGCCTAAACTACGGCAAGCTTCCCAAGGCACTTCTTGAGTTCCACAAAGAGATGGGCGGAAGCCGCACGCCTCTGCAGGAGCATCTCGCCGAAGGCGCACAATACGCTGCAGGCAAAGACGGTAAGGTACATCTTCATTTCACTGTATCGGAAGAGCATGTACCCCTCGTAGAAGCCAAGCTCGAGGAGATAAAGGAAGTGATGGAGCACGCCTACGGTGTGGAATACGACATCACCCTCAGTGTTCAGAAACCCTCTACAGACACCGTGGCATCCAAGATGGATGGTACTCCCTACTATGAGAATGAAGAGCTCTTCTTCCGTCCCGGCGGTCACGGCGCACTTATCGAAAACCTCAACGATCTTGACGCCGATATTATCTTCATCAAGAATATAGACAATCTCGTGCCGGACGCCCTCCGCCAGCCTACAATCACCTACAAGATGGTGCTCGGCGGTATCCTCGTAGGCATCAAGAGGAAGATCGACCAATATTGCGAGAAACTTGCCAAGGGAGTTCCTTCGGGCGAAGAAATGGTAGAGATGCTCGACTTCCTACGCCGTAAGCTCTGCGTAACTCATGATAAGGCCGATGAGATGACTCAGGAAGAACTCCGAGAATATCTCTTCAGCAAGTTCAACCGTCCGACACGTGTCTGTGGCATGGTGAAGAACGAAGGTGAACCCGGCGGCGGTCCATTCCTGGTCTATAATCCTGATGGAACTGTAAGTCCTCAGATTCTCGAATCTTCTCAGATCAATCCCAACGACAAGGAGGCTCAGAAACTTCTTAAGGAGGCCACACACTTCAATCCGGTAGACCTTGCAGTATGCACTAAGGACTATAAGGGTGAGAAGTTCAACCTTCCCGACTACGTGGACAAAGCCACCGGCTTCATATCCATCAAGAGCCGTGAAGGCGTTGAGATCAAAGCTCTTGAGCTTCCCGGACTCTGGAACGGCGCTATGAGCGACTGGAACACCCTGATGGTGGAAGTTCCGGTTGAGACGTTCAATCCGGTGAAGACCGTCAACGACCTTCTTCGTCCGACACACCAGCCGGCATAATAATGCACAATTAATAACAGTTTTCGCTGAAAAAAATCCAATAATAACCAGCGGCTACTTCCTGACCAAGGAGGTAGCCGCTTGATTTATACCGAACGCACAGACAGGACATCAATATTGTCTATTCGACGTAGTCGAGCTTGACCACTATGACGCGGATATCCTGATTGTCGGTGTCGTTGTTGATTTTGGCGATGTGCCAGTCTTCAGGAAAGAAGAGGAAGTATTTGTCGGGAGTAGAATCGTAGAAACGTGCTTTAGACACGTCATAATCGTAGTGTATCACGTCAGGCTTATACTCGCAGTTCGGAATGGAGGTCTCATGGTCTATGATACCGAAGCGTTCCGTTCCTTTTACGACATACTGGAAGTCAATCTTCTTACGGTGGCTCTCCGACTGACGCTTCTCAAGAGGTCCGTTCTTGCTGTCTTCCACACTTACTACAAGCGAGGTGCCCTCGATAGGATGTTTTCCGCCCGGGATTGCCAGAAGATCAGTTTCCTCAAGCCAGCGGAACATTGCGTTCCACTGCTCCTTGTTTTTCGAATACTGTTCGTAAAAGTCCAAGGCATTTACCGACTCATGAGGCTCGGCTTTCTCAAATCCATTGCGCCAGGCCCCGGACTCCATCCATTCCTCGCAACGAGCCACTTTAACCTCGTCATTACACTGACGAGTGTAGATACCCTCAGCCATAACCTGGAAAGGGGCAGCTCCCACTGCAAGAGATAGTAAAAATGTCTTCAGTTTCATAATTATAAGTTCAGTATATTAAGGGTTGTTTTAGTTTCCATTAGCGTCTGAGGAGTCTGGCGGAGCCAAGGAGGATACCATCTTTTTCAGCACGGAGGATGTAGACGCCCGACGGTACGTCAGGATAGACCTTCAGAGTATCGCCGGAAAGGGCATTGAAGGAATTTGACAGCACACATCTCCCATCCATAGAATATAATGACACTCTGACAGATCCACCATCGGAAATGCGAAGGCTGATTTCAGAGTCAAATACTTTAGGCGACACGTCTAAAGGAAGCTCCACTCCGACAGAAGAAACAGAGCCGGGATCAGAAAGGACAATCATGAAACCATTCTCACAGAGACCATATTCGTTTTCTACCGACAGGGTAACACGATGACGCTCCTGCAACCCGGCAGCCTCCGGATAAGACAGCCTCACAAATCCCTCATCAGCATTGTCTACGCGCTCTATTATCTTTGCCCAGGGAGTATCCCATGTTACAGTAGGAGAAAGAATGAACGAATCTCCCGATGTGAATGGACAACCCGTACAGAACTCCGGAGCCCGCCATTCCAGCGTACCCTGTCCTTCCACCTCCGTATCCTTATATCCATGGATACCGACCTTGAAGTCACCTGACGCCTTATTCTCAAAAACACCATCTCCGTCCGGATCTACCTCAAAATCAAAAAATCCTGTCACACCATCAGGAAGCGCATCCACCTTGATATCCGACATCGCCAATACCGCATCCTCATCTGAGAGTGCCTTGCTCCACACCATGAAGTTATCGACGTTTCCACGTACCGAACCGTTCTTATGCAGATAGCCTCCGAAAGCAACCACATTGTCCAGCTTCCAGTTACCCACAGGACCGGCAAACATGACTTCTCCTTCCTGCTCCACATCGCCGAGCGACCAGGAAGTGATCTCCTGACGCTCTCCGTTAACGAAGATAGCCGGCCTCACACCACCGTTTTCGTCAAACTCAAACGAATATACCATATGATACCAGGCGCCGGGATACAGTTTCATGCTATCGAATCGATAGGAAGCATCCTTACCGGAAGCCATACGTATGGTAAAGGCATCACTCCGCCCATCCTCAGTAAGCGTATGCCACATCCATCCCCAGTTGTTGACAGACCAGGGATCTCCCTTGTGTCGGATATTAAGTGCATGCACCGACTTATTACTGAAGCTCTCGGGCTTAAACCAAAAACTTACAGAGAATGACTCTTTTGGATTCATGCCGGTATCCTTGAAGCGGAAACCAAGTCCGTTGTCGCCTACACGCACCCCTCGCGACATAACAGCTTTACCGGGATCAATCGAATACTCAATCTTTGGCGCGTCGGTATTGACATGATATTCCGTCAGATAGTCGGCCCCATCAATATCCAGTCTTTCACTTCCGACGACATCAACAGACAATATACGCGGAATGTCACCGGACTGCTCACCGGAAACCTGCACGAAGCCCTTAAGAACACGCGTCGTCTCCATGCGCCCGGACTCTCCGTTTTCAAAGCCTTTGACTGTAAGATCGTATATGCCGGGAGCGGCAAGACCTTCGTATACACCTAAACCGCTCATGCCCTTAGACTCTGCGACTATATTTCCGTCAGAATCGGTCAATGTCCAGTCAGCATTCTCATGCGCAGGATCGGCATAATGCACCAGAAATCCTTCACCCGGCTTGATAACATCATCGGAGATTATAATCTCGTCTGATATTGCGTAGACGGCATCCGAATCGTGCCATTCCCCCCAGCTTATCTCGCTCTCTGTCACATGGTCGAGAGCGAGAGCACTAACACCGAATCGTATATTCCCGCCATAGCGTATGTCATTAGGAGCTGAGAAAACAAGTCCTGCCCAGGATGTGGTCACACCCATAAGTACGGCAGGGCCATCTTCCTGCTGAGCATAGAGTTTGAAAAGGGATGTATTGACGTCAGTATTATAGCATGCATCGTTACCTTTGTCGTTGGGCATATTGAAGATAATCTTACCGTCAACTCCGTCATGACGCGCAGCAAGTAGTTTTGTCGACTCAACCACCGGGGCATCGACACTCACTTTCAGGGCATCAGGACGCTTGATCGAGAATTCCCCGAAACGCATATCAAGCTCCGAGGCATTGCGGAAATGAAGCGCGATCATTGCCGCCACTCCCCCATCTGGAACAGCGATGTCGCTGCCTACGACGAATTTCCGTTCAGTCCATACTCCCTGCTGCACAGGCCCGCCGGCATCCATCACCTTCATCGACTCTTCAGCCAATGGATTTGATTCTTCACCGTTGAGAGAAATGGCGATAAACGCATCAGCCGAGCCATTGATGAGCTTGTAGCGGAAGGTGATCTCATCGCCTGCACGAAGCGCGAATTCAGTTTTGAAGAGGTGAAGATATTCATTAGTCGATGAGCCGTGAACACGGATTGTCGATCCGCCACGCCAGGCATCGTCCCAGATGAACTCAGCCTTCATTCCGTCTTCCACCATATTGTCGGGTTCACGGCCAAGGAAACTGTCGGCCCACCACCACATCCATGTAGGCAGATAATCCTGCGCTGCTATATTATACCATTCCGAATCGTGACACCGCTTACCGTCCCAATTGAAGAAGCGGCCGTTACCGAGATTGAAATAAGTGATGAAGGGCTCATCGTCAAGGTTCCATTTCAGGGCTGAGCGCGCCGACATCATCTTCGACATACCCATGAAATCATCCTTCGCAGCAGAGTAGATTAGAGAATTCGTGGTTTCCAGCGAGGCGATTGGATTGTGGGCTCCGTTGGTAAACCAATTCATCATCCTGTCAAGGTATGTGCGCTGATGTTTCATCGGCGATGAACCTTGCTCGGCCCGGCTTTCAAAAAACATGTTTTCAGAATGGGCGCCCCATAATCCTATAGAGACCGGATACTGTTCAAGCAGAGTCCAGATCTCCTTGCTTGAATTGTGTGGTTCGCGCCCCTGCATATTGATGCCGCAATATATGTCAAGGGGCGTACGTCCATACTCCAGAGCATTAGCTACAGTACTTTCGAGTATATTCTTATAGTTCCAGTTATAATTAAGGAAGAGGGATGAACGTATATTATCGCCATATCCCCAGAGATCTTTGTTGTGTGCCGCGAGGCCACGGTCAAAGGTAATTTTTCCCGCTTTATTAGTACCGTCATACCATATGAAATCGGCCACTTTATTACCCTTTTCCCTCATCGATCTCAAGGTATTCTCATGAAGATCCATCAAGTCAGCTATTAATATCGACGTAGCAGAGAACTCCGAATTATATCCAATTCCGTCCACACCATAATATAAAAGATAGTCTGACAGTTTTTCCGCACCTGCCTCGGTAAGGGATGTAAGTGACTCTTTCCATTCCTTAGATATCGCGCCGTAGGGCACAGAGGCCAGCGCGCTGACCGGCACGCCGTTCTTGTGCGCCACATCAAGGAAACCTGCCGGTATGCGCACCAAGGGTGAAGACCAATTGCCATAATGCGTTATGTAGCTCCACATCGGAAATACCTCGCTGTCGAATACACCGTCGGGAAGAGCGTTGAACTCTTCGCGGTTTGCCGGCACCCAGAAGATCAGTTTCTTATCGTTGTCTTCATTGAGATCAGGATTGACCTGTGTAGCCTGATTACGGAAACGCTCATGAGGACGGATGCGAGAGATGAAGAAGTTGTCGTCATCGCTCCATTTCTGACCTTTCTCCCAGACTTTAAGAGCCTCGGGAAAGGCCGAGCCAACGATGCCCTTGTCTATATAACCGCTCCTGATCTGCTGGCCAGCGACAGTCAGAGGAAGCGCGGCCATAAGGAGGTAAAGATATTTGGTATATTTCATTGTTATGCTATGGATGGGAATATATCGTAACTCCCGTGGTTATTGCTGTTTTGGCTACAAAGATAGTTTAAAATTCAGTTTTCTGCAATAAAAACAACTAAAAATTACTGAATGACATGCTTACGGACGCAAGAACCGGGAGTCGCTATAAGTCGCGCTTTGTACAGCCGAGACGTTGTTAAAAAATTTTTCAGGAAGTGAATAAACCTTTGGAGAGGATTAGAGTCATAATTAACGAGTGTTGGAAACACACTCAATTTTTTTTGAATACCACAACATTCTCACTTTCCATTATGAACAAACGGATACTTTCTCTCCTGACTCTCTCCTGCCTCGCTGTAGCGACCTTGATAGCGGCTACTGTCAAGGGGCGCATCGTCGACTCACAAGGGCAACCTCTGATCGGAGCGACAGCGACGCTACTCGCACTGCCGGATTCCACAATCGTGACCGGGTCGATGACAGACGCAGACGGCGCCTATACCTTCAGCAATCTTGCGGTACGCCGCTATGCAATCAAGGCATCGATGACCGGAATGGATACTGAAATGACTGATTTCACTGTATCTGATACCACCAAGACAATCGAGCTTCCGGCACTCAAGCTTTACGACGAATCTACAGTTCTTAAGGAACTCGTTGTGAAGGGAGTAAAGACCGCAGTGATTGCGAAGGAAGACACCCTGGAATTCAATGCTGATTCTTTCCACACCACAGAGAATGCTGTAGTAGAAGACCTTCTCAAGAAACTGCCGGGTGTGGAAGTCGGCAGTGACGGAAGCATCACATCCAATGGTAAGACAGTCTCCAAGATTCTCGTAAACGGTAAAGAATTCTTCGGCGACGATCCGACTATGGCAACAAAGAACTTTTCAGCCAAAGCCGTCTCGAAAGTACAGGTCGTTGACCGCAAGAGTGAACAAGCACGCCTGACAGGCGTAGACGATGGTGAAGACGAGACTGTCATCAATCTCGAAGTCAAGAAAGGCATGGAGGAAAGCTGGTTTGGCAACATCCGTGGCGGCTACGGCACAGACGACCGCTATTCCGGCAATCTCTTCATTACTCGCATGGCCGACGGCAACCGTATCTCACTTATCGGACGCGCTAACAATACCAACGAGATGGGGGGTATGGATATGCGTGGAGGAAACTTCAGCATGGGAGGTGGTGCCGGTGGCATCCGGACATCGCAGATGCTTGGCCTTGATTTCGCGGTTGGCGACGAGCAGAAATTCGCCATCGGCGGCAACGTGCGCTACATGCACAACTCACGCGATGCAGAAAACAGCAGCGAGACCCAGAACCTGCTACGTGACTCCGTAAGTTATCAGTCGGCAAAATCAAACGCCTTCGATGAAAGCCATAGCGTAGGCGGTAACTTCCGCTTGAAATGGGAAATCAACAATGACAACACTTTCGAGTTCCGTCCCCGATTCACTTATTCCACCAACGATGCAACTTCTGCTTCTGAAAGCCATCTATTTGCCGGAGATGCAGCCCACACACCGGTCAACAGCCAGATCAACGACCGGACCAACCATGGCAACACATGGAGTACGTCGGGCGAAGTGACCTTCGTCCACCGTTTCCCTCAAAAGAAAGGCCGGTCGTTGAGTATAAGAGCTGAATACTCATTCTCCAATACCAAGCAGCATGGCACATCGCTTTCTGAAATCACCCGATATCTGATGGAAAACGCAGACAAGGACGAGGATCTCTTCAGGTTTACCGACAATAAGACATGGAACAACAATGTCAGCGCACGAGTGACCTGGACAGAACCAATAGGGAGCAAGGGTAACTTCCTTGAGTTTGCCTATCGCATCAACTCGCGCCGCAACAATGCAGACAAATATGTCTACAACCTTCCTTTCGACCTTCTTGAAACGATTGGAAGCGGATATCTCATGCCGGACTTCGACTATCTTCCGATAGATGGATTAGCGTATGATCCTACTCTATCCAACAGTTTCCGTAATGACTTCCTCACCCAAAGCATACGCCTCGGATATCTGCGTACGACAAAAGAGATGAACCTTAACGCCGGTCTGGAACTTGTGCCTTCAAGCAGCAAGAGCACTGACCTCATAATGTCGGAACGCAACATACCGAGAAGAAACGTGATCAATTTCGCCCCATTCTTCCGACTGAGATACAGGTTCACAAAAAACCGCTCGCTGATGGTGAATTACAACGCACGTTCTTCCGAGCCTTCCATAAGTCAGCTGCAGCCGGTAGCCGATATGTCTGACCCTATGAATATCAAGATCGGTAATCCTGACCTTAAGCCGACATTCACACAAAGGTTTCACGCAAGGTTCCAGGACTTCGACATGGATACACAGCGTTCGCTCTTCGCAATGCTCAACGGTTCATATACCATCAACAATGTAGTGAACATGACAACTACGGATAAAACCACCGGAGCTCGAACCACAACCTACACAAATACCTCGGGTGATTTCAACATCAACCTACGCGGTATGTACAACCAACCTTTCCGCAACCGCAACTGGCGAGTTTTCTGCAACCTAATGGCCGGCTACAGTTCCTACGCAAGCTACCTTGATGCAGAATACAACCGGACCGGACAGTACAGCCTTGCACCTCGTGCCGGAATCACATTCTCCACAGAAATCGTGCAGATATCAGCCAATCCGACATATTCATGGCAACTTGCCACCAGTACTCTTCCACAACAGAAAAACCGTAACAACTCCAGTTACGGCTTCGACACCGATTTTACCCTCACCCTACCATTCGGACTGGAAATGGGCACCAACCTGCACTATTCAAAGACCAACGGTCTTTCTGCGGGCTATGATTCTTCCTCATGGATCTGGAATGCCAACATCCTTTACACCATACCGGGCACCTACGGCTTGAACATATTTGTGGAGGCCAACGACCTTCTCGCCGACACTAAGAATATCTCAAGAACTATCTCGTCGGCCGCAATCGTCGACAACCGCTACAACAATCTCTCGCGCTACTTCATGTTTGGCCTCAGCTGGCAGTTCAATTCCCTCAACTTCAAGAAGAAGAAAGGGGAAGCTGAAGAAGACATGCCGATGCCGGGTCCCGGCATGATGGGTCCCGGCGGCCCCGGCGGAGGCAGACCTATGGGTCCTCCCCCGGGTGGCTTCAGAGGTGGAAGACCTTTTTAATGATTAAGTGGTAATGCATAATTCATAATGCATAATTCATAATCGTTTGTCACTGAATTTCAATCGAAAAGATATTTATGATATTATGCGTTTAATTTGACCAGCTACTTAGAGATTAAAGTACTTGATTGATCTTGATTTAACATGATGAATCATGATAACTGACAGCTGACAGCTGACAACTGACAGCTGACAACCGAGAACTAAAACATTGACAACTAATGACTAAGCCTATATCTATTGTGA
Organism: Muribaculaceae bacterium; assembly: GCA_029068655.1. Lineage (GTDB taxonomy): Bacteria > Bacteroidota > Bacteroidia > Bacteroidales > Muribaculaceae > Lepagella. Next base: position 64,175 of record JAIECF010000112.1, on the reverse strand, counting down.
TTGCTGCAGTCGGCCTCTTATGGTCGACTGCAGTTTCTGCCCAGACTGGACGCGCCTATGAGATTGAGCGCGACATGCCGATCTTCCTCGACAGCTTGAAGACGGAGTTCACTTACCCGATGGCATGGGGCCATAACGACATCACGGACTTCGACCAGTGGCGGACAGCAGCCAAGTCAAAACTCGCGGAAGAGATGCTCCTTCCACCTCCACGCGCTGAAGCCTACGACATGAAGATTCTGGAATCGGAAAAACGCGAAGGTTACACTGTCCATAAGATCGAGTTCAACCTAACTAAATACTCGCGCGTGAAGGGTTATCTTCTCATACCCGACGGAAATGGTCCGCATCCGGGTATTGTCGCGCTTCACGACCATGGAGCACACTTCACCATCGGAAAGGAGAAGATGGTACGCCCCTTCGGAGTGGACCAAGCGGTGCTTGACGACAGCGATGCCTGGGCCGACAACCTCTACGAAGGTCAGTATGTAGGCGATTATCTTGCCAAGAACGGTTATGCTGTGCTTTGCACCGACGCCCTTATGTGGGGGGAGCGCGGATGCAAAGAAGGAAGCGACAACACTCATCTTGCAAGCGTTGCAGGAAACATGCTTCTTCTCGGGCGTAATCTCGCCTCATGGATGACTTATGAGGATGCATATGCTACAGAATTTTTCGCCAGCCTTCCGGACGTGGATGCCGGACGAATCGGCTGCACCGGCCTTTCGATGGGCGGTTACCGCACCTTCATGCTCGCAGCTATCTCCCCTCTTATCAAGGCAAGCGTGGGAGTATGCTGGATGACGACACAAGACGCCATGATGGACTGGAAATACGGACGTCATGAACGTGGAGGATTCGCCAACAATCTCGGAGGTGTGTTCGCACAGCTCGACTATCCTCATATCGCGTCGCTGGCTTGCCCCAACGCCATGATGCTCATCAATGGTGAGACCGATAAGCTCTTCAAGCCTCACGCCGTGCGCCAGTGCTACGATACGATGCATAAGGTGTGGGATAGCCAGGGAGTCGGCGACAAGCTTGAAACGCGTCTTCTGCCACAGGGTCATGAGATGAAAAAGGACGTCCAGGAGATGACGCTTCGTTTTCTTGACAAACACTTAAAGTAAATGCATAATTCATAATCCATAATGCACAATTCTTAATTCATAATGCATAATGCTCAATGCATCATTTAAGAGGCCTGGAAATGGAGTATCTACAAATATTTATGTTTTTTTGAAAAATTATTGCTCAAAAATTTGCATAGTTCAGAAAAAAGTACTAATTTTGCATTGCTTTTCGGGAGAGACCTTGCGAAGCCTTTAGTGGAATTTCCCGGTAAAGCAACATGGTGGATGTAGCTCAGTTGGTTAGAGCGACGGATTGTGGTTCCGTAGGTCGTGGGTTCGAGCCCCATCTTCCACCCGCCTTCAGAGACTCGAGAGTGGCTCCACACTTTCGGGTCTCAATTTTTATTATTACCTTTGCAGTTGCAAACACACAGTTTGTATAACGTAAAATTTACAATGTAAAACGCAAAACGTATGAACTACTACATCTATATCAACGGCAACCCCGTTGGCCCGATGAGCGAGCATCAGCTATTCGCATATGACGTAGATCAAAACACCAATGTCAGCACCGACGGAGCCAACTGGCGCCCGCTCTATACCTATCCTGAACTGATGGTGGCCCTGCGCCAGCGCGGAGGTGGCATTGGAGGCAGTGAGCTCGCTACAAAGAAACTGCTATGCGGTCTCTTCGCAATATTTCTCGGATATCTTGGAGTGCAGTATTTCATCCTCGGCAAAACCTGGGGTGGCATACTGACTATACTTCTTTCATGCATCACCTGTGGCCTCTGGTCTATAATTACTCTGATCCAAGGCATCCTCATGCTTTGCATGAGCGAAGAGGAATTCAAACGCAAATATATAGAGAACCCTGCTACTATGCCCCTCTTTTAGACAGAAACACAAGTTTTTAGACAGAAGTACAGTTTTTAGACAGAAGCACATAAGGCACATATCTTTTGTCCTTTTGTGCTTCTGTCTTTATTTGCAGAATATCCGATTTTTTTGTAACTTTGTGAAAAAATTGAGGATTATGAGCCAATTGAGATACCCCGTGGGGATGCAGACCTTCTCCGACATAATCGAGGAAGGCTATGTTTATGTCGACAAGACCGCCTATATCAGGCCTCTTCTTGAGCAGGGAAAATTCATTTTCCTGAGCCGTCCCAGACGGTTCGGCAAGAGTCTGCTGCTGTCTACATTGGAGGCTTACTTCGAAGGATGTCGCGAGCTCTTCAAGGGGCTCGCCGCAGACTCCATGGATCTTGACTGGACTCCTTCGCCGGTGCTACACTTCGATTTCAATGCCGAGAACTTCAGCCTCGAGAATGGTCTGGAACTGCTTCTTAACGGCTTTCTTTGGCGGTATGAGGAAAAATTCGGATGCACTCAAAAAGAACAGTCCATTTCACAACGCTTCAAGAATGTCATTGAGGCCGCTTATCAGAAGACAGGCAGACAGGTAGTCATACTTATTGATGAATATGACAAACCTCTTCTTGACATCGAGGACTATCCTGAGATCTTCGATAAGAACCAGCGGACACTCAAGAGCTTCTTCGGAAACCTCAAGAGCATGGACCGATACATACGCTTCGCATTCATCACGGGGGTGGCTCGTTTCAGCAAGGTAAGCATCTTCAGCGACCTCAACAACCTCGACGATATATCACTCGACGATGCATATGCCGACATCTGCGGATGGAGCGAAGAGGAGCTAATAGAAAATTTCCGCGACGGAATCCAGACCCTCGCAGAAAAACGCAATGAGGATTTCGACACTACACTCAAGGAACTGAGGGGCTACTACGATGGATACCTCTTTACGGAAGAGGGTTCGCGACTGTATAATCCTTACAGTATACTGAAGGCTCTCAAGAAGATAAGGATCGACCCTTACTGGTTCGATAGCGGAACACCGACGTTCCTTGCACGACGGATCATGAGACAGGGTACTTTTCCACCGGACATAAACGGAAAGAAATGTGACAGGGAAGCCCTCCAGGCTGTTGGACTCAACGACCGTAATCCGATTCCACTGATGTTCCAGACAGGATACCTCACCATCGCCGACTACAACAGGGATACCGGGCTGTATGAGCTCAGGTTCCCGAACAGAGAGGTGGAGAAAGGTTTCTACCAGCAGCTCCTCAAGATCTACGTGCCCGACACGACCGATCCCTTCAGTCCCTTTGACTTCACGCTCTTCAGGACCGACGTCGCCGAAGGGCGTCCCGAAGACTTCATGAAGCGGCTCGCCACGATGCTGAAGGCGCTCCCCTACGAAGACCAAAAGGAGTCTACCTACCGCGCCGTGACCTTCCTCATCGCCGTCCTCAGCGGCGTCCCGGCGCTCGCCGAGTGCCACAGCTACCGCGGCCGCTCAGACCTCGAGGTGTTCGCCGGAAGGAACATATACATCTTCGAGTTCAAATACAACAAGACCCTTCAGGAGGCAATGGACCAGCTCCGGGACCGCGACTACGCCGGACGCTACGCCATGGATCCCCGCCGGGTATACCTCATCGGAGCCAACTTCATCGAGGACGCGGACACCCGCCGCCTCGAATACGAGATAGAAGCATTGAGGTGATTACATACAGAAGCACATACGGCATATAAGGACCATAGTTCCATAGGACCAGAATGGGCAGAACTGGAAAGCCCGTGCAAAGCATTGCGCCCGCAAGGAGTACCAAAAGAGTACCATAGGCTACGCAGTTCTGGACTGATGCTACGGCCCATGCGTTGCGTAGCCCTATGGCACTCCCCTCCGACCTCCGGATAGCCTCAAGCGTAGGAGCCATGGTCCTCTGGAACTCTGGTCTTCTTAATCGATGACCCACACACCTATAATAATTCCTAACAATTAAACATATGCCGAAAAGAAGAAGACATTTGCCAGGCAACTATAAGCCAAAGCCAGAAGTAAAACCGACACGCAATGCTATGGGACCCGCTCCGCTGACGCTCTTCCAGGGAGAAGATGGACGCTGGGGTGCGAAGGATGGCAACGGAAATATCGAGATCAACCCCATATACCGACGCATAGAAGATCATCATTATCAGGTAGGACCGGAAGCTGTGATATTAGCTTCGGACGATGAGGTGCTGAGCGTCTCGCCTGATGACTGGGAACTTCTGTTTTTTAGATTGCTGGAATTCGATGACTGATAAACCTTAAGACAGAAACACATAACGTACATAAGGCACAGATTTCTTTTTGGGCTTTTATGCTTATGTCTTTATTAGACGCATATAGCTTCAGGATAGGCTACGGGCCAACGCTTGAAGAGGACGAGGAACTGATGCTTTTTGAAAATTCTTGCTTATGTCGAAAGAATTTCAGGGATTTTTGAATTTTTACAAGAGAGTTACTATAGTAGGGGCGTTATGAATATATCTTCTAAGACTAAAATAATGATTGTGCCTGACTTAGGCGTAGGTGCAGAAGACGAGGCTATGGTGGCTCTCAAGAAGGATATCGAGAGCAGTGGTGACCATGTTGTAAAGATCTTTGACCTTCCTGCAATTGTTCGATCCGAACACGAAGGCGAGGAATTGACGGAATCCAAGGTTATCGAGCTCGCGGCGCGTAAGCTTGAGCAACTGGCATCGTACAGTGACTTGGTATGGGACGTTTCGGACAATGTTGAGACAAGAAATGAACATCAGGAGGAAGACGAGGAGGAAGAAAAGTTCTATTTATGTAGGATTGGCAATGAACTGAAAGTGGTAGATGAGTATGAATATATGGAGTTGATGAGAGAGTTTTCCGGCAGCATTGATATCGAGAGTAACGACTGTGAATGCGGTGAACTTAGTGATGACTATGAATGCGGTGAACCTAACGCAGTGATAGTGTTCGGTAAGTCGGCAATGCTGGCCGGAGGACTGGGTCGAAAGGATATTCTTTTCATAGATCCGGAGTATGACTCGGAATGGCCGTGGAAAAAGCAGTATTATGCCGACCAAAAGCTGTCCGGGCAGTATTATCGCGACAAATACGAATATGAGCGTAGCTATATGGAGACGGTGACATGTTGTGGCATCGAGCGGACACGGCCATGGAAATACTCGCGACGCTATGGCCTGGTTACAAATGAAGGTGATTTCAGTGAGTTTTGGGACCACTATCCCCGGATGGCGGAGGTAAACCGTGAACTGAAAGACAACATAACAGGATTGGCAGGATTCATATGTGAGTTTGCCGACAATGATATGAGCTTTCCTCTTGAGAATGTCTATGAGGCCATCAGGAATCTTCAGGGGAGGGATATTCGCAACTTCAATGAAATCTGCAATTTCGCCGAGCCGGTCAAACTGGATGACATTACGGTTCTGGGAATACGATTTGGAGCGCCTATGGCCAACGGGCAGTCTTGCTACAAGCTTAAGGTTGTGGAATGTAAAGGACCGTTGCCTCTTGAAGGAGTGATTACGCGCCGCGATCTCAATAAGCTGCGCGCCGCAATTGTCCGCGCGGGCGCGACCGACAGGAATTTAGAGCCGGAGCGGAAGCGCATATTGATCGTGCCTGACTACTTCACGCCCTACGATGCCCCTATTGTCAGGGATCTGTACAACCGTCTTAAGGGAATGGGCTACTATGTCGCCGTGTATGTGCATGGCGACACGCTTGAAAAGTCCCGGCAGGGAATAGAGCGTCGATGCAAGGTCAAGCCGTTTGATCTCATTGTGACGTTGGAGACCGGTTGCCTCTTAGCCACTCGGATCACCAACTGCCCCCGAATCCTCGTAAATCCCGACTGGAATACATGGGAGGATATGAAACGTCTTCTGGGGAATCAAACGCAGCTTGCGAAATGTCGCGGTGAAGACCACTCAGGTCCATTCTTCACCTATTATCTTAACCGAGACGAGGTAGAGATGGCGCGCCAGATGGCGGAGCGGGCCAATATCAAGCGGGGGAGGGATCTGATATACGGCTGGTTCTCAACCGATGCCGACCCTGAGTTGTCGGAAGAACATATGAAACGCTTCAATAACGCACTTCATATACCCCACTTTAAGATTACCACCGGGGATGGAGAAGTACTCGCCCGACAGATACACAACATTTTAATCTTAGAAGACCATCATGAATAAGAATAAAAAGAAAGGAGTCCTTGACGAGGCTCACCATCATACGATCTACAACAGGGAGGAGATCGAGAGAGCAGGCACGGTATACTGCATCTCATGCCGGGTGAGTATGCACAGCAACTCCAAACGCCTCTTCGAATTTAAAAACTATTAATTCCTGTTTTGTGCTTATGTCTTTTTTTATGACAGAAGCACATCAGACACCTAAATCACTTGTAAATATGACTTTTGAAGAATTTGAGAGGCTGGCGCTGGAGCCGCCTCGCCGCAATGAAGTGACGGTATTCGAAGTCACGGAATATGACTGGCACATTCCTCGGCATGATACCGAGACAGAATATCCGAAATTAGACATATCAAGTTTCCGGGTCGGTTTCGGGCGGTCGCTTGAAGAGGCCGAAGAACTGATGCGTCAGGCCATGGAGAAGGCTGAAGAGCATGACAATGATATCTATTGCTTCCATATCAAGGAATTTCCAGTTGGAAGCATTATCAATGTCTCCCCTTTCGATTTAGGGATTTCCACGCGTCTTTACGACGAGTGGGGTAAGCTTCTTGACCGCACATACTGCTCCGCTCTTGACCGGGACTGGAACACGGAGTACGGCCGTTTCCGAGGCCGGGGGCCGGAACAGCGCCGTTTCCGGGAAGGAGATATCCTGGAATTCCTGACGGGAGATGAGGTGCGTCTTGTCGAAGCCGGATCAAGTGGCTTTTCGATAGAATGGTGCTGGGACTACAGAGAAAGCATAAAGACCGACTTCCATTTTCAGAAGAAAGACGGCACTCCACTCACAGAAGAGGAGATAGACCGGCTGTATCGCCTTGATTACTCCGATGATCAGATTACTGTATACTATACTGAAGAGGAGCCGGAATCGGAAGATGAACCGATCCGCAAGCATTTTCCCGACCATGCCCATGTCAGTCCCCTTTTCCTTCTACCCCGTAGCAATAAGTTTTCGTGCAATGCAATATCGATTACTGACGTACAGAATACACATTTTTAAGACAGAAGCACTGATGACATATTTAAGACAGAAGCACATAAGGCACATAATTTTTCTTATGTCCTTATGTGCTTCTGTCTGATATTTAGGGCTTTCGTCTTTATTGTCTCAGAGTTTGGAGAGGAAGCGGTCGCGGTCTACGATGTAGCGGATGTGGTGGCCCTCCCCTATTTTCTTATCGCCTGCATAGGCTGCAATGTCGAAATGGAGGGATTTGCCTTCTATCTTAACGAGGACTGCCTCCGCCTCAACCTCGTCGCCCATAGCGGTCGGTTTGAGGTGGGAGCATTCCATGAAACCACCGACAGTCGTATCGCTCTCGGCGAGGTGTGGTGCTACAGCAAGCATGGAAGCGTTCTCCATGAGGGCAATCATGGCAGGGGTGGCGAGAACAGGAAGGTCGCCGCTACCGATCGCCTTGGCTGTCAGATGCTGAACCACTATACACTTGCTTCGATGGCTCAGGCCTGGTTTTAATTCATGATTCATAAAGCATAATGCATAAACAAAATCAACACGCGAAAGGACGCACGAACCGTGCGTCCCTACGTATCATGTCAATCCCATTGAGTGATAAATTTATTTTACAAGGGAATTCAGGACATTGAAGAATGCAGGGTCTTCGCCTACTGTGACGTTGGCGACACGACCTTCCGGGTCTATGATGAACTTGGTCGGGAAACCTTGGATGCCATACCGTGATGTCAGATCTGAACCCTTTGGATTATAGACCTGCAACCAAGGAAGTTCGTGTTTTGCAACTGAAGCTTTCCAGACTTCTTCAGTGTCGCCGCAGTCGATACCAAGCACTTCAACCTTGCCATCATACTGCTTATAGGCCTCCTTCAATGCGGGGAATCCTTTGATGCACCACGGGCACCATGAACCCCAGAAGTCGAGGATCACCCACTTACCCTTCAGGTCGGAGAGCGAGAGGGGCTTGCCGTTAATGTCGTTGAGGGTGAAATCCGGGGCGGCAACCCGATCGGCGACTGCTATCACCTGCTCAGGCTGAACGGATGTAGCATTGTCCTGTGCCTTTGCTCCGCATGCCGTAATGGCGAGAAGCATAAGGGGGAGAATGTATTTCTTCATTTCTCTTTTCAATTTAAATCACAAATAATCTATCTAACACAAATCGCCTCTCCGAGGCTGCTGCATATATTTTCTCTTACCCCGGGCTTCAGCCCGGGGTTTTGACATAATTCCAGCTCTCCGAGCCGATATGTAGTCAGTAAGAAAACAAGCAACGAGGATTATTTGTTGAGTACGCCGAGCTTCTTGCCGACCTTTATGAAGGCGGCGATGGCACGGTCGAGGTGCTCCTTCTCGTGAGCGGCGGAGAGCTGAACGCGGATACGGGCCTGGCCCTTCGGCACTACGGGATAGTAGAATCCTGTCACGAAGATGCCTTCCTTCTGCATCTCTGCTGCGAACTCCTGAGAGAGCTTAGCGTCGTAGAGCATCACCGCGCAGATGGCAGACTGAGTAGGCTTGATGTCGAAGCCGGCCTCAAGCATCTTGTCACGGAAATAGTTGACATTTTCCTTCAGTTTGGCGTTGAGTTCGTTTGACTCCTTAAGCATCTTGAACATCTCAAGACTTGCGCCTACGATAGAGGGAGCCACCGAATTTGAGAAAAGGTAGGGACGGCTGCGCTGGCGCAGCATGTCGATCACCTCCTTCGGACCTGTGGTGAAACCACCCATAGCTCCGCCGAAGGCCTTTCCGAGTGTGCCGGTGAAGATGTCAATCTTGCCGTAACAGTCAAACTGCTCGGCCACGCCATGTCCTGTCGGACCCACTACTCCTGCCGAGTGTGATTCATCTACCATTACGAGGGCATTGTACTTCTCTGCAAGTTCGCATATCTTATCCATCGGAGCTACATTGCCGTCCATTGAGAAAACACCGTCTGTTGCGATGATCTTATAACGGCAGCCTTGCTCATCGGCTTCCTTCAGACAACGCTCCAGATCGGCCATGTCGGCGTTGGCGTAGCGGAGACGCTTCGCCTTGCAGAGGCGTACGCCGTCGATGATGGATGCATGGTTGAGAGAATCTGAGATAATAGCGTCCTCCTCGGTGAAAAGAGGCTCAAAGAGTCCGCCGTTGGCATCAAAGCATGCGGCGTAAAGAATAGTGTCCTCGGTCTTAAAATAGTCAGCGATGGCCTTCTCAAGTTCCTTGTGCAGGTCCTGTGTGCCGCAGATGAAGCGCACGGAGCTCATGCCGTAGCCACGCTCGTCCATCGCCTTCTTGGCAGCCTCCACAAGGCGTGAGTTATCGGCAAGACCGAGATAGTTGTTGGCGCAGAAGTTGAGCACGTCGCCATCTGTGCCTTCCACCTTGATATCAGCGCTCTGTGGAGTGACTATTATTCTTTCATTTTTGTAAAGACCGGCTTCCTTAATGGAGTCGAGTTCTTCGGTGAGATGTTTCTGGAAGTTCTTGTACATGGTTTTAGTTGTCAGTTATAAGTTGTCAGTTTTCAGATTAAGCCGCAAGCGGCTTCTGCGGTGAACAAACCGAACGTGCTAAAATCGATCCTGTATGTTCGGGTGTAAAATTATAAAAAATTTGGATTAATTGCAAATAAAAAATGCTTCTCCCAATGATGAGAGAAGCATTTTTTATCTATCAAATAGTCTTTTCTATGTTCCAGACGAAAGCGCGGAGGCCGAGCATCGGGCGGTCTTCGTCAAGGGACTTGAGTTTCGCAAGAAGGGGATCGACCTGCCGGTCGTCTACTATCGTAATGATAGCGCTTGCGAGGCCGGGCCACGCATGGCTACCGTAGTGGGGTTCTCCCTTGTGGCTTCCGCGTCCCTTCACATCGCTGAAAGAAGTGTAGCCGCGGCAGTTGCTCTGTGTTAGTATATCCACTATTTTCTCATAGTGGGCCTGATCAAAGGCTATGAATATTGATTTCACTTTTTTCAATTCATAATGCATAATGCATAATGCACAATTACAATGCATAATTCAAAATGCATAATTCATAATTAAAACTATCTATCTCAAAAAACAGGATTCATAAATCATAATTATTTCCAAATGGAAGATAAATATGCATTATGAACTATGCATCGTGCATTTTCCTAAGCTTCTTGCGGATGTTGAGGACACCGCGCCCGGCGAATGAGCAGTAGAGCACCGGCACGAAAAGGAGTGTCAGGATAGTCGAGAATGTCAGACCACCGATCACTGCCGTACCCATCGGCTGCCACATCTCAGCTCCCTGACCTGAACCGACAGCCATCGGCACCATACCGAGGATGGTGGTGGCGGTGGTCATTATCACAGGACGCAGACGGGACCGACCGGCGTCTATAACTGCACGACGGATGCTGAGTCCTCGCTCACGGTTGAGGATGATATAGTCTATAAGCACGATACCATTCTTCACCACAATACCGATAAGCATGATGGCGCCGATCATCGACATCACGTTGAGAGTATGCCCCGTCAACCATAGGATGAGGAACACGCCTGAGAACGCGAAGAGAAGCGACGTCATGATGATGCCCGGATATGTGAAGCTCTCGAACTGAGCAGCCATCACGATGTAGACAAGCAGAACAATCAGGATACCGAGCAGAAGAAGGTCGGAGAACGAGTCCTGCTGATCCTCGTAGCTACCGGAAAGCTGGATGGATATACCTGCGGGGAAGTGCATCTGATCGATCAGGATCTCAGCCTGCTCAACGACCTGGCTCATAGGAACACCGTCAACCACCGTTGAGACAGTCACGAGACGCTCGCGGTCCTTACGCTCGATAGTAGGGGGTGTGAAACGCTCCACAACCTTACCAAGCTCCTTGATGCGCACCTGTCCTCCGGTAGGAGTAGCCACGACAATATTCTCAAGGTCTTCGATTGTGGTGCGGTGCTTCTTATCAAACATCACCTTGATGTCGTATTCCTCACCGTCCTCACGGAACTGAGAGGCAGTGGCGCCATTGACGCGGTTTCGAAGCATCTGAGCCACCGTAGCGAGGTTGAGGCCATATAGACTCAGTTTCTCACGATCGAAATCAACCTGATATTCCGGCTGGTAGTCGCCGCGTGAGATCATAATGTCGGCCGTGCCCTCTATACCGGAAAGCGCTTGCTTCAGCATTCGCGCTACTGAGTCGGTAGCTGTAAAGTCATAGCCGTAGATCTCAAAGTCCACAACAGACTGGCCACCCATGCCGGAACCACGTCCACCACCGACGTTCACCTGTGCCTTTACGAACTCGGGGAACTGCTCCTTGATGTCCTTACGCATCTCGTCGGCAATCTCCTTGATGCCACGCTTACGGTCAACCTTATCATAGAGGTTGATGTTCATCGATACAATATGGGCACCGTTGTCGCTAAGGGAAGCGAAAGTATTGTCAGAAGAGGCTGGACCTACTGTGAACGAGCAGACCTTGATTTCCGGATATTTCTTACGCCAGAGGGAGTCAAGTCGGCTTGTGGCGTCGTATGCTCTTTCTACACGGCTGCCGATCGGCAGCTCAAGGCTAACGCCGAGTCGGCCGTTGTCCTGGGTCGGGAAGAACTCGGTGCCGACAAACTTCATCAGGAATATCGAGCCGGCAAAGATGCCGAGGCAGACGATCACGGTTACCGTACGGTGGGAAACCACTGTACGGAGCACTCCGGCATACCAGTTGTCGAATCTATCAAGACCTCTTTCGATCGGGCCGTAAAGCTTCGTAAAGAGAGCGCCGTGATGCTGCACACGACGCAGCCACTGGGAGCATAGCATCGGGGTGAGCGAAAGCGCACAGGTAGTGGAGATAACCATCATGATGCAGACCATCCAGCCGAGCTGACGGAAGAGGACACCTGTCATACCGGTGACGAGTGTCAGCGGGAAGAACACCGCGATAAGGGTAAGAGTAGAAGCGATTACGGATATAGCCACCTCGTTCGTTCCATGCACGGCTGCTTGTTTCGGGTCAGAACCTCGCTCGATATGGGTAGTGACGTTCTCAAGCACAACGATAGCATCGTCGACCACCATACCGATCGATATGGAAAGAGCCGAGAGAGACACGATGTTGAGTGTGTTACCGGTAGCGTATAGGTAGATAAACGACGCTATAAGCGAGACAGGAATCGTAATTACGATAATCATGGTGGCTCTCCAGCGACCGAGGAAGAAGAACACCACGATCATCACGAAGAGGAGCGCATATAGCACCGTCTCCTCAAGCGAGGCTATAGTGTTGCGGATATTGTCGGAAGTATCGACAATCACTCCTAACTTTATGTCGGAAGGAAGATTCTTCTGGAGCTTGGGAAGCATCTTCATCACCGCCTCGGAAATCTGCACGGAATTTGCGCCGCTCTGCTTTTGAATAACGATGATCGCGCCTTCCTTACCTCCGATATAGGAGTGTTGTGTACGCTCCTCAAGCGAGTCATCTACAGTAGCGACATCTTTAAGATATACTATGGATCCGTTGTAAGTTCCCACCGGAATGTTGAGAAGTTCTGAAGTCTCGTCAAACTCGCCCTGCACACGGAGGGAGAAAGTATTGCTGCCGACATCGAACGCACCGCCTGGTATATTGCGGTTTTCGGCCGTGATGATACCGGCTATACCCTCTACCGTCATATGATATGCTTCGAGTTTATTGGGATCGCAATATACATGGATCTCACGCTTCGGGGCACCGGAAATCGACACCGTACCGACACCGTCGATACGCGCCAACGGATTGGCGACGCCGTCGTCGAGGATCTTGTAAAGGCCGGCCATACTCTCCTTTGCCTCCACCGAGAGGAGGCAGATAGGAATCATGTCGGTAGAGAATTTAAAGATGATAGGATTCTGGCAGTCGTCGGGAAGTGACGACTCCACCATATCGAGTTTGTCGCGCACATCGTTGGTAAGGTTATCGATGTCGTATCCATACTCGAATTCAAGAGTGATCACCGATGTATTCTCTCGGCTGTCAGACGTGATGTGCTTAAGATGTTCCACAGAGTTCATCACGTTTTCAAGAGGTTTCGTGACGTTCTGCTCTATATCCTCCGAACTCGCTCCGGGATACATCGTGATCACCATGATGGTATTGGTATCGATGTCAGGAAAGAGGTCGACAGGGAGTTTTGCAAGGGAGAAAAGACCGAGGATAACCACCGTCACGAAACATAGTGTGGTCATGATCGGGCGTTTCACCGCTGATCCATATAGACTCATAGTTTTTTTCTTTTAAATTCATAATTCATAATGCATAATGCGTAATCAGCTACGCTCAAGCTAAAGCAAGTCATAATTATCAGCCATTTGAAATCAACCGTAACTTGACGCTGACTTTCAGCGGCAGGAAATTATGCATTATGAATTATGCATTATGAATTATTTTATTACCTGGACTTTCTTACCGTCGGTCAGGGAGTTCTGCCCTTCTACGATGACTTCAGCGCCGGCAGGCACTCCGGAGATGAGCTCATAGGAAGTACCAATACGCTGGCCAAGCTCAACCTTATTATAGGATACCGTGCCGTCGCTCTTAAGCACATATACATAGTGGTCTCCGCTACCCTGCTGCTTCACGACCGCGCGGTCAGGGACTACGACGTGAGATGACGTTCCATGAGATACGGTAGCGCGACCAAACATACCTGGCAATACACGACCGTCTGAGTTTGGAAGAGAGATCTCAACTCCAACAGTGCGACTTGCAGCATCGACGGTAGGCATCACAAGCGAAACAGTACCCTTGAATACTTCATCACCATAAGTATTGAACGTAAGATCGACAGGCATTCCTTTGCTGATAGTAGAAAGCTGGGATTCGTTAACGTTTATAACAACCTTTACCGGATTGATCTGAGCGACAGTCAGTATCGGCAGCGCTCCGGTCATATCACCCGGATCATAGTTGCGTGCAGTCACCACGCCGCTGATGGGGGATGTCAATACCGTATTCTCCCGTGCGTTGGCGAGGGTGCGCTCGGCCTGGGCTACGGCGTTCTTCGCGTTGATGAGGGTCACCTCCATCTGATCAACCGACTGTTGGGTGCCTCCACCTATCTTGAGGAGTTCTACGGCGCGGTCGTAGTTGGTCTGCGCATTGCGCAGGGCAGCCTTGGCGTTGTCAACCGCCAATTCATACTGGGTAGTGTTGACGTCGTCGAGAAGAACGAGTTTCTGCCCCTTCCCCACCTTAATGCCTTCATCGACGTATATGGCCTTGATTCGGTTGGCCATCTGGGCGGAGATATTGTTGATCACTTCCGGCTCTACGCTTGCCGTATAGACATTAAGCTGATCGACATCCTGCTCGCTCACCTTCATGGTTTTCACGACTGGAAGATCCTCCTTTTCACTCTCGGATTCGGCTTTGTCCTTGCCGCATGCGGCCATAGCGAGCGCAAGCACGAGGGCCGACGATAGATATTTATACGTTTTCATTTTGTCTTATTTGCATTGATAGCGCCGTCCCTACCGAGAAGGAGGTCGAGTTCGCTGGTGGATACAAGATAGTTATAAATCGACTGCAGATATGAGAGCTGAGCGCTGGAATTTGCCAGCTCACTGTCCTGAAGCTGCAGATATGAGGCAGCACCGATCTGGAAACTCTTAAGCATTATGTCGTGGGCTTTCTTAGCCTGCCTTACTCCTTCCTTCGAGGAGTCGATCTGCTTAGCCTGACGGTTGATGTTGTCAAGAGCAAGGTCTACCTGCATGTTGAGGCTGTTGACGAGATTTTCCTTCTGCAACTCAAGTTCTTTCTGCTGAACTTGAGCCTGCTTCATCTGATACCACTTCGTGCCTCCCGAGAAGATCGGAAGCGACAGGCTTATTCCGAGCGAAGAATAGGGAGAGAAGTCGACATCCTTAAACATCGGACCATTGCTGAGAGAGAGCCAGTTTACGTTGAAGCTTGCGCCCAGAGTAGGAAGCCAGGCAAGTTTCTTCATAGCTACATTCTGGCCCGCCATCTTCTGCTGCAGCTCAAGCGAACGGAGCGACGAGTTGCCTGTGATACTTTTGGAGTCAAGAAGATAGGCATACATATCCTGCTGCATATCTTCCATAGTGACGGAGGGATAAAGATTCAATGCGTCGTCAATACCCATAAGGACATTAAGCGACAGCTGACATTGTTTGACGGATATATCGGCGTCGAGAAGCGATGGCTCTATATTACGCACCTGAACCTCGGAGCGAAGTACGTCATATTCGGAAGCTGTACCCTGTTCGAACTGCTTTCTATATACTTCAGCAGTATACTTCGCAATATCGTAGTTCTGCTTTATGACCTCTTTGGATGAAATAGCAAGCATAAGCGCATAATAAGCCTTGTTGACCTGATTCACCAACTCAAGACGGCTTGATCGCGCGCTTTCGAGGTTCTGGGCTATCTGAGTGTCGGAGATTGATATAGCCTTCCAGATAGTGGGGGCTATTATGGGCAGCGACAGGGAAAAACCTGTATTCCATGTGTTATCGGAACCCATTTTCAGTTTCTGGCTCTGTCCACCCATATTCATTCGGATGGTCTGAAGCTCGATACTCCTTTGATAGGAAAGGGAGAATCCTATCTGCGGCAAAAGGTTGCCGATTGTCTCTCGCTTGGAGTAGTTGACTCGTTTCACTTCCAGATCGGCGATCCGGATAGTCGGGCTCTGACTGAGTGCAATATCAATACACTCCTCCCGGCTGATCGGAATTGAATCGGGGTTAACGCCCATCGCACCCAGGAAAAGAATTCCCGCCTCCTCGTTCTGGGCAAAAGCGGGCAATCCCAACGCAAGGATTCCGGCAAGAAGCAACGCCAGTCGTTGTTTTCGGATAGTCATTGTAGAATGTCTATGTTAGATATGATTAAATAATTGATTTGTAAGGAAATGATAATTTATTTACCAGCACCTGAGAAAGAAAGCACAAAGATAATAAAAAAACGCCTAAATCACACATTGATTCGGCGTTTTTGACCAATTTATAGGAATTTTGTACGTTTTACGTTATTCGTTGTGCGTATCGCGTTGTACGTATCTCGCATAACGCACTACGCATCACGCCTGTGGCTTCAGCTTGAGACGTAGATTCTTCAGCATATCGCGAGTCATAGCGTCAAGGTCATATTCAGGCTTCCATCCCCATTCCTCACGGGCACAGGTATCGTCAAGACTGTCGGGCCATGAATCAGCAATCTTCTGACGAAGCGGATCGAGTTCATACTCCATCTCGAAGTCAGGCACATATTCCTTGATCTTAGCGTATATCTCTTCAGGATCAAAGCTCATAGAAGTGATGTTGAAGGAGTTGCGATGCTTGAGTCGTGAAGGGTCGGCCTCCATGATCTCTACGGCAGCACGCAGAGCATCCGGCATATACATCATGTCCATCAGAGTGCCGGGTTTGAGAGGGCATTTGAATTTCTCGCCGTTGACTGCATAGTAATAGATGTCAACGGCATAATCAGTAGTTCCTCCGCCCGGAGGCGCCACGTAACTGATAAGGCCGGGAAATCTTACCGAGCGAGTGTCGACACCGAATCTTTTTGCATAATAATCGCTGAGAAGCTCGCCGGAAACTTTCGTCACTCCATACATCGTCTCCGGACGCTGAATGGTATCCTGCGGAGTCTTGGTGTGAGGGGTGGAGTTGCCGAAACTTCCGATCGAGCTCGGGGTAAATACAGCACATCCTTTCTCTCTGGCCACTTCAAGGGTATTGAAAAGGCCACCGAGACCGATCTTCCAGGCAAGCTGCGGCTTCACTTCTGCCACTGCGCTGAGGAGCGCCGCCAAATTATATATGGTATCTACCTTATATCGGTCTACAGCATCGGCTATCTGACCGGGATTAGTGATATCGACTATAGCGGATGGTCCGGACTCGAGGAGTGCTCCTTTAGGTTCAGCACCGGGAATATAACCGGCTACCACGTTACCTTCCGGATAAAGGCCGCGAAGCTTCATCGTCAGCTCACTGCCTATCTGACCCGTACTGCCTATGACAAGTATATTTTTCATTTCTAATTAGATTAGCTCTATGTAGATTAGACATTTAAGGATATAACTCCCGCGCATTCGGCAAATAGTCGGGAATCCATATGCAAAATTACATTTTTTTTTTGAATCTTCCACATTATCCCCTGAAAAAAATGTTGCGTTTTGCATTTTGCCACATCGCGACCTAAGTGTTACCAATAATAACTGACGAGGCAACCATAATCAGGCTTTTGGATAAGGCAAATTTTTGATTTTGGTATGTGGAGATTTTTTTGTATCTTTGCCGATTGAAACTTCAAAACATCATTACAATCGTCATGATTTCCAAAATAGAACAACTCAAAGCCGAGATTTCCGCGCTTCAAGCCACGACAGCTGAAGCTGTGGAGCAGCTCCGCATCAAATACCTCAGCAAGAAGGGTGAAATCTCCGCGCTGATGAATGATTTCCGCACAGTGCCAGCAGAACAGAAACGTGAACTGGGCCAGAAACTGAACGAACTCAAGACCATCGCGACAGAGAAACTTACAGCTCTTAAGGAGGCTCTTGCCGACAACGCAGACAAAGAAAAAGGCAATATCGACCTTACCCGGACCGCGACTCCCCTCCCACTCGGCACCCGTCATCCACTCTCGCTCGTCAAGAACGAGATCATCAGTATCTTCGGCAATATGGGATTCACCATCGCCGAAGGTCCCGAGATCGAAGATGACTGGCACGTGTTCAGCTCGCTCAACTTCCCCGCTGACCACCCTGCACGCGACATGCAGGATACATTCTTCATCCAGCGCGACGGCAAAGACGATATCCTTCTCCGCACCCACACCTCGAGCGTACAGACCCGTACCATGGAGCATACCCAGCCTCCTATCCGAATTGTATGCCCAGGCCGCGTATACCGCAACGAGGCCATATCGGCACGCGCCCACTGCTTCTTCCATCAGGTGGAAGGCCTCTACATCGATAAGAACGTTAGCTTCGCCGACCTTAAACAGGTGCTCCTCGAATTCGCACAGCAGATGTTCGGCCCGGAGACACGAATTCGTCTCCGCCCGAGTTACTTCCCATTTACAGAGCCGAGTGCCGAAATGGATATCAGCTGCGGCATATGCGGGGGTAAGGGTTGCGCTATGTGCAAGGGCACCGGCTGGGTTGAAATCCTCGGCTGCGGCATGGTGGATCCCAATGTGTTAAAGGCTTGCGGCATAGATCCTGAAATCTACTCCGGCTATGCTTTCGGCATGGGCGTAGAGAGAATAGCTAACCTGAAATACCTCGTCAAGGACCTTCGCCTCTTCAGCGAGAACGATGTGAGATTTCTCGACGAATTTGTGGCAGCGCACTGAATACAATGCATAATTCATAATGCATAATTCATAATCTTCTCAGACGCTTAAGAATTACATGCGCAAAAAAGAACGATACGAACGGATAATCTCCACTTTCGAGGAGATTATGCCAGAACCGAAGACGGAATTGAATTATGACACTCCGTTTCATCTGCTACTGGCTGTGATACTGTCGGCGCAATGCACTGACAAACGCGTCAACATGGTCACACCCGCTCTTTTCGAGGCTTATCCGGATCCTGAATCACTCGCTGCGGCGACAGAGGAAGAGGTTTTTCCGTTCATCAAAAGTGTCACTTTCCCCAACAATAAAACACGCCACCTTCTGAAGGCAGCGCGCATGCTTGTAGAAGAATTCAATTCGGAAATGCCTCAGGATATCGACAATCTCATGAAGCTCCCCGGAGTAGGACGCAAGACTGCTAATGTAATGCTCGCAGTAGTATGGGGAAAAGCAGCAATGGCCGTAGACACACATGTATTTCGAGTATGTAACCGCATCGGTTTCACAAAAGACTCTCCATCTCCCTTAGCAACAGAAAAGGAACTTGTCAAGAACATTCCGGAGGATAAGCTTGCCAAGGCCCACCACTGGCTGATACTTCACGGACGCTACGTCTGCACGGCACGAAATCCGAAATGCGGAGAATGCGTGATAGCCGACTGGTGCGAATTTCATGAAAAGGGTTAAGAGTTAAGGGTTAAGGGTTAAGGGTTAAGAGTTAAGAGTTAAGGGTTAAGGGGTTGAGAGAAGGGAATGAAGGGCCTCAAAGCGGGCAAGGGAGTCATTACCGAACTTAAGCATAGACCTCCGGACACGCTCCAGAGACTTCTCCTCCTTCGGATCGCCCGACTTGCTGAAGAACTTGTCAGCGTAGCATATCAGTTTCTCCTCCAAAGTCTCAGGAAGAAAATCCATTGGCGGAAGCGGCATCCCCGTTTCCGCTATTTCTTTAGCGGTGAGTCCTGAGCCTGTATGGCGTTCGCATATCCGCGCATACTTTTCCATTCCTTCCTGACGCATGAGCTCGGCCCCAATGATTCCGTGACGTATGTAAGGTTCAGTGCCATGACAGTATATGCCGGGAGCGTCGCAGTGGAATATGCCGATGTCGTGAAGCATAGCGGCATTATAGACAAAGTCACGGTCCACATCGAGACGAGCGGCATCGGCGACAGCGAGCGCCTTACGCGCCACCATCTCGGAGTGGGTCAAAAGCAAATCGAGGAGGGCAGAGCCCTCCTCGTAGTATTTATTCAGGATATTCTCGTAATACATAATTAGTTTTCCTCGATGATCTCTACCCAGCCGTGAGTATCGGGTTCCTCTCCAAGCTGGATTCCCCGCAACTTATTATAGAGCATGGTCGACTTTTCGCCGGGAGTGCCGTCACCATATGTATAGCTCTTACCGGTATCGATATCGTCGATCACTCCTACGGGAGAAATCACAGCGGCAGTGCCACATGCACCAACCTCATCGAAAGTCTCCAGTTCCTCGACAGGTATGTGACGGCGCTCTACAGTCATGCCGAGGTCTTCGGCAAGCTGACAGATACTCTTATTGGTGATGGAGGGAAGAATCGAATCAGATGCGGGTGTGATATAGCTGTTGCCACGGATACCAAAAAAGTTAGCAGCTCCGCACTCATCAAGGTATTTCTTTTCCTTAGGATCAAGATATAACATCACTGAATAGCCAAGATTGTGAGCGATCTCGCCGGCTTTTAGAGAAGCCGCATAGTTACCGCCTATCTTGAAAGCGCCGGTGCCGAGAGGGGCGACACGGTCATAGTTGCGGCTCAGGCAGACCTTGGTGGGATTGAAACCGGTCTTGAAATATGGTCCTACAGGAGTGACGAACATCACAACCATATAGTCTTTAGAAGGCTTCACTCCAACCTGGGGTGAAATACCGATCTCAAGAGGACGTATATAGAGACTTGCGCCAGTACCGTAAGGAGGAACGAACTCCGAGTTGAGGGCGACAACCTTACGGACCATCTCACAGAATATTTCTTCCGGAAGTGGCTCCATCATGATGCCCTCGGCTGAACGGATAAAACGCTTGGCGTTCTCATCCATGCGAAACACGCGAATCTTTCCGTCGGCTCCACGGAAAGCCTTGAGACCTTCGAAAGACTCCTGACCATAGTGAAGACATGCGGCCGCCATGTGCATAGGGATATATTCGGAATCAGAGACCTCAATCGGCCCCCACTTGCCGTCGCTGAATGTGCATCGTACGTTGAATTTGGTCGGAACATATCCGAACGGAAGGTTTTTCCAATCTATTGCTTCCATTTTTGTTTAAGGTAAATGGGTTTAGAAGGTTTAATGGGAGGAGGGTGTATACCCGTCAGACGGCTATCTTACATGTAAGGTCGCCCACCTTCACAATATATACTCCGTGAGAGAGCGGCAACCTGCTCGTACCGGCCGGAAGCGTCTCGCTGCTGACCACCTGTCCGAGAATGGTGAACACCTTTATCTGGACAGACTGAGAAGCCACTACTACCACATGCCCCGGAGAGACACGTATCTCCACGTCGTTGTCGCGGGCCACGGAGTTAAGGCCCGAGACGTCGGCACGCACCGCCTCCCACCCCTTGGCATCGCAAAAGGCAGGACTTAAGGCTAAAGCCATAAAAGCCATAGCCGTCATGAGCACGCGCAGGCGTCTTGTCATAATCCCAGCTTATTTCTTAATCTTGTTATAGCGGGCGTTCAGACCCTCTACGATCTCATCAGTGATGTCAAGCGCGGGATTGAAGTGGAGAGCCGCGGCCTTGTTGAAGATGGCGTCGTAGCCATGCTTCTTATTATACATCTCAATGAAAGCTGTCACTGAATCTGCGACAGCCTGATTGGCTTTGGCAGCAGCCTCAGCATATTTCTGCTGCATCATACCCACCGAACGTTCTGCATTGCTCTGCATGGATGCGAGTTTCTGCTGATCGGTGTCGAAGCTTTCCTGCGAGAGGTAAGAATTGTTCTGAACCTTGTTCTGAATCTGCGAAGCGAGCGACTGGAGAGAAGTCTGATGCTTCTTGGTCTCTGCCTCGAGATTATTCTGCATACGGATCATCTCCTCGTTGTAGTCTTTCGCAAGGATATACCTTGTAAGCAGTGTGTCCATGTCGACGTAGCGGTAGTTTGGAAGCGCCACGCTGTCGGCTACAGCCACCTTCTTGGCGGGAGCCGCTGTCTCGTCATTCGAGCCGCCGCAGGAAGCTATTCCGCTTCCGGTGGCAAGTGCAAGTGCAATGCCGAGGACAGTGTAAAGTTTTTTCTTCATTATATCGCTTTTGTGTTTGATGATACTATGTAGCTATAAGCGTCCTATCCGAGAGAGGGCGCTATCCGAATGCAAAATTAATAAAAAATCGTGATTGGAGCGATAAGAAATATAAAAGATTTGTTAAAATGAAATAAAATTCATATCTTTGGAGTCTGAAACCGACCACCTACCCTTAAAAACTAATATAAACATCATAAAACCCAAAAAGAAAATGGAAGTAAAAGACCTTAAGCCGGAACTAATCTGGAAGTGCTTCGACGAAGTCACCAAGGTTCCGCGTCCCTCCTGCCATGAAGAGCAGATCAGAGAGTTCCTCATCGATTTCGCAAAGAAACATGGTGTAGCAGTGAAGACCGACGAATGCGGCAACGTGCTTATGCATAAGGACGCTACCCCGGGACTGGAGAACGCTCCTACTGTCATACTGCAGGCCCATATGGACATGGTAGCGGAAAAGAACGGCGACGTAGAGCATGATTTCCTTAAAGATCCCATCGACACATATATCGACGGAGACTGGGTAAAGGCACGCGGCACTACACTTGGGGCAGATAACGGCATCGGTATTGCGGCAGCCATGGCAGTAATGATCGATCCATCACTGAAACACGGTCCGGTAGAGGCTCTCTTTACCGTCAACGAAGAGATAGGCCTGGAAGGAGCCCAGAATCTCGGAGAAGACATGCTCGGAGGCAACATCCTGATCAATCTCGACTCTGAAGATGACGGAGAGATTTTCGTAGGATGTGCAGGAGGCATCGACACTACAGCTTGGTTCGACTACAAACGCTCCCTCGCCCCGGATCATTTCTCATATTTGAAAGTCAGCGTCAGCGGACTCCTTGGCGGCCACTCAGGCGGCGACATTCACCTCGGGCGAGCCAATGCCAATAAACTCGTAGCGCGTTTCCTCTGGAACTGCTCACAGAAATGGAACATCGAACTCGTGGAGTTTGACGGCGGCAACCTTCGTAACGCCATACCGCGCGAGGCTCACGCCGTATTCGGAGTCGAAACAAAGCTCGCAGATGACGTAAAGACTGCTCTTGAGACTTATTCGCTTGAAATCGTAAAGGAATATGCGGGAATCGAGCCAAGCGTATGCATCAAGATAGAAGATGCTGCAAAACCGGAATACAGCATAGACCAGACTACTTCGCTTGCTCTTGTAAGGGCCCTCTACAGCGCACCTCATGGAGTGATCTCGATGAGCCGTGACATCGAGGGATTGGTAGAGACATCCACCAACCTCGCAGCTGTGAAGATGGAAGGTGACGACAAGATTAAGGTGACCACTTCGCAACGTTCCAGCGTGGAAAGCCGCAAATACGATATCGCAGGCCAGGTAGAGGCTCATTTCCAATTAGCAGGAGCCAAGGTAGACCATTCAGACGGATATCCCGGATGGGCTCCAAATATGAACTCACCCATCATGAAGCTATCGGCAGAAGCTTACGAAGAACTCTTCGGCGTCAAACCTGCCATTAAGGCTATTCACGCCGGACTTGAATGCGGACTTTTCCTTGATAAATATCCTCACCTCGACATGGTAAGCTTCGGTCCGACAATGACGGGCGTACACTCACCTGACGAGCAGCTGCTCATTCCTACCGTAGAAAAATTCTGGCGTCATCTCTGCCTTACACTCGAAAAAGTGGCGAAATCATGAAGCGGCCGCTTCTTTTCGCCCTTGCAACCCTACTGAGCGTCTCCGCAATCAATGCGGAGACGCCTCAATCGAAAGCCGGCGCTATGGCATCAGGCATCCAGGACGTGTCTTCCTCTGCGGAAGCGTCGTCCGTCGCATCAGAAGACGACGTGGCCGAACTTGTATCTCTGGTGCTTACGGATATGCCTAAGGAGGATGAGAAGGTAAGATACGACACCCTGACGGAAGAGGATTTCCAGATCGTCGCCGATCAACTCGGTGTAGAGGTCGCGGCCATAAAGGCTGTCGTAAAGATAGAAGCGGGACCAAAACTTCAGGGATTCTGGGCTCCGGGAGTGCCGGTAGCAAACTATGTGCAGTCGCTATTCAACAAATACAAAAGCAAGGCCAAAGGGCGCAAGATGAAAGATGCGAAAGTTCCGTCAGGCCTGAGCGGATACGCTTTGAAGGAATGGACCGCGCTGACAAATGCGCGTAAGATCAATGCTGATGCTGCAGACATGGGCACATATTGGGGCATGTTCCAGATCGGAGGTTTCAACTATAAACTCTGCGGATGCAAGAGTGTAGAAGAAATGGTGGAGAAGATATGCGAATCGGAATTCAGCCAGCTTGAGATGTTCGCGATCTTCATCCGTAATGCAGGTATGCTTGAGGCTCTTCAGAAAAAAGACTGGTCGGCATTTGCACGGAAATATAACGGACCATCATATGCAAAACGCGGTTATCATACGCGAATGGCGAAAGAATATGCCAACTATAAGAATCAAAAGAAAAAGACTGATAAGAAATGAAGATAACAGATCTTAAGCCGAAGCTCGTATGGGAATGCTTCGATGAGATAACCAAGATACCACGTCCCACCCATCATCTTGACAAGATGAAGGATTTCCTTGTAGGCTGGGCTGAAAAGCATGGTCTCAGGTATGCAACCGACGAGGTGGGAAACGTAGTGATGTATTGCCCGGCTACTCCAGGATATGAGAACGCTCCCACGGTAGTGCTTCAGGGACATCAAGACATGGTAGCCGAAAAGCGCGGCGATGTAGAGCATGATTTCCTTAAGGATCCCATCAAGACGGTAGTGGAAGGAGATTGGGTCAGGGCTGAAGGCACTACTCTCGGAGCAGATAACGGATTAGGTTGCGCATCGGCTATGGCTGCCATGATCGACCCCGATCTTGTACACGGTCCTCTCGAGGCACTCTTTACAGTCGACGAAGAACAGGGCCTTACCGGCGCCAATGGCCTGGACTCAAGCCTTATAAGCGGACGCATTCTGCTCAACCTCGACTCAGAGGAACATGGAATGATAGTGATCGGCTGCGCAGGCTCAATGTGCACCATAGCCACATATCCCATGGAGGAAATGGAAGCCCCTGAAGGTTTCGATTGGTATGAAGTGCATATTGACCACCTCAAGGGAGGACACTCCGGAATGGAGATCCATCTCGGCCGCGGCAACGCCAACCAGCTTCTCGCCCGCTTCCTTTGGCTTACAGAAGACGAATTCGGCGTAGTGATGCTGAGCGACTTCCAGGGAGGAGGCCTACCAAACGCCATTCCACGCGAAGCTAAAGCCATTGTGGGAATACCTGCGGGCAATGAAGAGGCCTTTGAGAAAATGGCTGAAATTTACAACGCTACCATCCACGACGAACTCCGCCTCGCTGAAGGCGAGAGCTTCACTTTCAACGTATCAATGCGCGAGAAGCCTACGAAGATGATCGCTCCTGAATATGTCAGTCCCCTTATATCGACTATATTCGGAACGCCCAACGGAGTGCAAGGCATGAGCCTCGCAGTCCCGGGACTTGTGGAGACCTCTTCAAATCTCGCAAGCGTTCATAAGGAGGGCGACGACAAAGTTGTAGTCACCACTCATCAGCGCTCTTCTGTCGACAGCAAACGTGAAGAAATCACCGATAGGATCACCGCGCTCTATGAGAATATCGGTTGCGTTGTAGTCACTAACGACCCCAGTGTTGGGTGGGCTCCGAACCCTGACAGCGAGCTTCTGAAGAAAGCTGAACAAAGCTTCAAGGCTCTCTTCGGATATGAGCCCAAGGTAGAGGCGCTCCACGCCGGCCTCGAGTGCGGAATATTCCTTGAAAAGATGCCTGGAATGGACATGATCTCTTTCGGACCGACCCTTAAGGATATACATAGCCCGAACGAAAAGGCCTACATTCCATCTGTAGAAGAATACTGGAGATTTCTGACCGACCTTCTGGCTCGTCTTGCGAGATAGGCGTTTTACGTTGTACGTTTTACAATTTAAGAAATAGGTACGCCCTCCGCACAACCAGCGGGGGGCGTGAAACGTTAATCATATATACAAGTATATGACCTCATGATAGAAGATAACATTATAAACAAAGAAGAAAACGAGAGGACGGTCCTTGTAGGCCTCGTCACCCAGAAGCAGAACGAGGCTAAGGTCAATGAATATCTCGACGAACTCGAGTTTCTCGCTAAAACCGCAGGCGCTGAACCGGAGAAGAGATTTGTGCAGAAACTCGACTATCCGAATCCCCGAACATACGTCGGCACCGGCAAACTCGAGGAGATCAGAAAATATGTGGAAGACAATGAGATAGGTCTCGTAATTTTCGACGACGATCTTTCTTCGAAACAGGTGCTCAACATAGAAAAAGAACTCAAGGTCAAGATTCTCGACCGGACGAGCCTCATCCTTGATATCTTTGCCAAACGCGCCCAAACGGCTACCGCAAGGACTCAGGTAGAGCTGGCTCAATACCAGTATCTTTTGCCACGACTCACCCGTATGTGGACACACCTCGAGAGGCAACGTGGCGGTATAGGTATGCGCGGTCCTGGCGAGACCCAGATAGAGACTGACCGACGAATCATCCTTGACAAGATATCCAGACTTAAGGAGGAACTCAAGGACATAGACAAGCAGAAAAGTATCCAACGTAAGAACCGCGGCAACATGACACGCGTCGCACTCGTAGGGTATACCAACGTCGGCAAGTCAACGATAATGAATCTCCTCAGTAAGAGCGATGTCTTCGCAGAAAACAAACTTTTCGCTACCCTCGACACCACTGTCAGAAAAGTGACGATCGATAATCTGCCATTCCTGCTCTCGGATACCGTGGGTTTCATCCGTAAGCTTCCTACACATCTTGTCAATTCCTTCAAGTCTACCCTCGACGAGGTGCGCGAGGCAGACCTTCTCATGCATGTGGTAGACGTAAGCCATCCTAATTTCGAGGAACAGATCGAAGTGGTAGACAAAACACTGAGTGATGTGTGCGGTGCTGCTCAGAAACCGCAGATACTTGTCTTCAACAAGATAGACGCCTTCAAGTATACCCCGAAGGATCCGGATGATCTCACTCCGGCCACCCGCGAGAACATGAGCCTCGATGACTTCAAGAAGACCTGGATGGCTAAGATGAACAACAACTGCGTCTTCATCTCGGCCAAGGACAAGACCAATATCGACCAGCTTAAGGAACTTCTCTACGAAAAGGCCAAAGAGATTCACGTGGAAAGATTTCCATATAATGATTTTCTTTTCCAGAAATATGAGGATATGGAGTCTTAAGTCTTAAGTCTTCAGAAATATGACAATAAAGCGGTGTGTGGATATGAATGAGAGCGATATAGAAAAGCTTGAGAGACAAGGTTGCTTCAGTGACGACTGGAGCCTCGTGGAAATAGCAGAGGGCGCAGATCTCGGGCGAATCAGAAATGTCTGTTTCAAAGGCAGGGTATCGATAGGCAAGGGTACGGAAATAATCAATGTGCCGGGAGGCATTTCCAACGTGCGGATAGGCGACCACGTCAGGATAGTCAATGTGGCGAGAATCGAGAACTCTCCAAACGCAACATTTGGCATCGGATCCGATATCTCTGTGCTCGACGAAACGGGAAACCGTAGTGTAAGAATCTATCCCGGAATTTCAGCACAGATCGCGACAATCGCCGCAAGGATGCCTGAACACGCGTCGGAGAAACTGTTTCCGATGATCGACAGGCATATAGCTAAGATCAATGAGCAAACGGGAGCTATGCCTGAAATTGGCACTGGTGCTGAAATCTATGACTGCGGGCCGATCATTGATGTCAGAATCTGGCCCTATGTCAAAGTAGAAGGAGTGGCTTGGCTGAAAAACGGAAGCATTGTCAACAATTTGGATGGAAGAAACGGACTGACATATGTCGGGCAAGGGGTCAATGCAGAGAATTTCATCATAGAGGATGCGGAAGTGGCCAACGGGGTTCTTTTGAGGAATACTTATGTCGGGCAGGGATGCGTCATCGACAAAGGCTTTACATCACACGACTCTCTTTTCTTCGCTAATTGCTCTATGGAAAATGGAGAGGCCTGTGCGGTGCTGGCAGGTCCTTTCACGGTCAGCATGCACAAGAGCTCCTTGCTGATCGGGTGCCAGACTTCTTTCATGAACGCAGGTTCAGGAACGAACATGAGCAATCATATGTATAAACTCGGTCCTGTGCATTGGGGCATACTGGAAAGAGGAACAAAGACATCATCCAACTCTTATCTGATGCATGGTTCCCATATCGGTGTTTATTCCCTGATAATGGGTGAACATAAGAAGCATCCTGACTCTTCCGCACTCCCCTTCTCCTATCTCTTCGGAGATAAGAACGGAGACACTATCGCAGTGCCCGGAGCCATGCTAAAAAGCTACGGACTTAAAAGAGATGAGGAGAAATGGCCTAAACGCGATAGAAGACTCATCAAAGGACTTAAGCAAATCGACAGGATCACATACCACATTCTCAATCCATACACTGCAGGTCATATACTCAAGGCTATCGCCACCACAGACGAAATGCTTTTGATGCCCGCTGACGCTGAGGGCAATATAGAATTCCAAGGCCTTAAAATCAAGAGAAATTCATTAGAAAAAGGGCGAAAGCTCTACGAACTCGCCCTTTGTAAATATATTCACTCACTTTCGTATAAAGAGGAGGAGAAAAAAAGCGGTAAGGCGACAGGAAATAATGCCGAAAACTGGGTTGACCTCGCCGGACAAATCATACCGGGATCATATTTTAATGAGGTATTGAAAGCCGGAAGTATCTCAGAGATCGAAGGAATTCTCGACAAGGCCGAAGAAGATTTTGACATCAATGAGCAGCGTTGGGTATCAACCCGACTGAAAGAAGGCATAGACTCCGACGCTGACATTACGATGAAAGCTTCAGAATTCGATGCTATCGTGGAGAATGACCGTAAAAACAGTCTCAACCAGATATCCAAAGAAAGCGAGATGCTCTCATTCTAATGAGAAACCCGCGCTGCTTCACATACCTGGAATCTTGGTGAGCTCCCCGCATCTTAATTTATTCGGGTTGTGTTGCCATAACGGTCCGTCTTGTGAGTTGAAAACGGGCCATAATTAATTGTGTTGCCATTGCTGTCTTTGTGGTCGAAACCTCGGAAGAACCAAGCTAAGAAAATCAGACAACATGCAGCATATACGAAGTTAATAATTACAAAAATAAAAGAGATGACCGTTAGGACCATACCAATTATCAGCAAAGAAGAGACGATAATGTTGACCGGCCCGTCAAAACGTCCAATTCTTTTATACAATTTGTAGGAAAATACCATCAATAATGCCGTTATTGAATATGGAATCAAGAGCGGAGTTGCAATCCAGTAACCCACATCATCAGGATTCACCCACCATGCAGCCTCAGTACCCAATGAAAATGCGGCGCCGATTTCCAAAAGCGAGATGATGCAAAGAGGCAGCATAGCCATCCATCTCATAAACAAAGGTGCGCTACCTCTCGAAAGGCTCAAAAGTAAGAATATTCCTGAAAAGAGGGTACACACCAATGCTATCAAACCGGGTGTTTTAGTAAGGTAGAATGTTCCAACAGCTGTATTGCTCAGATAATTACGTATTCCCAACTCGGATGTAAGATTGCCGTTTTCATCAATTGGTTTAAGATCTTTGTCAGGGAAAGGATCCACGTAATATTTCCCTTCGTGCCGGATAATGAAAGTAGAGTGTGCTACATAAGGAGTTCCGGTGTAGTTCAACGATTTATCAGGATTTATCTTAAATCCTTCAACTTCAACGCCGTTTTCCAGGTAGACATCCGTTATCGGTCGAACATACTTCCAGTTTTCACCGCTTTTCTCAACAGGGACAAATCGAGCTTTTCCATCTTTGTGAGAAACCATATATCTTTGATTCTCAGCTAATGTAAATGAAATTCCAACAAAGAGAACCAATATCAAAACGAGTAACTTTTTCATAACTATACAAATATCTTGTTTATTCTGTCTTACATTCATGCTTTCTGGCCAACTGTCATCATACCTTTATTGAAACAATAGTAACATTGTCATAACCTCCGGCCTGCAAGGCAAGCTGGAGCAATCGGGAAGGCTCTCCGAAAAAACGTTCTATATCCTGCTCGGCAACCATATCAGTCAGACCGTCGGAACAGATGAGATACCGATCTCCCTCTACGAACCTGGCGAGTTGCAGATCAATAAAGGCTCCCGGGAGGCCCAGACAATTATACATCTGAGACGAAGGGGCGTCAGGATTACCGGTACGTTCACGTTCTGAATGATCGGTTGTGAGCCGGGTCATTTTGCCGAAGCGGATTCTATAAGTACGGGAGTCGCCGCTATTCAATATTACCAGTGTCTCTCCATACAGCAGCAATCCCGTAAGGGTAGTGCAGGTCAATTCTCCATGCCCGCTTGCAATGAGAGACTCGTTGAACGAACGAAACCACTGCTTGATTTTCATTACAAGTCCGTTGTCGTCAAGATCACCTTCCATTTTATCCACGAAGTCCCTGAACGACTCACATGCCATCTCTGAAGCGATCTCTCCTTTCGCATGGCCTCCGAGACCGTCGCATACTATCGCTGCGAATTTCAGGGTCTCTTCTCCTTCTTCAGGAATCTCGAAAGAGAACGAATCGGTATCGTCACGTATGGTCTGCTGCATGACCATCGCCATGTCCTGATTAACCTCACGGCATAAGCCCACATGGCTCAAAGCTTCATAATTCAGATTCATTCCGCGACAAAATCATAAAAATTAGCAATCCTTACCACATCACCCTTGCGGAACGGCAACGGAGTGTAACACCACTGGTCGTTGACAGCAGTGCCATTGCGCGAGCCAACATCCGCTATCACCCAGCAGTCACCGCTACGGGTAAGAGTGGCATGGCGAGCTGATATATAATCAAGCCTTCCGAGCTTCTGGGCATACATACCCTCCACTCTGCCTATAAGAGCGCCGTCGACAAGATCGAGCGTAATGTTTTCAGCTCTGCACACCAGTCTTGTCGGAAGCTGAGGTTTTTCTGGCTCAGGAACCGGTGGAACAACACTTCCATCTGATCCGGAAGAGCCCGCTGCCGCAGAGTCTGCAAGAGCAGCAGCGTCTACAAGCGAATGCCCGCATCTGCCACATTTCTTTCCCTCACCTTTTCCCGGGATCCGACAGTCGGGACATATGAAAATCTTCGCACCGCACTGGTCACAGTATAAGGAATCATCCTCTATCTCATTCTTACAATTAAAGCACTTCATCATCATCTTAACTGCATATCGTCAAACTTAAGAACATAAAGGTCTTCTCTACGGAATCCGTCCGGCGTCATCTCTTTGCGAAGTCGCGCACCCTGATTGATCTTCACCTTGTTGAAGTAGTTTACAGCCTCTGCCGCATTACCGAAGCCATCACCCTTATTGGCGACAAGGTCGCTGAAATACCTGCGCATCTCCGCATCCGCATCCTCATCGAGACGCATGCCGTTTTTCTTCGCGATATTAATGAAGATTCTGGCAAGGTCATCCTCATTATAATCCTCGAAATTAATTGTCCTTGTAAATCTGCGTGGCAGACCGGTATTACACGCCAGCCATTCGGAAATCTCGTATGGGTATCCGGCGGCAATACACACCATTTTGTCTTTATTGTCGGCCAGAATGGTAAGCAGTTCCGGAGTCGCATCTTTCTCTCCGAAGCCTCCGTCCTTGAGTCCGTATGCTTCGTCGATGAAGAGTACGCCTCCGATTCCGCGCTGGGCCATCTGACGTGTCTTTGGCGCGGTCTGTCCCACGAAGCCAGCTATGAGGTCGCCCGGCTTTATCTCTATCAGTTTGTTAGACGGCAGAAGGCCCAACGAATAGAATATCTCAGCCATCAGGCGGGCCACAGTGGTCTTACCTGTCCCGGGATTACCGAGGAATAGATAACTATCGAGAGGAATAGAGGGTCTGCGGTCTTCAAGTCGGGCACGCTCCTGCTCCACAATAATGGCGTCGGCTATATCCCGGACAACAGTTTTTACAGATTCAAGCCCTACAAGCTCGTCGAGCTTCCGGAAAGTCTCTTTAATATTGACTCTTTTTGGAGCTTCGTAAGGTATATCAGGGGCCTCGATTGTGAAGAGCTGTTCCTTTGTGACCTTTCCGCTCATGACGGCCTCGCGAAGCCGGGTCGACATCCTCGCCCTGGTCTCATTCAGGAGCTTGAGGACATCACGCGCATTACCGAATTTACGGTCTTTCATCGTGACCATCTCATCTATCTTCTTCTGAAGCAGCTCGCACGCATCGTCGGTTAGTTTCAGCTTGCTCTTGGCAGCCGCACGCATGAATATCTCAAACAACTGTCCGGGAGTATAGTCGTCGATATGTATCCTGTGGGTAAAACGGCTCTTTAGTCCCGGGTTTGCATTGGCGATGAATTCCTCTATCTCCTGTTTGTAGCCGGCTATCACGGTAATGAACTTTCCGGCATCGTTAACCATTCTCGTCATAAGAGCTTCCACCGCGGCCATGCCGTCGCTGTCTTTCTGCGACGGATTATCCATAGGTATCAGGTTGTAGGCCTCATCAATGAACAGTATGCCCCCGAGAGCCTCGTTGACGGCCTTATCCATATTGATTCCGGCAGAATTGACCATGCTGTCGAGAAGAGTCTTTCGTTCGCGCATCACGACATGCCCTTTATCGGCCACACCAATAGCCCTGAATATCTGGCCCAGCCGCTTAGCCACCTCTGTCTTGCCCGTCCCCGGGTTGCCGGTGATAGCTATGTGGATGTTCATGAGTTCCGGAGAGTCGTCGCCGAATTCCATCTGCATCCTACGAAGCCTCACATCGGATGCAATAGTGATCAGCTGCTCCTTTACCTTATCCATTCCTACCATGTCGTCGAGCGCCGCGAGTATCTCCTCTATGGTCTTAGGTCTCGAGACTTCCTCCCCCTCGATGTCAGACATAGTGATCTCTCTCGGCTGAGAAGGATCGTCAGCAACACGGTTGCGCATTCTCTCCACAGCCGTATCAAATACGTTGCGCACCTCACGGGCGTTTCCGAAATTCTCCTTTCTTCCCTGATACATCAGTTTGAAGAAATTCTCTACCCCCTTCTCCGCATCTTCCGAGAGGGTCAACCCGTCGGGAGAATGCTTGATCATGCTCCGGAAAATTGCCAGGAGTGTGGCGGCATCATAATCAGGGAAATCAATTGTCTCCTTGAATCTCGACGCCACTCCTGTGTTCAAACTGTTGAGTTCATTCATTTCCTTTGCATATCCGGCTAAGATGACCACAATCTTTCCCCTATTGTTTTCAGTAAGGGTCAGGATTGTGTCGATTGCATCCTTTCCATGGCTGTCGTTTGCAAGCTGGTAGGCCTCATCAATGAAGAGCACGCCTCCCATTGCTTTCTTAAACACGGAGGTCACCTTTTCGGTAGTTCCACCTACGTAAGACGATACAAGATCGTTTTTCGAGACCTCCACAAACTGCCCGACAGGGAGAGCCCCCAGAGCATTCAGGGCGTCAGCGAAAAGACGGGCCATAGTGGTCTTGCCCGTTCCAGGATTGCCTATGAAGCGGAAATGCTTCGTCACAGTCGGCTCCCTTCCAGCGGCGACATCGACAGCTATGCCATTTGCAATTGTCTTTACGGCCTTCTTTATATTATCTATTCCGACAAACCTGTCAAAATCCTCCATAACCTCCTCGAATGTCTTGGGGCGATACTCAGTACCGCTTATAAACTCCGGTCCGAGAGGATTTACAAACACGCCTTTCTCTACGGCATTGAGGTCGATCTGATAAGCTCGCTCGGCTGCCATGTGGCCTCCCGCACCCGGAGCCTCGTTTGGATTACGGAAATCATAGAGAAGAACCCGCCCGAGCTTGTCGCTTGCTTCGGGAGTCAGCGTACGCATGAATTTGTTGCGAAGCTTATGTTCTGCTATAAGTTTCAGGCCCTCAAGTGTCGGAGAGTTGGTCTCGAAGAAATAGTTAATTATAGTGGCGGAGCCATGTTCTCTTAAATATTTCAACAGTTCCCTGCCACCGGTTATAATCGCCACCGGCATGTCGCCTTTCTCCCTCCATCTCTTCACGAGCTGAAGCAGATGGTCTATGTCGTTGATATCAGTGTGTTCGCCATCACCGATAAGTTTCTGCGACTCTTCGAATATGATCACCGAATTGGCATATTTCGCTTCATGCTTCCCGACATCCTTTTTCCATTCGTTGAAATTCACGGCATTCACCACAACAGGCTCCGGAGAGCGGGTGACACCTGCTTCATAAAGCATCTGCGCTATCGTGTAAGCGGTCTCAGTCTTTCCGCTTCCCGGGTCGCCTGTGATAACGAAACTAAGCTGCATTCGCTCCTTTATGCCGTTTTTACGGCAATAATCGGCCTTCCCTTTAGCCTTGGCAATTATCGAACCGAGTTTTCTGACTATATCCTCTTTCTCAATAAGATTATCGAGAGAACCTCCAGCGAGGGATTTCGTACCGTCGTCTTTACTTTTATCCTGCGCCGGCGGTGCCGAAACCCTACTGAGAATTGCAGTACCGCACCATTTGCAAAATTTTGCTGTATCACGGTTATCTCTATTACACTTGCTGCATTTCATTTTTTCTTGATATTTACTGGTTGGCGATTACCTTTTGAATTAAGATATGTGCCAGTGGCCACTGTTACCCCTGATTCCATGTATGCCGTGTCGATAGTCAGGGTTATAGCCTCGTTATCCTCCTTGGCCATTACCACAGGAAATGCTGAGGCCGCTCCTTCGGCAGATCTCATGGTCTGCGTCGTCGTGCCGCTCCGGTATTTGATAACCATTCCGGCCGACAAGACCTTGTCTTTTGTAGAGAAATCCACATTCAGAGGAGTTCCTTTCACATCGCCGGTGAAACTTCCGTCGAGAAGTTCGACCCCCACAGCTTCATCATGATGACCTATCTTCTCAGGATCCATACGATAGATCCATATACAGAATGCACAGGCGCAGCCTGTCACGACAAACAGCCATAATACTTTTCTCAGGTATCGTCCAAATATTCCTTTAAGCGTACTTCTGTCCTGAATGTAGATCGTTTCCGGGTAATCCTCAACAAGATTCGAGGGAAGAAGTTTTTCACGGCAATTGAACGCCTTTCCCATCTCAGCCCTCAGCACACCCTCGCTCATCGGCAAGTCTGAATAATTTGAAGCCACGCTTCCGTATTCCGGAGTAAACACCAGATAAGCGTTATACAAAAGCTGAATGAGAAAGAATCCCAGTATTATCCACGGCACAGCAGGAGCGATAAAGACCAGACAGATCTTTACTATTGCAAAACATATCACGGCCACTATGCCTCCGACAATAATATTTCCCGTCTCGCCTAAAGCGGCAAGACCCGCTATGCCTCCGACTATTATACCGCTCCAGTATCCTATCGTATTCATAATCGACCCTATTTCCGAGGCTCCCTGAGTGATAAGAATATAGACTCCGGCAATAGTGACGAGCAGGAGCGGAAGGAGACAGAAAAGAGCTTCGAACCACTTCACTATCTTCACTTTCCTGTATTCACGCTGATACTCTTTCTCAGCCTTCCTGATAGCGTCTACCTTAGGTTTGGCGTTTTTAGCATACGATGACCCCGGCAGATTGGTGTAGATAAATTGAAAGAAACGTGAAGCACGCTTAAAATATGAATATCTGGAATAGTCGGCGTTGATTTCCTCATGAAAGAAAAGCGAAAGCCACTTGGCTATCATATCCTGAATGTGTGTCGGCAACCCTGACAGATCCTCGCGCTCAACATCGCTAAGCCCTGTTAAAACTTTGCCATCTACATGCAGAGGTAGAGGAGAGCCATTGAAACCAGCCGCTATTTTAAAACGAGCCACAACTTCGTCATAAGGCACAAATTTCTTATGGAAGTCAGAAGAACTGAAATCAAAACAGTATCGCATCCAGCTTATCAGACTGTCATACTTCCCCCGAGCCGCAAAGTATGCCCTGATATCGTCATCCATGTCGACCATCGAGACTGCCAGCTTTCCCTTATAGATTGAAGACTCAGGCTGAATCTTCATGGCAATCTGCTCAGGAGTAGCGAGATTTGACTCGCTTATAGGCCTGTAGTCCATACCCACATCCGGCAGCAGCACATATGACAGGTAGGCAGCTTTCATATCATCGCTTATCTTCTCTTCCACTCCAGAAGTTGCTCCCTTACCGTCAACGAGCTTCTGCAACAACGGATGTATTGCGGTAGGAGATCCTCCGGAGGCTGATCTTGAGCTCTCTACCAGACTTCTGAAACCTCCGTCTACTATCTCCTTGGCCTTGCCAGCAAGCTCAGGATTGCGATAGGCCGCCCACAGCAGGAAGTCATCGCCAAGGAAAATTTCTGAAGGTTCTATTTTGTTTTCGGCCAAAGCATCCGCAAGATCCTTCAGCGCGTCAATCTCTACATAAGTATCTTGATTTCCTTTAATACAAGGAAATCTGAAGGGCAGTGAAGGATCGAGCATGTATGCGATGGTCAGCACTCCTTGCTCGCCGTTCTTATTGATGAGTTTGCGAAACTCTTCGACTCTTTCACGGAGCCCGTTGGCACTCAGATACGCCCATATAGGATGCTCTTTTTTTCGGAAAAGAGCCTTCTTATATGCAGCCGAATTATCGAAGAGTTCCCGGGCGATATCCTGTTGTGTATTCAAAGGCTTACCGTCAAGGCCCTCATAGAGTGTCTCCGGATTTAAAAGAAGGGCTGCGGCGAAAAGGCCTGCGTCCCTGTTTCCCGGATAAAGTTCTTCCTTGATTTTCTTTATCTCTCTGGAAAGTTCAGGCTGATCTACATCTTTAAGCCATTTATCGAGCTCACCGTAAAGATAATCTTTTCCCAAATCACGGTTTTCCCACATCATAACGCCAAGTTCCTTAGCATTATGGGCTATAAGTTTTTTCTGGGCGCTGAAGACTATTCTGAACTCACGCAAACTGTCGTCGACCACCGGATCCTTATATATTATCTCTCCCCTGGCCCACCTTGCGATCTCCTCGAGGCCGGCCCTCTCCTTAGGATTGACGAGAGTTAAGGACTTAATGAGCGACAGCAGGTGCTCGCTCATCTCTGAAGTAGAAGGATACGGCAACTTTCCATAACGTTTGTTATCCACCAGTTCCTCCTCGTCGGCCGTAAGCAGACCCTCACCCATCCATAAGGCGAGCAGCGACATGCCCATTGAGAAGAAATCAGCTTTTGCATCCACATAAGTGAGTTTGCCCGGTATGTATGAATACATCTCCGGAGCTGCATAGATCTTTGTGCGCCCCTCATCGGTCACCGCTCTCCCATCTTTATCAAGGATTTTAGCGAGTCCCCAGTCAGTCAGGACAAACTGTGTATGAGTATCATCAGTGAAAAGAAAATTAGCAGGCTTGACATCGCGGTGAAGTATTCCGTGAGCATGGGCAAAGTCAAGTGTCGCCGCCATGCGTGCTGTTATTTCCCTCATTCTCTTCTCGTCTCCGGTGAGTTTGAGGGTTGCAAGCGATCCTCCGCTGCAATATTCCATGATCTCGTAGTCGTGCTCGACACCTGTGGTTTTGTCGGTCCATACTCCATGGGCGTAAATGTCGATAAGCATACCGTTACCACGAAGCTTCATGACCCTTTCCAAAACCTCATGATTTGGATGCACACGAGGTTTATACAACTTTAGAGCGTAGTGATGGCCAGCATTCTCTATCTCGAGAATCTTCGCTTCTCCTGAATTGGACGAAACCACCCTAATCATCTTATAGACAATACCGTCAATCTCATATTGAGGATACTCAGGAGCATCAGTAAATCTATTTGCGACGACTTCACCTGCGCCGGTGTTGCTTTTCTGCGGGGAGCCACCCCAGGCGGGATTACCCTGCTGAGAGCCGGTGTTGCTTTTCTGTGGGAATCCGCCCCATGCGGGATTACCCTGCTGTGAGCCGGTGTTACTTTTCTGCGGGGATCCACCCCAGGCGGGATTACCCTGCTGTGAGCCGGTGTTGCTTTTCTGTGGGGATCCACCCCAGCCCCGGTTGCTATTATTATCTTTATCTGCCATCAGTCATAAAGTGTTGAAGTCGTGAGATCACCCAATTTCGTGTCCATAATCCACTTGCCTCCCATCCAGGGTTTATAGCACTCCGAAGGCTGATTGTGATGACAACCGCAATAGTTACACACCCAGCACTGACGCACCTGAACAAGACCGGCACTGTTGATTTTTCTTGCCGAGAAGAAATTTCGTTGTTCCTGAGGAGCAGCTTTAGGATCTGGGAGCATTGCATTCAGCTCTGCTTCAAGCTTCTCAGCCACTTCCTTATATTTTTTCACAGCCTCCCCGAGGCTCATTCCGCTTAAATTGAAACCCTGCGTCCTCGCAGAACTACCTTTCGATTTTATCTGTTTCCGCTCAACAGAAGGCTTCACTTTGATGTCGCTGATTCCCGCAAACAATGCATTGTATCTTTCGAGCGCCTTGCGGTCAGCATCGGAAAGCATGGTAGAAGTGTCAAGCTTCTTGGGCTCCTCAACCGACATAGAGGACTCGTCGCTATCTGAAAGATCTGCAATTATCCGGTCAAGTTCCGCCAATTCCACTGCAAGACGTTCGGCCTCTTTGAAATGAGGGTCGTTTTTTGCCTGACGCACAGCCTCTTTGGCAAGATCGTCAAGCGGCTCATTACAATCGGAGCAGAAACTTCCAAAATTAAGGGTTCCACATTTCCGGCATCTGATTCCCGATCGCGGACCTCCGCATTCAGTGCAGCACATATCGTCGGGATCCATCTCCGCACCGCAGAACGGGCAGATATCATCAGGCTTTTCCTCAATTTCTGAACTTGTATGCTGCTTTTCCCGGGTCCGTTCCTTCTCTCTATATCTTCTGTTCTGATTATCCATTTATTATTACGCTTAGTTTCTTTGCTGATGTCCTTATTACCAATGTCGCCCGCTGTCAGGCAGGCGACGGGCTAAGATATCTTTTGAAGTCAAGTGTAATTCCCAGTCCGGCTTTCACCCCGGAGCATTATTTTATACCACTCTTCTTAAGATATCCTTTTTCTATAGATTTCACTATAAGGTCGGCCACATTTACGGCGCCGATTTTTGAGAAAAGAGATTTCCTGTGAGCCTCAATCGTGTTTTCAGACACGAACATAGAGGCAGCAATCTCCCTCGAGGTTTTCCCCATAGCTATCTGATGGAGCACCTCGAGCTCTCTGGATGAAGGATGCAAAGTATTGTCTGATGCTGACTCAAGCGATTTCTTCACCTCGTCGCAATAATAGTTTTCACCTCTCATTATTACTTTGATAGCTTCCACTATATCGTTGCCGGCTCCCGATTTATAGATTATACCGTTGACCTTTCGTGAAAGCATCTTTCTAAGGGTCCATATCTCGTCGTGAACGGTGCTGACTATTACTTTTGCTTCCGGATTTCTCGCACGGATCATTTCAATCAGCACAAATCCATCCATATCCGGCAGTTCAAGATCAATGATGTAGAAATCATAGCCTTCTCCGGCATCAAGACTCTCTACAAGTCCCATCGCGGTGCCATACTTATTAACTTGAGTCACACCATGATTGTGCAGTACGGCATTCAGGCCTTCCCTGATAAGGTCATGATCGTCGACAACAGCTATTTTCATCTGCGACAGATTTGATTTTTTAGACATTGCTGTAGGAAATAATAATGCAAAAAATATGAATGCAAAATTACATCAACAGACAATGTCAATCAATTACGGATTTCCGTGATTTTACACGCTTTGTTTCTAAATTAAGGAATTAGCTTTACATTAAGTGATAATTTCGTACCGCCGGTTTCTATATGATTTATGATCACATTTCCTCCTATCGATTCCGACCTTCTCCTGATGGAATCGAGGCCCACTCCTTTTCGATGAGATGAGTCAAAGGTACCGTTGTCAGCCACAGAGAGAGTCACTATGTCTGCGTCAAGTTTAAGCGAGACTTTAATCTCACTTGCTCCGGAATGCTTCACGGCATTTCCTACTGCTTCCTGGGCGATACGGTAGATTTCAAGTGAAACGGAATCCGGAATGTTCTGCCAATCACCCCGCTCTGCAGAGGAGGAATACGATATGCAGATCTTACCGGCATTAGCCTCTGCCTGCTTTCTGACAAAGAAACGCACCACCTCATCAATGGTAGCATAGGCGAATTCAGGCGGCATCAGTTCGTGAGAGATCCGACGCACCGATTCCCGGCATGAATTTAGGAGTTCGGCAGTATTTTTTCCTGGTTTTCCATCAGCTACACTCATCTGAATGGCGAGGAGGTCGTTGCATACACCATCATGAAGTTCACGTGCCATGCGCTTACGTTCGTTTTCAAGACCTTCCACATACTGCTGTGTAAGCTGACGCCCTATGTCGGCCCTCAACGCGGCGAATTCCAGTTCCTTCTGCATACGGCGACGTCGCTGACGGCCTGCATATATGAAAAATACCATTACGCCGGCGAGAATCACTCCCAACGCGATAAAAAGCGACATAAGCGTATTGGCTCTCCGGGATTCACTCCGGGCAAGCGCAAGTTCAGTCTCTTTTGTCTCATACTTGACTGTGAGGTCGCGGAGGCTTTCCGCTTTCTCTTCCTGCCAAAGAGAATCTCGCAGCTCATTGCTCTGCAGAAGGGTAGTGTAGGCGTTTTTATAATCCCCGAGTTCCGAATAGGCTATGTGCATATTGTTGTAGCAGTCAAATTTCACAAAGGGCAGACTCTCGATTCCATCGATATGAAGAATCCGGTCAAACCATTTCAGTGCACCCCCATTGTCGCCCCCCTTAAGGCAGATGGAGCATTCCGCCTGATAATATACAAGCTTGGCCATAGAGGATTCGATGGCCG
This sequence comes from Muribaculaceae bacterium, assembly GCA_029068655.1. Taxonomy (GTDB): domain Bacteria; phylum Bacteroidota; class Bacteroidia; order Bacteroidales; family Muribaculaceae; genus Lepagella. The sequence goes on along the minus strand of JAIECF010000112.1, from coordinate 23,457 downwards.
GAATCAGCCCTCTGCATCTGTCGCGCCAGACGGCTGCGGAAGGTTTGTCTCCGAGTCTGTCGGAGGCGAGCATGGCATAGGCAGCAGCTCGGAATGCCGCTTCTTTATCTCCGGACGCTAAGGCATCCTTGTAGGCAAGCTCCTGAAAACGCATAGCTTTCTCCGGCTCCCCACATCCTGTAAGAACAGAACCCACCACTCCATAGATAGTGCTTCTAAGCTCCGGATCCTCGCTTTTAGCGATCCAATCGCCGGCAAGCTCGGCATGCTTTGCGGCCTGCTCTTTATGCTGGGTGTCAAGATCGAGCACCGACAGATTGATATAGAGTGAAGCTATCTCCTCAATGGCTTCCTGATCGGGATTCTCCCTAAACTGCCCGGAGGTAATAATGGCGAGAGCACCGTCATAGCTAGCAAGAGCCTCGTCGATTCTGCCTATAGAACGAAGGAAAACACCCTGAGCCGAACGAGTACCCACTATCTGCGTCAGATCGCCGCTTTCTTCTGCAAGCCTGATAGCCTTCTGTCCGATTATGGCAGCCGAGTCAGTGCGACCCACACTGTGAAGGCTATCGGCAACTTCACGCAATCTCGCGATTTCCGCTAAGTCCTCCCGGTTTGCATAAGTTGCTATCGCATAGAGAATAACCGACAAGGTGATCAGAATATTTTTCATGGTGTAAGTATTAGTGGTTTAGTATGTTATAGGCAATCAACGGTTAAACAGATTGTCTTTTGATGTCACTTGTGTCGGCACGTCGACCATTCCTCCTATATGGCACTCCCCTACCGAGACATTTTCAGTATTGGAGAAACTCACCCCAATCTCAGCATCCCCTACATATATACTGTCGAAGAATACATTTGATATCGGCTTCTGTTTAGTACCTTGAAGAACAAGAGCGGCTTGCAATGCTCTGTTACAGTTCAGACCATTCACATAGATATTTTCTATTTCCGAAAAATGATCGTTGTCAAGTCCCTCGCCTGCATATTTACTCGTTACATAGAAAAGATCTTCCACTTCATCAAACCTGCAGTTGCGTACATAAAGATTCTTCACATAGCCACCTCTGTCAGGATTGGTCTTTATATATATCCCGCGTTTGCAATATCCGGCATAATCGCAGTCTTCAATGAATACGTTGCGGACACCCCCCGACATCTCGCTACCTATCACGACGGCATGAAGCCCCTTGAAATGACAGTTGCGAATGACTATGTTCTCACTTGGAGAGTCTGCCGACCATCCGTCGTTGTCCCGTCCGCTCTTGATGGCTATATTGTCGTCTCCATTGTCGAAGTATATATCCTCTATAAGTATGTTTCGGGAACTTTCGGGATCAATTCCATCGTTGTTGACGAGTTTCGCATCATAGCGGAGCGACCTGCATATCACATTCTCACTTCTCAGAAGATGCACACACCAGAACGGGGAATTGATGATCCTCACACCCTCAAGAGTAATGTTTCGGCAATCGTAAAACTGTATAAGGTGAGGTCTCAGCCAGTCCCCCTCGCCAAACATGCGCTCCGAGATTTGCATACCAGAATGGTTCATATCCCGGCTCCGCATCTGTGCCGGTTTCTGTTTTGGTTTCCATGTGGCGAATGTAGCCATTGCATTTCCGTCTATCGTGCCCTTTCCGACAATTGCTACATCATGGAGTCCGTAGCCATAAATGAACGGAGAATAATTATGCAGATACGTTCCTTCCCAGCTCGTATCCACAACAGGATATTTTTTCGGATCCGGAGTGAATTTCAATACAGCCCCTTCTTCGAGATCGATGCATACATTACTCTTCAAAGACAGAGGTCCATCCATGAAATAGACACCGGCCGGAACGGTGATCTGTATGCCTCCCTTTTTCTCCGCTTCCTTCATCGCCTTTTCAAAAGCGCTACGACAATCCGTCACACCATCCCCTTTTGCGCCATAGCGGAGAATGCTTACCCGGTTTCTTGATACCGATGCCCCGGTGACATTAGCGAGTATACTATCGCGTAGAGCTATATCATATTTTAATTCTGCCGCAGCAATCACCATCGGCAACAATACTGCAACATAAAAAAGCAATATCGTCTTGAAAAAAGTCTTCATATATGTCCGGTAAAATTGTTTCTGACAAAATTAGTTGTTTTATTCTACATTTCCAAACTTTTCGAATATAAATCCTCTCTCCTGCAATGCAATGACATATCACAAGAGTTATTACTATATTTTTTCTGCATTTTTAAATTTGATATTTGGAAATTAGATTGTAATTTTGCAATGACATACCTGCTTTATCATGAAATCGAAATTAATTTCAGTCTTTGCGGTCGCCGCAATGCTTCCGTTCACAATACCTGCAACGGCTTTTGACTTCTCCATAGAAAGTATCCCGGAAGTAAAATGGGATGCACAGAGTCTTATCATCGACGGCCGGAGGGTGACTCCTGTCATGGGAGAGATCCACTACAGCCGTCTGCCCGAAAACGAATGGCGCTCGTCGGTCAGAAAAATGAAAGAAGGAGGCGTTACTATTATAGCCACTTACGTGTTCTGGAACCATATAGAGCTGAACGAAGGGAAATTCGACTGGAGCGGACAGCGCAATCTCCGCGAATTCCTTGAGATATGTAAGGAGGAGGGTTTGCCTGTAGTGCTCCGGGTCGGGCCCTTCTGCCATGGAGAGGCAAGAAACGGAGGGATTCCCGACTGGATTTTCGACAAAGGAATTAAATCAAGGAGTGAAGATCCGGCATTCCTTGAAGCCGTAGAAAAACTCTATCGCCAGATATTCACACAAGTGCAGGGACTGCAATGGAAAGATGGCGGACCGGTGATGGCTTGCCAGTTTGACAATGAATATCGCGGACACGGATCTTATCTTATGAAGTTGAAAGACATTGCCGAAGGGATCGGTTTCGATCTTCCTTTCTATACACGCACCGGATGGCCCGAGCTTAAGACACCTGTCCCTTATGGCGAGATGATTCCCCTATATGGCGACTATGCCGACGGTTTTTGGGAACGTTCAATAGAACCAACTGCCGGCAACTATTACAAAGCTTTCAACTTCAAGCCCTTCAGGAGCAGCACAGCAATAGCTTCCGAACTGATCAAGGACCAAAAAGAGAAATTGACCGAAGGCGACGAACAGTATCCTTATTTTACATGTGAACTTGGTGGTGGAATGATGGGTGCTTACCACCGACGCCCTTGGATATACCCCGAGGATGCTTATTCGCTCGCTGTTGTAAAGCTCGGAAGCGGTAGTAATCTTCTCGGCTATTATATGTATCACGGGGGAACCAATCCGGAAAGCGACATTTATCTCAACGAGACCCAGCGCACAAAAGCCACGAACTACAACGATCTTCCTGTAAAAAACTACGACTTTCAAGCTCCATTAGGTGAATTTGGACAGCCATATCCCCATTATTATAATCTTAGGAAACTTCATCTGTTCATGCAAGATTATGGTGACATTCTTGCCCCCATGGAAGCCTCTTTTCCAATGCCGGATGACATTGAAAAGGGAGATGACTCACATCTGAGATGGTCTTACCGATCAAATGGCAACAATGGTTTTGTCTTCATCAACAATTATGAGCGTCTTCAGAATCTGTCAGATAAAAAAGGAATTCAATTTGAAGTCTGCGAAGAGAAATTCCCATCAAAGCCTATCACCATCCCAGCCGGCACAACTTGTATTTTTCCGGTAAATATAGACGGTATAAGATACGCCACCGCTCAATTAATTGCTAAACGAGACGACAAGATTTATCTTGAACAAATTCCCGGAATTCCAACAGAGATTGCATTGGGCAAAAAGATTATAAAAAACGCCAAGGCTCTGGGACCCGACAAACCGATAGCCGACAATATCTACCTTCTGACATCAGAACAAGCATCCCGACTCTCGCTGCCGGAACATGAATCGGTTGTTCTTACTAATAAACAACCCCAAATCAGTAAGAATAAGGAGGCAGGAGCACCACGTAATATTACAATAGGCGTGAATAAAGCTGCTGAATCTCCGGAAGATATCGACTTCGAGCAGGCAGCAGTCTACACCATCACCAATCTACCGACGGCACAGGAGCGAGATAATGTTCTCCTCCGTATTGACTATCGTGGAGATGTGGCACGTCTATACTACGACGGCAAACTCATTGCAGACAACTTCTATAACGGACGACCTATGCTATACGGACTATGGCGTCTTCCTGAACACTCGGTAAATCTTGAACTGCGGATCCTTCCACTTCAGGAGAATATGCCGGTATACTTCCCCGAAGAAGCCGACACAACTCCGGGAGAGGAGGTTATAAAAGTCTCTCTTATTGAATCCTCTTTGTAGGTACGCACGGCTCGTGCGTCCCTACAAGGCAATCTGAATATTATTCTTAAAATCAAATATCGCTATTTTTGTGAAAAAGATAATTCTTTCAATAGCAATTTTGTTAGCTACAACTGCTTTCGCAGCAACTGACAATAAAATAGACCTTGCCGGCTCTTGGCAATTTGGATATGGTGAGAAGCCGGTCTTTAATGATAACATAACACTCCCCGGCTCCATGCTCACCAACGGTAAAGGACGCGATGTGGACACTGACACTAAATGGACGGGGTCGCTCTACGATATGTCGTATTACTTCAGCGACCTCTATGCGCCTTACCGTGAGCCGGGCAACATCAAGTTTCCGTTTTTCCTAACTCCGGAAAAAGAATATGTAGGCAACGCCTATTATAAAAAGAATGTGATCATTTCTTCGCTATGGAGGAATAAACGCGTCGTGCTCCATCTCGAACGTCCTCATATAGAAACCACACTGACCGTCAATGGCAAGGAGGCCGGTCATCGTATGTCGCTCTCCACGCCACACGAGTATGACATTACGGAGTTCATCAACCCAGGTTGCGACAATTTAATAGAGATAAAGGTCTATAACGGCATAGAGAATGTCTGCGTCGGTCAGGATTCCCACAGCGTGACAGACCAGACGCAAGGCAACTGGAACGGCATTGCCGGGGAGATCTATCTAAAAGCAACTCCAATGGATGCTTATATCAAGAATCTCCGCGTATACCCGGATGTCAAAGGCAGAAAGGCTGATATAAAGGTCATAAAAGGAGGAGATGCAAAGCTTATAAAAGAGGTATCCGCGAGGGTGGTATCCGATGATGGAATAGATGTATTCGACCTTAAGGACTGGAGTCTCAACGGCGACACCGTGACCTTCACCGTGGATTTCGGCGACCATATGAAGACCTGGGATGAATTTTCCACTCCACTTTACGACGTCACAGTCAATTTTGGAGACGACACGGCCTCGACAACCTTTGGAATGCGGAATATCTCGGTAGATGGACGCAATATTATGATCAACGGTCGCCCGATGTATGTACGCGGGACGGTAGAGAACTGCTGCTTCCCGCTCACGGGCTACGCTCCTACCGACGAGGAGTCGTGGGCTGAGATATTTGCAAAATGTAAGGAATACGGCATCAACATGATGCGCTTCCACAGCTATTGTCCGCCTGAAGCTGCGTTTGCAGCGGCAGACAAGGCCGGCATCTATCTTCAGCCTGAAGGTCCTTCCTGGCCTAACCATGGAGTGAAGCTGCGAAGCGGTATGCCCATCGACCAATATCTGATCGATGAGGGGAAAGCCATCATCGACGCCTACGGAAACCACCCGTCGTTCATAATGTTTGCTGCCGGCAATGAACCGGCCGGAAACTGGGTACCCTACACAGACATGTGGGTGGCAACTATGAAAGACTATGATCCTACTAAGATCTATTGCGGAGCATCCGTAGGTGGAGGCTGGGCATGGGACGGCGGCAGCGAATACCATGTAAAGGGTGGCGGACGAGGTCTTGAATGGAAAAACCATATGCCTTCCAGCGATGATGACTATATGACAGACATCCGCACTCCGAAAAACTTCAAGCCTTCGGAATCACATCCTGAAAACCACGCCCCTATAATAGCCCATGAACAGGGACAGTGGTGCGCTTTCCCTGACCTTGACGAGACGTCGCAGTATACGGGACCATATAAGGCCAAAAACTTTGAGATTTTCCGTGATCTGCTTGAGAAAAACGGTATGAAAGGTATGGACAGGAAATTCCTTATGTCGAGTGGAAAACTACAGACGTTATGTTATAAATACGAGATAGAGCGCAACCTTCGTACACCGGACTATACCGGGTTCCAGCTTCTCGCCCTCAACGACTACAGCGGTCAGGGCACGGCGCTTGAAGGCGTTCTCAATGTATTCTGGAAAGAAAAGGGATATGTAGATGGAGAGCAGTGGCGGCAGTTCTGCAGCCCGGTCGTTCCTCTTGCACGTTTCCCGAAATTCGTGTTCACTGATACAGAAACTATCTCTGTACCCGTCGAGATCATCAATGCTACTTCCGGAGATCTTTGGAAGACAAAAGTGACTTATTCTGTGACCGACAAGGATGGAACTTCAGTTGCATCGGGATCATTTGCTGATCAGGAAATACCCATTGGTAAGAATAATCAAGCTGGTTCTGTTCAGCTTCCGATCGTCAAGGTTGGCACTCCGATGAAGTACACGCTGACAGTAAATGCAGGCGACGCCGGACACAACAGTTGGGAATACTGGGTGTATCCCGATGAGGACGTCCTCGACGTTCCTAATAATGTATTCGTGACCGATACCCTTGACACCAACGCCCTCAGCCATCTCGAGAAAGGCTTCAACGTGCTTCTTACAGCCGCCGGAAAGGTGACCCTTGGCAAGGATATCGTACAGAACTATCTGCCGGTATTCTGGAACACAAGCTGGTTTAAGATGCGACCCCCGCATACCACCGGAGCATACATAGACACCGAACATCCTCTTTTCTCTCATGGCTTTCCGACCGACGACTGGACCAACCTCAACTGGTGGGAGCTCGTCAACAAGGCGCAGGTAATGAACCTCCTTGAACTCCCCGCCGACTACCAATCGCCGATCCAGCCGATCGATACCTGGCATCTGAGCCGCAAACTCGGCATGGTTGTGGAGGCGAATGTGCTCAATGGAAAACTCTTTATGACCACGATGGACCTTGACAGTGATCTTGACAAGCGCGTGGTGGCTAAGCGCATGCGCAATGCTATATTAAGCTATATGGCAAGCGAGGACTTCAAACCTACTATTTCGCTTACTCTGGAGATCGTTGCCGACTTCTTCACGAAGGAGACTGCTCCTGTAGAGATGTACACCAACGAGACACCCGACGAACTGAAGCCAAAACTGAAATAAAAATGAACCTTTTCACGAGCTTATGCGTTTAAAAGCCATAACCATTATTCACCCACTAAAAACACACAATTATGGACATTCAGCAAATCCTCGGCCAACTCAAGGATAAATTCGGCGACAACTTTGACATCGCAAAGGTGACAAGCGCACTCAAAGGTTTTGACCTCAAGAACCTCGACTTCGCAGAAATCGTTTCCCAGCTTCACGCATCCGGCCTGCTCAACAACGTGAACCTCGACAGTGTCAAAGGCAGCGTAATCGACGGCTTAAAGGAAAAAGCCGGCGGAATGCTCGGCGGCCTCTTCGGCAAGTAATCACAAAAATTATCAAAAAATATCAAACGCCTACCGGCATCAACCGGTAGGCGTTTTTATGTATAGACTGCCATCTTCCCTCTCTTCTGGTTAAAGTCGAGTTTCTTTATTCCTAATTTAGTATCTTGGCAACCTTCTCCATCTTCTTCGGTTGATTACGAAACCTCTTAGCGTCTTTTTTATACTGAGTGGAGAATCTTAGTATTTTCGTAATCCCATAGACTTATACATCGCTTCAACACTTGACACGTCAAGGGGACCCTGAAGTTTTCCAGACCTTGCCTCTTCTATAGCAGCTTTTGTCTCTTCATTCGGCTCCGAATATGCAAGATCCAATAACGCACACTCTACGAAGTTATTTAGACTGCGGTTTTCCCGTTTTGCCATTTTCTTCAAACGCTCTATGAGCTCCACCGGCAAACGGAAACTCTGAGCTTTTTTCTGTATTGCTAATTCCATAAACACTTCTTTTGTGTGCAAAGTTAATACATTTATATTACAATTACAACTAATCTCACTAAAAAGTTTTTAGTTAACATTCAAATCATCGCATATATATGTGGTAAATTGAATGAAGTGCAGATTTAATTAAGACATCAATTTTTACTGTATAAAATTTTGCTGATTCGAGAAAAGTTTATAACTTTGCGATGCAGACCGACTCTCAGAAGACCCGGTCCGGGGCAAATGCGGGTGGGAATCTGTAGCGACGCACTCCGTGTGCGTCCATAACTACATATTATAAAAGCGTTTAATGATGTTGGATGAGACTTGATACGCTCATACAGCAACTCCTCTCTCATGGCATTAAGGAATTCCAGAAAAGAACAGGGATGCATCGCCAGATACTCAACTCTTCCCACCAGGAAAGATATACCGGAGGCAAGAAGCCTTTCAAGCAGCGAACCAGCAGCTATGACATAGACATCAGGACGCTCTTCATGGAAATACCTCAATTTCTGCACAGCCGCCCGGGAATACTGAATCTCATCTATAAATACCAATAATCTTCCGTCTTTTTTTACTTTATTGCAATAGAGCAATAGGTCTGAAAGCAGACCAGAGATGCTTTTTGAAGTCTCAAAAAGCGAAGCTGCCATAGGATTTTCAAGGTTGATATAAAGATAGGTATCAAATTCTTTTGCGAATTCGTTGACCACTGTGGTTTTCCCGGTTTGGCGAGCTCCCCTTATGACAAGGGGTTTTCTGAAAGGAGAGGAAGCCCACTACTACAATGATGCCTGTATCTGACGCTTAAACATACCGAATATCTGTATGGAGTTTTAATCTATTTATAATAACGTAAATAATTCCTATTTTGTTACATTTCATAGGCAACTTACTTACTAAATTGTCACAATTCATAGGCATTTTACCAACTAATTTGTAACAATTCATAGTCATATCAGTTTTGGCACATTCAGATTTGTACCAGCCTAAAAAAGTAGTACTTCCGCCTAAAATAATGCGGAACGCTTATCTAAGCGACCCGCATTATTAATATTCAGATAATTCTAAATTCCCAATTCTCTATTATTAATCTATTCATAAATCATCTCTACATGCCCAATGGCGAGCTCCGCACTAAGGAGGACAGGGATTCTGCTGCTGCGGTCTACCTGAGCCTTGACCGAGTAACCGGTAGATGCTCCCTGATAGGTATATTCAAACGAGACGTCATACGTGGAATAGCCTCCATAAGCCGAAGCCCCGTTATAGGTGACAGTTACAGACTGAGCGTAACCTCCGTCAATAGGTATCGTCACCTGCTGTCCTGGAGACATGCTTTCAAAGTCTATCTCATGAAAATAGTAGAACATGCCGAGCATATCCGCAGTCACCGTGACAGCCTCCATCGTCTCAGCATCGGCATCAAGATTACCCTGCCCGGCAATATTCTTATAATTTGCAGGATTGGACGCAACAAACCCGTCACTGCGGTATTCCATCACCTTCGGCTTGAGATACCAGCCGTTTTCGTAGTCAACCGTCTCACGGCTGAAGGGAGTTCCGGGAGTCATTGTCGCATTGAGAGTGTCGCTGACACAGAAGATGCGTCCCTCCCAAGGGATAGTATTGCCGTCAAGTGTCGCATTATACTGATTTCCCTGAGAAGACAGTGTTACCTTTCCGTGACCTATGTTAACATTCACGAGTCCCCAGTGATAATGCACATTGTAAGGAAGTTCCTGATAAGGAATCTGCACCTGAGCCATACCTGTAAGGGCAGCCACAAAAGCGAAAAGCAGTAGAATCGTCTTTTTCATAGTATTTCTATCGTTTAAGAAGGTTTAATTTACCATAAAAACAAATATTCACTTATAAGGTTGAAATATTCTTATCGAAGATATAAATCTTTTCGTATACTCTTGCGTCATTCTATATAAAAGCGCGAAATCCGATTCATGAATTCGAAAAAGACTTCCGACATATTAGACAGCATAGTCAGTCAATACCAGGACCGACTCTTCCGCTTCGCATTCATGCGTATCGGAACGCGGGAAGCGGCAGAAGATATAGTCCAGGACGTATTCCTGCGGCTATACCGGTCAATGTCAGACGGCAAGAGGATTCAGAATCATGAATATTTCTTACTGAGAAGTGTCAGCAACGCCTGCATCGACCATCTGCGACGCAAGAAGCCCCCTTCACTCCGGCTTGAAGAGATAGGCGATGTACCCGATATCCAGGACAGGGATATCGACGAAGAGTTCCGGCGCGTAAAGCAAATGCTCGATGGCCTCCCTTTCGAACAGGCAGAAACAGTTCGGCTCAAATGCTACGATGAATTGACTTTTAGCCAAATAGCAGAACTTCAAAGCATTCCGGAAGCCACCGTAAAGTCACGATACCGGTATGCAATACAGTATATCCGCAAGAAACTAAACCAATGACAAATCAATCGAATAAAAAACGATTCATTTATGAAGAAAGATACGAAAAAAATATACGATGACTATCTTGACCTCGAAGATATTTTGAGTCCAAGATGTGAGTTCAAAGTCTCTTCCGGTTTTAAGGAACGAGTGATGTCTGAGGCTCTTTCAATCCCGAAGCATCGACGCTATCGCTTGATTCCGTACCTCACTGCGACTGTAGCTGCAGCCGCAGCAACAATAGTCATTATTACTGCATTGCATTTCATCAAGACAGACACTTCAGCAGAAACACCCAATATTACTGCTGCAATTGAAAATAAGACTCCGATTAAATCCGACACCCTACAGTTCGTTCCTGAACTTCTTGCGGACACACCCCCGGCTCAACATGAGAAAGAAAGAGTTGCTAAATCTGTCCCCGCCAAAAAAAAGCAAGCACAAAAGAGCAGTTCCGCACGCCCGGTTTTCGCAAAGGATTCTTCATCAGGAAACATTCAACCTGTAACTGAAGGGGAGATGCCGATGGTCAACAAGGAGAGATCCTTGGATCCGGATGAAGTGAGAAACCGCATGTTGGACATACGCCGCAACGCTGAGATCGCGTATATCGAGAGCATACGTGATGAAATAGATGCCAATCAAGCCTACATTGCGCAACTAATGACTGAATAAAACGTTTTTCAATAAAACACCATTATCCTGCAAACCTGAAGATTATGAAAAGAATACTTGCTTCCCTGCTCCTCACAGTCTCCCTGATGACTGTATTTCCCATAGAATTGGCTGCAAAGAAAGAAAAAAACACCCACACAGAACGCCATATTATGACCACTGAAGGACAGCAGGTCATATCCGGACAGCACAAGTTCGTCATTGACGGGCACGTAGCGATCGACATTCCGGACTCATGCTATAACATCTATATCACAGATATAGATAAGGAGATCACTGAATCCGATTTAGTAGCCTGTGTGCCGGTAAAAAACAAACGGTTTCGCTTCGAAACCGACCTGAGCACAATGAAGGCAGGGCGCATCCGCGCCATCATGCCTGGTGATAATCTTTGCTCAGCCTGGATAAACATATATTTCATCCCGGGATTCACGCTTGACATGACAGTACACAATGGCTACTATGACATACACAACCAACAGCAATACACGTTTATGACCAACGCCTGGCTTAATAAGGAAGCTCTTGCCGACCTCTACGAAAGCATGGGTGCCCCTGCAAGACAAGGGTCAGGTGTAAATGGCAGTCTGGAAGCACTTCATGCCGCACTCGCGCCTTATCGAAATCTCCTTAACCAAATACAAAACCAGTTTAATGATCTTACCAGATATCCGACCAAGTATGATGAAGAAAGGAAAGAACTTCTCAAAAAGATGAACGAAATCAATACTAAGATGCAAGACATAATCGACAAATTCGCCAACTCAGTCAAGTATTGATACCCGGATTCAGACACAATCAATATAATATAGTCACACCGTGAAAACAAACAGATTATTCTCGTTATTATCCATTACGGCCATTGCAATGTCGGCTTATGCCATAGTACCAAAAACAGAAACTTCAACCAGATGGATGAGGGTAACCGACGTGGAACGAACCGACTCTTCCACACGAGTCGCAGTAAGGCTGCAGAATCATCCGCATTTCTGGGTCATGGTAAGCCCTGATACCCGCCTTCTGGCAACTGAAGACACTACACAGCAGTATAAGCTGATTGGTACGGAAAATATCGAACTCGGCTCGCATATATGGATGCCCGAGTCCGGACAGCATGACGGAGTACTAATATTTGAGAAAGTCCCGGCGAGCATAAAGGTCGTCGATCTTGTCGAGACCGACCCTGCAGATATAGGAAACTGCACTTATGGTATACATCTTGACGAACAGGCGACCTTGGTCTACCCTGACATTCTTAAATATTCAGATATTCTCGACAAAGGGACAAAGCCATCTGAAAAATGGACCGGTCTTGATCCACGACGATATGAAGACCTCAAGTTCTATGACAAGGACGGGATGACACATATCCGCGGCAAGATCACCGACTATTCGCCTAAATATGGAGTCTCGACATTCTCTGTAAGGACAAAGAACGACTTCACAGATGAGGAGAAAGTAAATGTCGGCGACATCAATCCCGATGGCTCGTTCGCGTTAGACATTCCTCTTGCATATCCACAGTTTGATTACTTCAAGCTCGGAGACATATCCAAAAACCTTTTCCTTATTCCGGGAGATACACTGAACATCGCTACATGCATGACTCTCAGACTCGATCCTGAGAAGGGATACGTACCGGATTTTTACGGCTATGAAGGTGAAGCGGATGATGTAGCCGTCATCAACATACTAACAGACAGTCTGTTTAACAGATATGGTCTAAACTCACTGTATACTAAATACAAAGTTGAAAAGACCGATTCAATGAAAGCTGATACATATAAGAGATCAGAGCAACTCGCCGCTTTACTCGATTCCGTCTGTAATGATCTCCCGAAATTTCTTGGAAACGTGCCTGTCAGCGTGTTTGCTAAAGATATGCTCAGCATAGCAGCCATAGGGAATATATGCTGCGCCCTGGAGGATATTCAGATGGACTTCTCCTATTCCAAGGGTGATCGCTATGAAAAGAATGAGGATGGCACCCTTTCTTTCGTTGAAGGAGAGAGCCTTGACGAAACTGTCTTGCTAAAGCCTTGGCTGAAACATAAGGATCTAATTTATAACAATCCGGTCCTAATGTGTCACGGATGGATTCTACCGAACAGATGGAGATTTAATTCCCAATTCCGTCCTTCTGCAATGGCGGCTTACGGTATGGAAGCAGTACCGGGCTCACTCGCCTATACTTCTTCCGATGACCTTACGCAACCATATACCATAGACATCAATCATCTTGATTCCATAGGTCTGGGCAACTGTTTCGTGGCACAGTCGGTTCGTACTGTTTCATTGATCGACAATCTTCATTCTATTGACGAACCTTCCTCCGCAATCCTAAAGAGACACAACCGACTTTTGACTAATATTATCAAGCATAACGAATATGACGGGCTGAATGAAATTCTTATGGATGAATATAATAATTTCGTAAAAGACGTAATGATAGCAGAAAACCAAATTGACGGTAAAGAAGACTCTTCCATTATGATCACGGATAGTTCTGAGGGCAATGTGCTTGCCAAAATAATCGAACCATATAAAGGCAATGTTCTGTTTCTTGACTTCTGGGGTATCGGATGCGGACCTTGCCGGGCCGGCATGATAAATCAGAAACCACTTCTGGAAAGAATGTCCGATAAACCTTTCAAGGCATTATATATAGCAGATGTTGACCAGAATATGGAGGCTTGTAAGAAATGGCTCAGTAAAGAAGATATCAAAGGAGAGCATATCTTCGTTACAGGTGACGACTGGCAAAGGCTGACCGGACTCTTCAATTTCTCAGCCATTCCTTTCGGAGTTCTCATTGACAAGGAAGGAAATATTGTAAAGACCCATTACAGCATATACGAAGATGATCCACTCCTTAAAAAAGCATTGGAAGAATAAGAATTCAAGGACATTTTCCAAACATCAAGCCAACGTAACAATCTTATTCATAAATCTTTATGATAAAACAACATTCTCCCGAGTTGCCCCAAGCATGGTCAGGAATCATGAAACTCTAAGCATTAAGCCGCACAAAACTCTCTTTATTATCGCGAGGTAATATGCCATAATGATATTTTTTGCGATAAAAATCATTGAATATTTGGCAGTTCGGAAATTTTATATTAATTTTGCGCCATCTTTGGGACAGGTACGCCCTGACCGCTCCTGCAAGTCCGCAAGGAAACTGCAGGCGCATCCAAGGCAATCCGCCCTCAGACAGAGATTTATTAACCCAATTAACTAACTTTTTTTAATGAGCGAACTTAATGTTCAGACCCCGATCGAAGATTTCGATTGGGATGCCTACGAAAAAGGCACAACCGCTGGCGCGAAGAGCCGCGAAGAAGTAGAAAAGACCTACGACGAGACTCTCAAGACAGCAAAAGACAACGAAGTTGTAACCGGCACCGTGAAGTCCATCTCCAAGCGTGAGGTACGCGTGGACATCGGCATGAAGAGCGACGCCATCATCCCCGTGAGCGAATTCCGCTACAATCCCGACCTGAAGGAAGGCGATGAAGTAGAGGTATTTATTGAGACTCTCGAGGACAAGAACGGACAGCTTCGTCTCTCCCACAAGAAAGCCTGCCAGACCCGCAGCTGGGATCGCGTTAACCAGGCTCTCGAAAACGACGAAATCATCAAGGGCTACGTCAAGAGCCGCACTAAGGGCGGTATGATCGTCGACGTATTCGGCATCGAGGCATTCCTCCCCGGCAGCCAGATCGACGTTCGTCCTATCCGCGACTACGATGTATTCGTCGACAAGACTATGGAATTCAAGGTAGTCAAGATCAATCAGGAATACAAGAACGTTGTTGTCAGCCACAAGGCACTCATCGAAGCCGAACTCGAGGCTCAGAAGAAGGAGATCATCTCCAAGCTCGAGAAAGGACAGGTGCTCGAAGGAAAGGTCAAGAACATCACAAACTATGGTGTGTTTATCGACCTTGGCGGTGTTGACGGCCTCGTTCATATCACAGACCTCAGCTGGGGCCGCGTAAGCGATCCTCACGAGGTGGTTAAGCTTGACCAGGACATCAAGGTAGTTATCCTTGACTTTGACGACGAGAAGAAGCGTATCGCCCTCGGCCTCAAGCAGCTCATGCCCCATCCATGGGACAACCTCGACGAAAACCTTAAGGTTGGCGACCACATCAAGGGTAAAGTCGTTGTCATGGCTGATTACGGTGCGTTCGTAGAGGTTCAGCCCGGTGTGGAAGGCCTCATCCACGTAAGCGAGATGAGCTGGAGCCAGCACCTCCGCAGCGCTCAGGACTTCCTCAAGGTCGGCGACGAGATCGAAGCAGTAATCCTTACGCTCGACCGCGAAGACCGCAAGATGAGCCTCGGTATCAAGCAGCTTAAGAATGATCCCTGGGAGAACATCGAGACTAAATACGCTATCGGAAGCCGCCACACCGCAAAGGTACGCAACTTTACCAACTTCGGCGTATTCGTTGAGATCGAAGAGGGCGTAGACGGCCTCATCCACATCTCCGACCTCAGCTGGACAAAGAAGGTGAAGCACCCCAGCGAGTTCACTTCAGTCGGCAGCGAAATCGAGGTTCAGGTGCTCGAAATCGACAAGGACAACCGTCGTCTCAGCCTCGGTCACAAGCAGCTCGAAACCAACCCATGGGAGGAATTCGAAGGCCGCTTTACAGTCGGCAGCATCCACGAGGGAACAGTATCTGAAGTCATGGATAAGGGCGCAGTCATCACTCTTGACGGCGGCGTAGAAGGCTTCGCTACTCCCAAGCACCTCGTGAAGGAAGATGGCAGCCAGGCTAAACTCGGCGAGAAGCTCAACTTCAAGGTGATCGAGTTCAACAAAGACAGCAAGCGCATCATCCTGAGCCACAGCCGTATAGCTGAAGACGCAACCCGCGCCGCACAGCGTGCAGAGCGTCAGGCAAACCGCGCTGAGCGTGCAGAGCGCAACGCTCGCCGCCAGGAGGAAGAGCGTGTTGAAGCTCCCGCAATCGAGAAGACAACACTCGGCGACCTCGGCGCACTTCAGGCTCTTAAGGAGCAGCTCGCCAAGGCAGAAAAGAAAGGCTGATCAAATCTGATCACCTCATAAAGCAAAAGGGAGGTTTCCTTTCGGAAATCTCCCTTAATCATTTCAATGATCATTCTAATAATCAATATATCATGAAAAAACTACTTTGCACCATGACCTTAGCTGCCGCATCGCTTATGCTTTCAGCTGCTCCTGTAAAAGCTCCGGCAGGTGGGAAACAGATCAGCAACCACCTTATCGGCATTTTCTTTGAAGACATAAGTTCTTCAGCCGATGGAGGTCTTAGCGCGGAACTTATCCAGAACGGTTCATTTGAGTTCAGTCCGATGGAACGCGACGGCTGGGGACCCGGCACCGCCTGGAAAATGTCAAGGCCAGGACATTCTCTTGGAAACATAATCATAAAGCAACAAGATCCTATTCACCCCAACAACCCCAATTATCTTCGACTCGAGGCTGAGCGCACACGAGAATTCAAGGACTATAACGGATGGCGTGGTTTCGGATTGCAAAACGACGGCTTCGATGGAATATCAGTGAAAGAAGGAGAAAAATATGACTTCTCCGTATTCCTCCGCAATGTTGGTAATACTCCCATGAAAGTGCGTGTCGCACTCGTAGAGCCCCAGGGCTGGGGGAAAGATCCTGAACTTCTTGCAGATACAGAATTGACCATTTCATCAAATGAATGGAAGAAATATGAAAGTTCTCTCATTCCATCCAAAACCTGCCAGAAAGCATCCCTGATGATTCTGCTCCTTGACAAAGGAGCTGTGGATATAGATATGGTATCGCTTAAACCGGAAGACACTTATAAAGGACATGGGCTGCGCAAGGATCTCGTAGAGAGCCTGGCTGCTTTGAATCCTAAATTCATGCGTTTCCCGGGCGGATGTATAGTGCACGGCGGTGGAGACGGATTCTGGAACACCTACCGCTGGAAAGAAACCGTAGGGCCAAAAGAAACCCGCAAACAACAGAAAAACTGCTGGGGTTATCATCAGTCGTTTGATCTCGGTTATCCTGAATATTTCCAGCTTTGCAAAGACCTCGGGATGGAACCCCTTCCTATCCTTCCATCAGGCGTAAATTGCCAGGGCTCCAATGGCGGCTGGGGTATGTGGCCCGACCAGGCCCAGGATGCATGCGACATGGCTGATATGGAGATGTGGACACAGGAAGCACTCGACCTTATCGAGTGGGCGAACGGCGACGTCAACACAAAATGGGGCAGGATACGTGCAGAAGGAGGTCATCCGGAACCCTATAATCTCAAGTATCTCGGTATAGGAAACGAGGAGAAGATTACTCCCGAATTCAGCGAAAGATTCAAGTATATGTATGACAGAATCACCAAGGCTCATCCTGAAATCATCATTGTAGGCACCGACGGCCCCGGTTCTCACCCGGGCAATCCAGACTATGAAAACGGATGGGCCCTTGCACGCGAACTCGAGATTCCTATTCTTGACGAACATTATTATGAACCACGCGAATATTTCATGAAATCGCGCCAATACGACTCATATCCCCGCGATGGCAAGACCAAGGTATATCTTGGAGAATATGCGGCAAAAGACAAGAAACTTATTGATGCAATTGCTGAAGGACTCTATCTGATACATGTGGAGCGGAATGGCGACATAGTAGACATGACTTCATATGCCCCCCTCTTTGCCCGCAAGAACGCAACAAACTGGAATCCTGATCTAATATATTTCGACAATGAGACAGTCTACCCGACATGCAGCTACTATATCCAACAGATGTTTGGAAATTCCGCCGGTGATTATTACTACGGAGACTGCGTGACAATCGACAATCCCGACAAATCGGAAGGTGAAGGTTATCTTCAGGAACAGTCAGTGATACTCGACACAAAGGGGCGCAAACTATATGTAAAAGTAGGAAATGCTTCGGGCAATCCTAAGACTGCACATGTAGATCTTTCCAAGTTCAAGCCAAAAGGAACGGCAATAAAGACCGTGATATCAGGCAATCCGGAGGATGAAAACAACTACGATTCCCAGCCTATCACTCCAAAGACCAATACAATGAAGGCTTCAAGCAAATTCGACCTCCAGGTTCCCCCTTACTCGTTCACAATGATTGAATACTCTCTCTAAGACGTCTATACTACATATACCTACCATCAAGCTCATTCCGACAGCTGTCGGAATGAGCTTTTTAGTGAAAAAAAGAATAAATATTTTGCTATGTCAGAAAAAATTATTAATTTTGCAAGCCGATTTTATCCAGATCTCATTGCAGGCTTCGGATGAAGAGGGATTTTGGCCGATCTTCCTCCATTTCGAAGTGATGAGACCGAGCGCTCCGAGGCGGAGGCTTAGACCGCCGAAGACGTTCAAAAACAGGAATTTAAAAATCAAATAAAACAAACAAAAGTGGATTCTTTAAGTTATAGGACACTTTCCGCTACTCCGGAAACAATCAACAAGAAGTGGGTCGTGATCGACGCCACCGATCAGGTGCTTGGACGCCTCTGCTCCAAAGTCGCTAAAATCCTCCGCGGCAAATACAAGCCTGATTACACTCCCAACATGGACTGCGGCGACAACGTCATCATCATCAATGCCGATAAAGTCATCATGACCGGTCTCAAGATGGACAAGCACGAATATCTCCGCTATACAGGCTACCCCGGCGGCCAGCGTGCTTATACTCCGCGCGACCTCATGAACAAGTCGTTCAAGAAGACCATCAAGGCAGGCAAGCACCCTCTCTACATCAAGGTGCTCAAGGGAATGCTCCCCAAGACAAAGCTCGGCGCCGCTCAACTCCGCAATCTCTATGTCTACAATGGTAGCGAGCACCCCCACGAGGCAGTTAATCCGGAAGTAATCGATATCAACAAACTGAAATAAACGAAGATGGAAAAAATCAATGCACTGGGCCGTCGCAAAGCTGCCGTTGCCCGCGTTTACCTCACCGAAGGTACAGGTCAGATCACAATCGACAAGCGTCCACTCGACGTATATTTCCCCTCTTCGATCCTTCAGTACGTAGTAAAGCAGCCTCTCAAGACTCTCGACTGCGAAGAGAAATACGACATCTACGCACACCTTGACGGAGGCGGCTACAAAGGACAGGCTGAAGCTCTCCGCCTCGCTATCGCACGCGCTCTCGTCAAGATCAACCCCGAAGACAAAGCCGCTCTCCGCGCTGAAGGCTTCATGACCCGCGACCCACGCGCTGTAGAGCGTAAGAAACCCGGTCAGCCCAAGGCTCGCAAGCGCTTCCAGTTCTCAAAGCGTTAATATCCGCTTTCAGACTGCAGCATAGAGTTTAGTATCTAAATCATCCGGATGTCCGGCCACTAAGACCCGAGACCTACCGGATGATTGGGATTAAATCCATAAAAAGAAAGTAAACAATAAATCAAGACTAAGAAAATGGCAACACCATCATTCGAACAACTCCTGGAAGCAGGATGCCACTTCGGCCACCTAAAGCGCAAATGGAACCCGGCAATGGAGCCGTATATCTTCATGGAGCGCAACGGAATCCACATCATAGACCTCTATAAGACAGCCGCCAAGATCGACGAGGCAGCAGCAGCTCTCAAACAGATCGCCAAGAGCGGAAAGAAAGTTCTCTTCGTAGCCACCAAGAAGCAGGCTAAGGAAGCTATCGCCGAGAAGGCAGGCGCAATCGGTATGCCTTACGTAATCGAACGCTGGCCCGGTGGCATGCTCACCAACTTCCCCACTATCCGCAAGGCTGTGAAGAAGATGACCACCATCGACAAGATGGAGAAAGACGGCACATTCGACAACCTCAGCAAGCGTGAAAAACTTCAGATCACGCGCCAGCGTGCAAAGCTTGAGAAGAACCTTGGCTCTATCGCTGACCTCGGCCGCCTCCCGAGCGCACTCTTCGTAGTAGACGTAATGAAGGAGCACATCGCAGTGGCTGAAGCAAACCGTCTCGGTATCCCCGTATTCGCCATGGTCGACACTAACTCCGACCCCAGCAACGTAGACTACGTGATCCCCGCAAATGACGACGCTTCACGCTCTATCGAGATCGTGCTCGACGCTCTCTGCTCCGCAATGGCTGAAGGCCTTCAGGAGCGTAGCGTAGAGAAAGCCGACGCTGAGGATAAGGAAGAAGGCGCTGAGGCTAATCCCGGAAAGCGTCGCCGCGTTCGTCGCAGCGCTCCCGCTGCAGAGGCTCCCGCAGAGGCACCCGTTGCCGAGGCAGAAGCTGCCGCAGAGTGATAAACTTCTAAACATTTAAACTTCTAACCCATTCAACCAACAATGGCAGTATCTATAGAAGATATCAAAAAACTGCGTACTCTTACAGGCGCAGGCATGATGGACTGCAAGAACGCGCTCGCAGAGACAGGCGGCGACATCGAGGCTTCCATCGAAATCATCCGCAAGAAAGGACAGGCCGTGGCAGCCAAGCGTGAAGACCGCGAGGCTGCAGAGGGCTGCGTTCTCGCCGGAACAAAGGAAGGCTTCGCAGCTATCGTAGCTCTCAAATGTGAGACTGACTTCGTAGCCAAGAACGAGTCTTTCCGCGCGCTCACCAAAAAGATCCTCGACGCAGCTGTAGAAGCCGGTGCAAAAAGCCTCGACGAGGTCAAGGCTCTTCCCCTCGAAGGCCGTACAGTGGCTGAGCTCGTGACTGACGAGATCGGCAAGACCGGTGAAAAGATGGAACTCGGAGCTTACGAGTGCATCGAGGCTCCCTCTGTGGCTGCCTACGAGCACCTCGGCAATAAGCTCGCTACAATCGTTGGCCTCAGCGTAGCCGGTGTCGACAATGCTATCGGCCGCGAAATCTGCATGCAGGTAGCAGCTATGAATCCTCTTGCAATAGACCGCGACCACGTAGACGCTCACGTAGTGGAAAGCGAGCTCAACGTAGCAATCGAGAAGACCAAGGAGGAGCAGGTGAAGAAAGCCGTTGAGGCTGCTATCCGTAAGGCTGGCATCAACCCCAACCTCGTTGACAGCGCCGACCACGTCGAAAGCAACATCGCCAAAGGCTGGCTCACACGCGAAGAGGCTGACAAAGCAGCTGAGATCGCTGCTAAGGTAGGTGCTGAAAAGGCTGCAAACCTTCCCGAAGCAATGATCCAGAACATCGCAAACGGCCGTCTCAACAAGTTCTTCAAGGAATCCTGCCTGATGGAGCAGGAATACCACCGCGATGCAAAGCTCACTGTGGGCCAGTATCTCAACGGTGAGGTGAAGGGTTGCGTAGTTGTAGACTTCAAGCGCGTTAATCTCAATCAGGACTGATTATATATCATCCAAATATCAAAGGGCCCGCAAACAAGCGGGCCCTTTATTTGTTCTATTAATAGGATGCACACAATTTTCGTGAATGTGCACTTCATAAGAATATAAATACACAAGATAACCACTATAATCTATCAGCTATGAAAAAAGACAGACAGGCGGCTTTCACCGTTGAAATCACGGACAAAGACCAGTATTTCAAAAATATTCCGGACTCGCTAAATGCCATTCTTGAAGCTTCAGTCTGCCGCAACTGGGAGCGACCTTCACTTTCCGACTATAAAGGAAGTACCTATACCTTCGCCAACGTTGCGGAGATGATAGCCAAGCTGCATATTCTTTTTGATGCTGCAGGTGTCAGAAAGGGCGACAAAATAGCCATCTGCGGGAAAAACTCAGCTAAGTGGGCTACGGCATTCATCGCATGCCTTTCATATGGAGCCGTGGCAGTTCCGATCCTTCATGAATTCAAACCGGAGACAATCCATCATCTCGTGAATCATTCCGACGCTAAGATCCTTTTCGCCGACGAGGCTATATGGAAACAACTTGATGACCTTGACTTTCCGGTTCTGGAAGGTGTGATCTATATAAGTGAGTTCGGCATGCCATTCTCTCGTTCGGAGAGCCTGACAACGGCTCATGATAACATCGATAAGTTTTTCAATGACAAATATCCCCATGGATTCTCTACTAAAGACATCCACTGGCATAAGGATCATCCCGAAGATCTCGCTGTCATCAACTATACTTCCGGATCTACAGGTATGAGCAAGGGAGTCATGCTTCCCTACCGATCCATATGGAGCAACATAAAGTTCTGCATGGAATTCCTGACATTCCTGCGTCCTGGAGACGGCATCCTCAATATGCTTCCGCTCGCCCACCTCTACGGCATGGTCATAGAGATGCTTCATCCGTTCGCAAAAGGATGCCACTGCACCTTCCTCGGACGAACACCCTCTCCTGCCATTCTGCTCGCAGCTTTCGCCGAAGTGCAGCCAAAACTCATCATCACCGTTCCTCTTGTACTAGAGAAGATTGTCAAGACCAAGGTATTCCCTGTAATCAACCAGCCAAAGATAAAGTTTCTGCTTAAGATTCCTTTCATCAACAACCTCATATACGGTAAGATACGCAGACAGCTCATCGAGGCGATGGGAGGGCAGGTGAAGCAGGTCATCATCGGAGGCGCGGCACTCAATGCGGAGGTCAACGAATTCCTTATGAAAATAAAATTCCCCGTGACAGTCGGCTATGGCATGACAGAATGCGGACCACTTATCACATATGAGACACCCGACAAGGAAAAACCCGGCACCGTAGGAAAGATCGTGGAGCGAATGGAAGCTCGCATCGACTCCCCCGATCCAGAGACTGTTCCCGGCAATCTGTGGGTACGAGGCGACAACGTGATGAAAGGATATTATAAGAATGACGAAGCCACAAGGGAAGTGATGCTACCTGACGGATGGATGAACACAGGCGATCTCGTGACCTGCGACCGAGACGGAAATATACGAATAATGGGACGCTCAAAGACAATGATCCTCGGACCTTCCGGACAGAATATATATCCAGAAGAGATAGAACAGAAGCTCAACAATCTCCCCTACGTAGTGGAATCGGTCGTCATAGATGATCATGGTAAACTTGTAGCTCTCGTATTCCCTGATTTCGATTCCATAAGGAAAGACGGAAAAGATGTCGACGTCGTGATGGAAGAGGACCTCAAGAAGCTAAATCCGATGCTTCCGAGCTACTCAAAGATCTCTGAGATCCGAATATTCGATAAGGAATTCGAAAAGACACCGAAAAGAAGTATCAAGCGCTTCCTCTACCAGCCTTGATCCAAGAATTATTGCATAGACAGCCTCCGAATTCGGAGGCTGCTTTTTTATGCCTGCTTCGAGACGAGCAGACAGTCCTGGGGCATACAGTCTTAAAACTTTATATAGAACATGACGGCTTGCACAAGCTTAAATATGCTAAAGAATCGGGATATAAGACCGAAG
>JAIECF010000111.1 GCA_029068655.1 Muribaculaceae bacterium | reverse complement strand
AAGATAAGTCAAAGCTTCGAAATCTGCAAATTTTACAACAAGTATTTCATCAATAATTTTGTCAAATAAAAAAAATAGATTATATTTGCAGTAGATTCGGAAACTTCGGATCGATACATATTGAAAAGAAGCGTTATGCTCTCATCTTGTAAGAGAAAAGCCTAGGAAACTTACCTCAAGAAAACAAGAGATGGCAGACTGTCTCCGCGCATATGCGTGGGACTGTTCACCCACATCTGTTTTCTAAGGTTTTCCTAGCACCTTCTCTTTAGGACGTGGCATACAGTTCCACGTATTCTTTTTATATTAATGCCTCATTGGAACAGAGAGGTATCATGGTTTCAGATAATAAGTAACATAATAACATATTCTAAATGAAGAAACTTTTAATTTTAACTCTCTTATCTGCTCTTTCGCTGACAGCCAATGCTTATAATTTTAAAGTTGACGGCCTCTACTATTCCTATGCCTATGCAGATGATGAATGCTGGCTTACCAGAAATCCCGATGACCCTTATTCCGGAAAAGTGAACATACCAGCAACAGTTTCTTATGAAGGTAAGACATACAAGGTCGTTTCTATAATCGACTGGGCGTTTGATGGTTGTGAGCATCTTACGTCCGTGACTCTCCCGATAGGATTGAGAAGTATTAACCCGTCATGCTTCAGAGGATGCTCCGCGATTAAGGAAATAATAATCCCCGAAACTGTAACCAGTATAGGCAGAGCAGGTTTTGATTCATGTACTTCATTGGAAACCGTAGTGTTGCCGGGTTCATTGACTGACCGGCTCGATCCATGGACATTTGCTAATTGTACTTCCTTAAAGAATGTGACTTTAGGTGAGGGTATTACCCAGTTGCCTGACCATATGTTTTTCAATTGTATTTCTTTGGAGGAACTCGTCGTTCCGTCTACTGTTGAAAGGATTGAAGACCAGGCGCTAGGTAAATGCACATCTTTAAGAAAGATAGTCATACCGGATGGTCTCTTGTATTTTGGAATGAATGAGAGCTGTAATTCATTGCAGACTATTGATTTTCCGGAAAGTCTGACATATTTCGGTGGTCTTCCAGCATCAGGCTTGATTTCGTGCACTTTGCCTGCTGGCATTACGGAAATAATTGACGGTGCATTCTATTTTTGTAATAATCTGGAGACAATTGAGGTGAAAGGCAAGCTTAAATCAATAGGCAACCGTGCGTTTAATTATTGTGTTAATCTATTGTCGCTGCCAGATTTTGTGTATGTTGAGACAGTTGGAAATGAAGCATTTAGATTTTGTGACAATTTAAGATCAGTGACTTTCTCTGATAAATTGAAGAGCATATGTTCTGATGATGAGTATAGTTCATTGGGATATACATTCGGAAGTTGTAAGTCACTTGAGCATGTTGAGTTGGGCAATAGCGTTGAGGAAATACCAGATTGGTGTTTTACCGGATGCTCTTCTCTAAAGACATTTCATGTGCCGTCTCATTGTAAAGTTATCGGAAATGGCGCGTTTAATTTTTGTAAATCACTGGAATACGTTGAAATGCCGGAACGTATGGAGTCGATTGGTTATGCAGAACCTGATGAATACAGAAAAGGTGCTTTTCAAGAGTGCTCCTCGCTGGAATCTATCATCATACCGGAAGGTATCAGGACGCTTGAAGAATTCACATTGGCCTACTGTCCCTCGCTTAAGGCTGTCAGGCTGCCCTCTACTCTCAAGAATATTGAATGCGGAGCTTTGGAAGACTGTGGCCTGACATCGCTTGAATTACCGTCAGGGCTTGAATATCTTGCTTCAAGGGCCATTACTTGTGATAATCTTGAAGAACTTTCTGTGCCTAAAAGTGTAGTGAGGTTGGGAACTGCAGGGTCAAGTTCTGATTGGCTCTCTGCTAATAATCTGAAAAGACTTTCTTTCGAGGACAGCAAAGTGAAGTTAGATATGCAGACTGGATTTCATACCAATAATCTGGAAGAAATTTATATAGGTCGTGATTTCGAATATGGGCCGGAATATAGAGCCTGGTCTCATACCCTGACAAAGTTATCTGCCGGAGGTTATTGCACGGATATTACATGGTTTGATCCTTATCCGAGTAGGTCACTTAGCGAAATAGAGATGTCTATGATTACACCTCCATTGACCAATGAGTTTTACAATAATGCTTATCAGAGTGTCACGCCTGTGATAGATACTCTTGCATATGAGGCATTCAGCACTGCACCTATCTGGAAAAAATTTCAGAAGTATGAGCTTGTTGAGGGGTTCTGTAAAGTTCAGAACGTTAAGGAAGTCGATGGAATTGATTTTGCTCAGCCTTATGATATTTATGTGCCTGACGGCAAGAAAGTAGACTCAGGTATTGATTCCCTGCCGAATGGTTTGTATATAGTTCGTCAAGGAAATAAAACCGGGAAAATAATCAGATGAACATACTGTAATATCATGGAGTAACATGGAGTAAGCGGTGGGAATGATTAAAATTACTACTAAATCTTCAAATATTAGATGACGCAGACGGCATTATGTTTTCTACATAATGCCGTCTGCGTCACGGCTCTTTAATTTAAGATCAGAGTAACGACAATAATTCCCTTATCAGATTCGGATGGAATCTGATAAGGACTGTATATGCTCCTATATAATTTTTAATGAAAGTCCCGTGGCAAACATATACCTACCAGAGAGTTTATAATGAGTAATTGCCTTATATTTTTACCTCAGGTATGCTTCAATTTTGTATTGTATTCGCAAATTATTCCTCTGGATTTTGTCTGAAATTCTCAAGTTATTCGTTTGGATTTTTTCAAGATATTGAGTATCTTTGCATTCTAAAACAGACCATGACATATCTTGCAAGAAACATCGATGTAGAACTTCTGGAATGGAAAGAATCACATCATCGAAAACCTATTCTTGCGTGAGTGCCAGACAGGTTGACAAATCATGTGCCATAAAGCACTTGGGAGAAACGTGCAAACATTATCTTGAGATAAACCACGAGGAGGGAAAAGATTTATTGGCTAATCCTTTCCTTAGCAGATATTCAAAGCACCGCAAAAACTTTAATTTTTCATATTCATAAAATATTTGCAAAATCCAATTATTATACATAATGCTACTACATAAACAACCGCTTCATGAACCTCTGCTTCTTGCTCTTATCTTATGCATATTCTCATCTTCATTTGGCGAAGCTTCCAACGGTTATTTGGAAGAGATAAACCACGCTCCGCTTCAGCAACATAAGCCCCTGATCATCTGGCAATGGATGGACGGGCTCGTGACCAAAGAAGGCATCACTCGAGACCTCGAAGCTTTCAAGGAAGCCGGAATTGCCGGAGTGCAGAATTTCCAGATTGGAGGCCCGCAACAGATGCGTATCGGCAATCCGGATAATGCCATAGGCAACGAGAACTGGAAAGATCTTATCACATGGACTCTCGATGAATGTGAACGACTCGGACTTACTTTCGGAACTCATAACTGCCCGGGATGGTCATCAAGCGCATACCCGTCAGTCAAGCCGGAATACTCTATGCAGAAGCTTGTCTTCTCCGAGACTCCCTATAAAAAAGGAGACAGGAAATTACATCTTCCAATTCCACAAGTAGATCCTCAATGGAATTATTATGAAGATGTGGCGGTCATGGCCATTCCTTCGGATTCGGTTGCTGTTCTCAGCCAGATTACAGATCTTTCAGAATATTTCGATTCCGAGAAAGGAGAACTCTATATCCCTAAAAATCTTAATCTTCCGGAAAACACATCTATCCTGCGTATAGGTCAGACAACAATTGGAAAGACTAATGAGGCGCAGGCTCCCGAGACAGGACGTGGCCTTGAGTGCGACAAACTAAGCCGTGAGGCTGTAAAAGCATTCTGGGATGGTTACCCGTCCATGGTAATAGAGACTGCGGGACTGCATGTGGGTAAGACTTTCACCTATCTTGAGATAGACAGCTACGAGGCAGGAGGACAAACATGGAGCCCTGCCCTTCCAGAGGAGTTCAGTAATCGAAAGGGCTATGACGTCATCCCATATCTTCCCTACATGATAGGACGACTTAAGGAGATAGACGGCACTGATAATACCACTCGCTTCCGTAAAGACTGGCAGGATGTGGTAACGGACTGTGTAGCTGAAAACTATTACGGCTATATGACTCAGCTTGCTAACGAGGCAGGGCTTACCATGCTCATCGAACCATATGGAACAGGTGGTCAGAAACCATTCGGAATCATCGATTTCGATAAGATTGTCCGGGCAAGCGAAGGAGCCGATATTGCCACGGAATTCTGGCAGGATCCCCATACATGGGGATGGAAAGACATAGTAAGGCATGAAAAGTCTATGCGAGAATTCGGTAAACCGCTTCTCATAGCGGAAGCGTTCACCTGCTGGCCTCTCAGGGCCTGGAGTGATAGCCCGGCAGATATCAAGAAAGTATGCGACAAGGCGTTCTGTTTCGGAGTGAACAGGATGATGCTACATGCCGGAGCGGCCAATCCATGGCCTAACGTGGAACCGGGGATGTCGTTTGGCATATGGGGAACACAATTCGTTCCCGGCCAGACATGGTGGAAGGCAGGCGGAGCAAAAGAACTGATCGAATATATGACGCGCTGTCAGGCTCTGCTGCAGAAGGGTATACCGGCTCCGGAACAACTACCGAAGATGGATCGGTTACTCTCCTACCGCCGTACCGACGGCGACACGGAGATAATCTTTCTCTGCAATCAATCGGATTCAGTAGCTTCAGAAACCATTCCGTTCGATTTCAAAGGAAAAAGCGTAGTGGTATATGACCCTTATTCGCAAGAAAACTTTTCAGTTGACTCAACATCTCCTATTATAATAGATATCGAGCCTCTTGGCTCTCGTTTTCTAATAGTACATTCAGGCAAAGATATCTTCTCTCCAAGACAGGAATGGACAGTAACAGATATAATCCCCATGGAAGGCACATGGACCATATCATTCCCGGAGATCGGTGAAATTACTACCGACAACCTTTTCTCATGGCCGGAATCAGAGATTATTGACGTGAAATACTTCTCCGGCACTGCGTCATATTCAATTCCGGTCAATATATCTAAGAAACAGCTTAAATCCGGACAAAGGATGATGCTCTCTCTTGGAGAAGTTAAGGATCTGGCATCCGTAAAAGTAAATGGCATCGAAATGCCACTGTTATGGAAAACGCCGTTTGAATGCGATATAACCGATGCGGTAAAGTCCGGAGAGAATCAACTGGAAATAAAGGTAACAAATCTTTGGCCAAACCGTATGATCGGTGACGAGTTGGAACCGGACGACCTCGAGTGGAGTGAGCCTCTTGTGTATGACTATGCTCCCGGCAAACCGAGAGCGGGATGCTATCTGACCTCAAATCCCGACTGGCTCCGCAACGGAACAGAACGCCCATCTAAAGGACGTAAGACCGTAGGATGCTTCAAGTTCTTCACCGCAGAATCTCCCCTTCTCCCTTCCGGGCTCCTCGGGCCTATCAATATTGAGGTTCTCCAAGAGAAACAATGATAATTGTATTTTAAACTTTCCTTTTTCTGTCTTGTCTAATTTCCAAACTATATTGACTCTTTTTGAGATATATAATACCATCAAACAACACAATTATGAAAAAGACATTTCTTTCCGCCGTAGCCATGATTATGTCTATTATGGCACTCGCACAACCACAGGGCTTCGAGATGCCACCGATGCCTCAGCCCGACTTCGCCGACATCAATTATGCCGGTGACGATCTTGACGGACACAAACTCGACATCTATCTGCCCAAAGACGGAAAAGACAAGCATCCTCTCATCGTAGTCATCTACGGAAGCGCATGGTTTAGCAATAACTTCAAGAATGCCGCCTATATGTCACTCGGCACACCGCTGAACGATGCCGGATATGCAGTGGCCTGTATCAACCACCGTGCAAGCACGGAAGCGAAGTATCCTGCTCAGATCAACGACGTGAAAGGTGCGATTCGATATCTGCGAGCTAATGCCGATAAATATTGTCTTGACACCTCTTTCCTCGGAATCACCGGTTTCTCATCTGGAGGGCACCTCTCAGCTATGGCTGGCGTGTCTAACGATATGAAGACCCGGACTTCAGGCGACATAACTATCGATGTAGAAGGCAACATCGGCGGCAATCTTGACCAAAGCAGTTCTGTCGATGCTGTCGTAGACTGGTTCGGGCCGGTAGACATGGCAAGGATGGAAAACTGCGAGACCGTCAAGGGTGCTGATTCTCCGGAAGCTGTGCTGATGGGGGTAGCTCCGGCAGACAGTCCGGATATGGTGGCACTTATCAGTCCCATAACATATATCTCGGATAAGACAGTTCCGATGCTTGTGATTCATGGCAATTCTGACAGTGTGGTGCCTTATTGTCAGGGCGTAAATTTCTCTGAAGAACTTAAGAAAGCAGGAAAACTCGTCAACTTCATTACTGTTGAGGGTGGTGAACATGGCCCTGTGACCTTTAATGAAAATACTTTTAAGTCTATGGTAGACTTCTTCAATACCCGATCATCAAAGTAATTCATATCCTCCTAACTTAGGCCCCATCTCACAAGAAATGGGGCCTTTAATGTACATGTACAAACACGACCCTCCCTGCATGCTGACTATCTGAGGATTATTCAAAATTACAAATAAAATATCTAAAAGTGCATGGATAATATAAGTATTAATGGTAATTTTGTGATCTAAACTATAAAATATTAATCTAAACCATGAAAAAATTACATTGGATCATCATTGCTA
>JAIECF010000110.1 GCA_029068655.1 Muribaculaceae bacterium | reverse complement strand
GACGTCGCCGCACGCATCGGCGAGCTGATCGAGACGGCGGCCGTATCGGACGACATGGCGATCGTGGCACGCATGAAAGCCATTGTCCCGGAGTTCAGGTCGCAGCACTCCAAATACCAGGTGCTGGACAAATGATGAAGCCGGAGGCTTCATGGTATGAAGTATGGAGTATAAAGTATAGGAGCTGACCGAATTTTTAAGACTTAAGACTTAAAACTGAAGACTTAAGACTTAAAACTGAAGACTTAAGACTGAAGACTAAAGACTGAACACAATGATAACACTGATAATAATCCTCGTGATGCTGGCGGTGGTGCTGGCGATAGCCATGGCCGTCTCGCTCAAGGACGGCACGGCATACGAAGACACTGACCGGCCGTACCGCGACAAGGACGGCGACCACGTATACTACGATGAGTCGATAATAGAGAAGAAGCGATTCTCGCGCCTCCACCCGAAGGAGGCCGCACGCACTTTCGCACGCCTGTTTAAGAGGAAATAGAACACGAAGCACCGGGCGTGGCTATGATCCGCTGTAGCCACACGCCGGAAAGTCTGCTTTCCATATAGCGATCGCTGCCAGGGATGGCGGCGATCGTTGTGTTTAGATGTCAGATGTAAGCTGTTAGCTGTTAGCTGTCAGCTGTCAGTAGTCAGAAGACTCAAGACTGTAGACTCAAGACTGTAGACTGAAGACTGTAGACTGAAGACTGTAGACTGAAGACTAAAGACTGAAGACTAAAGACTGAAGACTAAAGACTCCCAAATGTTAATGGTTGTGAAAAGCAGTAAGAAAATTGGGAAATATCGGTAATTTTTGTTTATTTTGCATTTTCTAAGGCGTCGACTGCCCTGCCGTCGGCCCTTCACTTATATGTTACAACCATGGGTAAGATTATTGCAATAGCAAACCAGAAAGGTGGAGTAGGAAAGACCACTACCGCTTTCAACCTCGGAGCATGTCTTGCGACAGAGGGAAAGAAGGTGCTTCTTGTCGACGCTGACCCTCAGGCAAACGCCACTTCAGGCCTGGGTCTCGACGGCAACCAGGCTCCCGCCTCAATATATGAGTGCATAGTAGACGACTATCCCATCCTCGACAGCATCGTCAACTCAGACATAGAAGGTCTCGACGTGATCTGCTCCCGGATCGACCTCGTGGGGGCGGAAGTGGAGCTCATGAACCGCCGCGAGCGGGAAAAGGCCCTTCTCAGGGTACTCGCGCCTATAAAGGACCGCTACGACTATATCCTCATCGACTGCTCTCCATCGCTCGGCATCATCACCGTCAACGCGCTGACAGCGGCTGACTCCGTGATAATCCCAGTACAGTCGGAATACTTCGCGCTCGAAGGAATCTCCCAGCTGCTAAATACAATCCGGATCATCAAGAGCCGCCTGAAGCCGACACTCGAGATCGAAGGGTTCCTCCTGACTATGTATGACGCCAGACTGAGGCTCGCCAACCAGATTTTCGAGGAGCTGAAGGGGCATTTCGGCGACATGGTGTTCAGCACAGTCATTCCACGCAACATCAAGCTCTCCGAATCGCCAAGCCACGGACTCCCCGTGATACTCTACGATCCGGACTCACGCGGCGCGATAGCCTACGTGCAGCTCGCCAAGGAGCTTCTGGCGCGCAACCGCAAGAAACAGCATAATCCATCTTGATTCAAATTCCCCGGTTCTTTTCTCCCGAACAAATCCATTACGGAAACCAAATGGCTACACCAAGACGCAACGCACTCGGACGGGGACTCGACTCCCTGATCGGAATCTCTGAAGTGAGGACCGACGGAGGAAGCGCAATCTCCGAGATCGATATAAACAACATCATTCCCAACCCCGACCAGCCACGCCGGACCTTCTCAGACGAAGGTCTCGACGAGCTGGCCGCCTCCATACGCGAGCTCGGAATCATACAGCCCCTCTCGCTGCGCTCAGCTCCCGACGGGGGCTACCAGATAATCGCCGGCGAACGCAGATGGCGCGCAGCGCAGCGTGCCGGGCTCAACACAGTGCCGGCCTACGTGCGCACCGCCTCCGACTCGGAAGTGACAGAAATGGCGCTCATCGAGAACATTCAGCGTGAAGACCTGAACGCCATAGAGGTTGCTCTCGCATTTCGCAAGCTGATAGACACTTACGACCTTACGCAGGAGCGCCTCAGCGAACGTGTCGGCAAATCCAGGTCGGTGATCACCAACCATCTCCGTCTTCTCAAACTTCCCGCTGAGATTCAGATAGCCCTTCGCGACCGCCGCCTCGACATGGGACACGCCCGCGCTCTGCTGGCGATCGACGACCCTAAGCTTCAGCTCAAGATCTTCAAGCAGATACTGAAGGAAGGACTAAGCGTCAGGATGGTGGAGCAGCTCGCCCGCGAAGCCGCGGAAGGAGTCACTCCCGACAAGGCGCCGAAGAAGGGCCCCTCACAGCAGAGCCATGACTATGACTTCTTCGTGCGCGACCTGCAGCAATACTTTCCCACCCCCGTTAAGTTCTCGCGCAACGCGAGCGGCAAGGGAAGCATAACACTGAAATTCGACAACGACGAGCAGCTCATGCAGCTCGTAGGAGCTTTTGAGAACATCAAGAAATGAAGACCACCGTCCGCTACATACGACTCCTGACCATCACGGTACTCCTCGCCCTGCGCGGCCTCGGGCACGCCATGGCACAGGATCCGGACCCGGACGCTCTGCCGCTTCCCAACGACAGCGTAGTAGACGCCGAGCTTCTGGTGAGGACCCCTTTCGACGCCGAAGTATCGGAGGAGGAGGGCCACACCGTAGTAGTGGCCGACGACTATCCCTACGGATTTAACGGCAAGAAGATATTCAACCCAGACCCTATGAGGGCTGTGTGGATGTCGGCCCTCTTCCCGGGACTGGGACAGATCTACAACCGCCGCTACTGGAAGCTCCCCATCATAGTGGCAGGATTCATGGGCCTCGGCTACGGAATGAGCTGGAACAACACCCAATATCAGGACTACTCAAACGGCTACCTCGACCTTATGAGCGGCGACCCTAACAAAAAGTCGTATATGAACTTCTTTCCCCCCAACACCGACGAGGACTCGCTAGACAAGAACTGGCTACAGTCGGTGCTGAAGAGCAGGAAGAACTTCTACCGCCGCAACCGCGACCTCTGCATCATCTGCATGGTGGGCGTATACCTTCTCGCAATCATTGACTCATACGTGGACGCCCAGCTCGCCCACTTTGACATAAGCCCTGATCTCTCGATGGACATCAGCCCGGGGTTCTATACCGAACCCGTCACGCGCAAATACTCCATCGGCCTCAACTGGGCCTTCACCTTCTAACCTTCTTACCGAAATATGAAGAAAACGATATTCCTTACCATAGCGCTCCTTGCCGGGCACGCTACCCTGACTCCGACCACTAAAGCAGCCAACCCAAACGTGATGAACCTGAAGACTTCCATCACTGACGACGCGGTAGTCTTCCCCGAGACTTTCGAGCAGGACACGCAGAAGCTGCTCGAAGGATGGTTTATGCGCAACTACACGGCCACCGACGACAGCTATACAGCCAAGAAAGATGTGGAGACATCAGACGAAGCCATCAAGACACGCCTCGCATCGATGCCAACCGTAATAGAGATGCCGTTCAACTCAATTGTAAGGCAATATATCGACCGCTACACGAAAAACGGACGTCCGCAGGTGGCTGCCATCCTCGGACTCGGACTCTACTACATGCCCATATTCGAGCAGGCTCTCGAGGAGAGAGGTCTTCCTCAGGAGCTGAAATACCTTCCGGTGATCGAATCTGCCCTGGACCCTAACGCCGTCAGCAAGCACGGCGCCACCGGACTCTGGCAGCTTATGCTCGCCACAGGCAAGGGCCTCGGTCTTGAATGCAACAGCCTCGTCGATGAGCGCCGCGACCCCTATGCATCATCAAGAGCAGCCGCCGAGCTCCTTAAGCAGCTCTACGACACCTACGGAGACTGGAGCCTCGCTATCGCGGCCTACAACTCAGGCCCGAGCGCCGTCAACAAGGCCATCCGCAGGGCCGGAGGAGACCCTTCGAAAGCCGACTTCTGGAGCGTATATCCCTACCTGCCGGAGGAGACACGCGGATACGTACCGATGTTTATCGCCGCAAACTACGTGATGACCTACTATCCGCAGCACAACATCAGTCCGGTGCTTCCTACAAAGCCGATCGTCACAGACACAGTGGGAGTGACCGAACGGATTCATTTCGACCAGATCGAGGCCGTGCTCGCCATACCCAAGGACGAACTCCGAATACTCAACCCGCAGTATCGTGAAGACATAATCCCCGGCAATCCGGAGCATGCCTACATGCTCGTGCTCCCATCCAAGCAGATCCATGCCTACCTCATGAGCCACGACCAGATACTCTCCTACCAGGCCGACAAATACCGCCGCCGCACGACAGTAGAGCCGGGAAAAGCCACGGAACCCGTACCGGAACTTGCCGATGCCGACACCCAGATACCAGACGGACAGCAGATACCCGCATCATCAGCGTCACCCACAACCATATCGCATAAAGTGGCCGCCGGAGAGACACTGACGTCGATCGCATCAAGATACGGAGTGCAGGCTTCCGACATAAGAAGCGCCAACAACCTGCGACGCAATGCAGTAAGGGTAGGACAGGTGCTCACCATCAACGGTGTCGATCCAGAGGTGGCAGCGGCCGCCCGCAAGGACGCCGACACCGGTATGCTCGCCGCCAACTCGAAGCAGAACGTAGACACATCGGCTACACAGACTCAGGCACAGACCAGACAGAACACACAGCAGACGAAGAAAGAGACAGCTTCTTCAGGAAGCGCGAAGAAGAAAGAAACCGCCCAGAACACCAAAAAGAAGGGAAGTTCCGCCGGCAAGAAGCAGCAGAAACAGACCGTGCATACGATCAAAAGCGGAGAGAACCTCGGCCGCATAGCAAAGAAATACGGAGTGACAGTAGACGCAATCAAGAAGGCCAACGGCATGAAGAGCGACGCTATCCGCGCCGGAGCCACCCTCAAGATTCCTGCAAAATAACGAGCCTCCGGACTATCCACGCCACATATGAAAGACTTCATCAGATTTCTCAGGAGATTCGCCCGACCCTATACAGGCACCCTCACGCTGAGCATCATCTTCAACCTGCTCAACGGAGTGATGACGGTGTTCTCGTTTGCCTTCATCATCCCCATCCTGCAGGTGATATTCGGCCTCGAGAGGCGCACCTATGAGTTCAGGCCATGGAACTCTCCGGACATCATTGACACGGTGACCAACAACTTCTACTATTTCACCGGCCATGTGATAGACACCCAAGGGGCATCGAAGGCTCTGGCCCTGCTGGGCGCGATATTCATAGTAATGACCCTCGTAAAGGTGATGACGGGGTATCTGAGCGAATATTTCACCATACCGATGCGCAACGGAGTGGTGCGCGACATACGCAACACGATGTATGCCAAGATCCTCTCCCTCCCCATCGGATACTTCAGCGGCGAGCGCAAGGGCGACATAATGGCACGCATGAGCGGCGACGTGACAGAGGTGGAAGCATCGGTGATGTCGTCGCTCTACGCACTTTTCCGCTACCCTATCCTCATACTCATATATCTGGGCACGATGATCGCCGTCAGCTGGAGACTGACGCTCTTCGTCTTTATCCTCCTCCCGGTGATGGGCTGGGTGATGGGCACAGTGGGAAAGAAACTCAAGGCCCAGGGGCTGCGCACTATGCAGATAGGGGGACAGATACTCTCGACAATAGAGGAGAGCCTCGGAGGGCTCCGCATCATAAAGGCATTCAACGCCGAGCGCCAGATGGACACCCGTTTCCGCTCCGAGACGCAGAGCTACGTGAAGTCGGCCAATGCCATGCTACGCCGTCAGGCGCTCGCACACCCCATGAGCGAGTTTCTCGGCACGATCGCCGTAATGGTGGTGCTATGGTTCGGGGGTACGCTCATCCTGAGCGGCTCATCGAGCATTGACGCTGCCACATTCATCTTCTACATGACCATCTTCTACAGCATCATAAATCCTGCGAAAGACCTCTCGAAGACGGGCTACGCAGTATCGAAAGGCATGGCGGCCCTCGCCAGGATCGACAAGATACTCGACGCCGAGAATCCGATCAAGGACCCCGTGGATCCCGCGGAACTGCCGAAGGATCCCGCCGACACTCCGGCAATCGAGTTCAAAGACGTATCGTTCAGATATGACGGCGACGACCGCACGGTGCTCGACCGCATCAACCTCAAGGTGGCCAAAGGACATACGGTGGCCATTGTCGGGCAGTCGGGCTCAGGCAAGTCGACACTCGTAGACCTCATACCCCGATTCTACGACGTCACGGAAGGCTCCGTAAAGGTGAAGGGGCGCGACGTTCGCGAAGTGAAGGTCGCCGACCTAAGGGGCCTGATGGGCAACGTAAACCAGGAAGCGATACTCTTCAACGACACTTTCCGCAACAACATAGCCTTCGGCAACGAAAGCGCCACGCAGGAGGAAGTGGAACGCGCGGCCAGGATAGCCAATGCCCACGACTTCATCATGGCTACTCCCGATGGCTACGACACCATGCTCGGCGACCGCGGATGCCGCCTTTCGGGAGGCGAGCGGCAGCGTATAAGCATAGCAAGGTCGATCCTCAAGAATCCCGACATACTCATACTCGACGAAGCAACATCGGCACTCGACAATGAGAGCGAACGCCTCGTACAGGAGGCACTCGACCGTCTCATGACCGACCGCACCACAATAGTGATAGCCCACCGGCTGTCGACTATCGTCAACGCCGACGTAATATGCGTGATGAAAGACGGCAGGATAGTGGAGACCGGCACACACTCCGAGCTCCTTGCCCTCGACGGCCACTACGCTCGCCTGCACGCCCTGAGCAGCTGACTACTGATAACTGAAAACTGACAACTGAAAACTGATAACTTCACCATGACCAACATAGCAGTCTTCGCCTCCGGCAACGGCTCCAACGCCGTCAATCTCGTAAAAACCTTCAATTCGGGCAACCGCATCCACGTAGCCCTCTGCCTGACCGACCGTGAGAACGCACCGGTAATCGAAAAGATGAACGAGCTCGGCGTAGAGACCATCTACTTTCCCCGCAACGTGTGGAAGGAGGATCCGCAGGCCATACTCGACACCCTCAGACAGCGAGACATCAAGGTGATCGCGCTGGCCGGATTCCTTTGCTTCCTCAGCGAGGACATAGTCAATGCCTATGAAGGGCGAATACTCAACATCCATCCCTCGCTCCTGCCGGCTTTCGGAGGAAAGGGGATGCACGGAGCCAACGTGCATAAGGCGGTGATCGAAGCCGGCGAGACCAAGAGCGGAGCTACGGTG
Organism: Muribaculaceae bacterium; assembly: GCA_029068655.1. Taxonomy (GTDB): domain Bacteria; phylum Bacteroidota; class Bacteroidia; order Bacteroidales; family Muribaculaceae; genus Lepagella. The sequence continues at coordinate 62,470 of JAIECF010000110.1, read as the reverse complement.
CACGTAGTGACCAACGAGATCGACGCCGGACCCATAGTGGTGCAGAGGGAAGTGGCCGTGCTCCCCGACGATACCCCCGAGTCGCTGGAGGCAAAGGTACATGAGGTGGAATACCTGATATTCCCCGAGGCGGTAATGAAGACGGTAGCCTCGATGACTCCACCGGCCGTGCCCAAAAGCGTAGACGATGCATGGGCGGAAGCCCTGGGAGTGCCAAACAACGTCCCCCCGGTGCCTCAGAAGGACCGGCAACCCGACAATTCCACAACCGACGGACCCCACAACCCTACGGATTCGCATCCTCTCAACGCCACGGCATATCAACCCTATAAAACGGCAAGCCGGCAAGCTAATACCGCCGCAACCACGACAGAACCGATGCCACCGACATTCCTCGTATGGTCGGTGATCATGACGATACTGTGCTGCACCATACCCGGCATAGTCGCCATCATATACTCGGCGAAGGTAAGCTCCCGGTTCTACGAAGGAGACATGGAGGGAGCACGCCGCGCATCGCGCAACGCCGAGATATGGATAATAATATCGTTCGTGCTCGGAGTTATCACCAACACCCTCTACATACCCCTCTCGATCGCCGGGCTCTTCTGATAACGGACCTGCCACAAACTGAATCGGCTTATACAGCGAATGGACGCAGTATAAGCCGACAGTCATATATACAAGGGATTTTTTTTACGAATGGCGACGTATGGTGAAGGCGAAAAGCTCAGCGAAGTCATCGCGCCATTCATTGGCCGGGAGCGACTCGAGAAGGCGGGCGGCCTTGACACGCATATCCTCCATCACCCGGTAGGCATAGTCGATGCCGCCGTGGGTCTTAGCGAAGTCGATGAGAACGGCTATCTCCGCATCCGAGAGATCGCCACGCATGAGGAGAGAGCGCATGGAGTCGCTTGCAGGCCCTGCAGAGGAATTGACCGCATGTATCAGCGGAAGGCTGATCTTATTCTCACGCAGGTCGTTGCCTGTAGGCTTGCCAACCTCCACGTCCTCATAATAGTCGAATATGTCGTCCTTTATCTGGAAGCAGAGTCCGAGCAGACGCGCATACTCCACAAGGGAATCTATCTCGGCTGGAGTGGCGTCGGTGGTCTCGGCTCCCATCTTTACGCATTTCATGAAAAGCGAGGCCGTCTTCTTGCCTATCACATCGAAATAGCGCGCCTCGTCGATGGAACGTTCGCGTGCGTTTGAGATCTGGTCTATCTCTCCGAGCGAAAGCTCCTTACCGAGCTCCGCCACAGATACAACAGCCTTCATATCTTTCGTCTTGATAGCCTCCTGGAGGGCGGTGCTGACGAAGAAATCACCCACGAGCACCGCTATGCGGTTGTCGAAATCCTTGTTGAGGGTCGGGGTGCGCCGCCGGTAGTCGGCGTTGTCCACCACATCGTCGTGGATAAGGGTAGCGTTGTGAAGCATCTCAAGCGAGGCTGCCGCATGAAGCGTCGAATCGTTGATGTCACCGAAGAGTCGGGCGCTCAGGAGCACCAGAAGGGGGCGTATCTGCTTTCCCTTGGTGCGAAGATACTGCTCCACGACCCGGCCCATCAGCGGGTCGGACGTGGCAAGGCTCGTGCGGATGAGGGAGTTCATCGCATCGAGTTCGGCACCCAGGCGATGCCGTATTTTCTCTATAGTTGTCTTCGACATCTTTCTGATCAGAAATATCCCTGACATCGGGATAAGCGTTTTCCACTACAAAATTACAAAATATTTTTTCAATTTCAGTACTACTGCCCACTATATTTGTTATTTTTATAGTGAAGAAGTGCTTTTTTGGCCTTCCGAACCCTAAAAAAACTGTTTTCAACCCTACAGAACACCGCCATGTCAGAAAAGAGACTGTTCCTCCTCGACGCATACGCCCTCATCTTCCGGGCCTACTACGCGCTGATCAAAATGCCGCGCATGACGAGCGACGGATTCAACACCTCCGCCATTTTCGGATTCGTCAACACACTCGAGGAGGTGCTACGGAAGGAGAAACCAACCCATATAGCGGTATGCTTCGACCCCAAGGGCCCGACTTTCAGGTCCGAACTTCTGGAATCATACAAAGGGGAGCGTCCGGACACTCCCGAAGATATAAAACGCTCGATCCCCATAATCAAGGAGATAATAAAATGCTACGGCATCCCGGTGCTCGAGTCGCCGGGCTACGAGGCCGACGATGTGATAGGCACAATGGCGATGCGAGCCTCCAAGGAGGGCTTCACCACCTACATGATGACACCAGACAAGGATTTCGGACAGCTTGTCGGTCCCAACGTGCTGCAGTACAAGCCGGCCTACCGCGGCCAGGACTTCGAGCTTCGTGGCGAGAAGGAAGTATGCGAACGCTACGGTATAGAGCGCACAAGCCAGGTGATCGACCTGCTGGCACTCATGGGCGACAAGATCGACAACATACCCGGATGTCCAGGCGTAGGGGAGAAGACGGCCCAGAAGCTTATAGCCGATTTCGGATCGGCGGAAGACGTCATAGCCCGATCGTCGGAACTCAAGGGGGCACTGAAGAAGAAGATAGAGGAGAACGCCGCCACTATCATGCTATCCAAGGATCTCGCCACTATCCGGACAGACGTGCCGGTTGACGCAACTCCTGACGGACTCGCCCTCGGGAAGGTAGACAAAGACCGGCTTTTCGCCATCTTCAAGGAGCTTGAGTTCAAAAGCCTCGCCGAGCGTATCGGACGCCGCCTTAAGGAGGAGGAATCTCCGGCCATGCGGTCTACCAATTCCACACATGCTTCCCATTCCACCCCGTCCCTCTTCGATTTCGACGCAGAGGAGGCAGAAGTCATCGTTCCCGAAGTGGAAGCTCCGGCAGCCGGATCGTTGGGCGAGGGTTGCGTGGAAGTGGACAGCGAAGAGAGCCTGAAGGGAATGGCGGAAGCCATCGCGGCCGCGGAAAGCGTCGGAGTGCATATGGAGACCTCCGGAGAAAACGACATGGAAGCCAAATGGAAAGGGACGGCATTCGCACTTGCCGACGGAAGGTCGTGGCATATAGACCGGACATTCCCGGGAGGCACAGAGACAGTACTCGCCATACTGGCGGATCCGAAAGTGATGAAAGTGTCGTGGGCTGCCAAACGCGACATGGTGACAGCGCGCCGCCACCGCGATGACCGGGAATCCAACCCTATGAGCATGGTGAATTTCTACGACACCACCATCGCCCACTATATCCTCGAGCCGGAAATGCGCCATAATCCCGAACTTCTCGCCGAGAAATATCTCGGCTATACGCCGGGGGCCAAGCCTCACGCAGCCGAACTCGCCGCGCTGGCGCTCCGACTGAAGGATGTCTTCACCCCCGCTCTCGAAGCCGAGAGTCTCACCGGGATAATGACAGGGATAGAACTGCCGCTCGTGCCTGTGCTCGCCGATATGGAATATACTGGGGTGCGCATCGATACGGCGGCTCTCGCAGCGGCTGCCGAAGGCATGGAAGAACGGTCGCGGCAGCTCTGCGAAGAAATATATGAGATAGCCGGGGAGGAATTCAACGTTGGAAGCCCCGCCCAGGTAGGCGAGATACTCTTCGGCAAGATGCAGCTCGATCCCAAGGCCAAGAAGACGAAGACCGGGCAGTACTCCACATCGGAGGAAATCCTCGAGAAAATCGCGTGGAAGAGTCCCATAATAGGGAAGATACTGGAGTACCGCCAGATAAAGAAACTCCTCAACACCTACCTCAACGCACTGCCCGAGACCATCAACAAGGCCACGGGAAAGATACATACCAATTACAACCAGACCGTAACCTCGACAGGGCGCCTATCATCCTCCTCGCCCAACCTCCAGAACATACCTGTGCGCGACGAGATGGGGCGCGACATCCGCAGGGCCTTTATCCCGGATCAGGGACATCTGTTCCTTTCGGCCGACTACAGCCAGATAGAACTGCGGCTCGTAGCCGATTTCGCCCACGACGAGACCATGATAGAGGCTTTCCGCAAGGGAGACGATATCCATGCCATCACGGCCGCCAAGATCAACCATGTGGCTCTTGAGGACGTGACACCCGACGAGCGCCGAAAGGCCAAGACAGCCAATTTCGGCATACTCTACGGCATCACTGCCTTCGGACTCGCCTCGCGTCTCCAGATACCGCGGCAGGAGGCCAAGGAACTCATCGAGGGCTATTTCGCCACCTTCCCATCTATCCATAAATATATGAGCGACAGTGTGGAGGAAGCGCGCGAACATGGCTACGCCATCACCCGCCTGGGACGCAAGCGCCGGCTGCCTGACATCAACAGCAAGAACCCCGTGGTGCGCGGCTACGCAGAGCGCAACGCAATCAACGCTCCGGTGCAGGGCACCGCGGCCGACGTCATGAAGCTCGCTATGGCAGGCATATGGCAGGAGATGCAGGAAAAGGGCCTGAAATCGAAGATGATCATGCAGGTGCACGACGAACTCAACTTCGATGTAGTGCCCGGAGAGGAAGGGCAGCTGCAGGAGATAGTGGAGCGCCGCATGCAGGCAGCCTATGACGGCGCGGTACCTCTCACCGCATCGGCAGGCGTCGGCGCCAACTGGCTGGAAGCCCACTGATCCCATAATTGAGAATTGAGAATGTAGAATATTAATTATTAATTATGCATTGTGAATCATGCATTATGAATTGATAAGATTATGAGCAACATCAAAAGCATCGGTATCCTCACGTCGGGAGGCGACGCCCCCGGCATGAACGCGGCGATACGCGCCGTCACACGCGCCGGCATCTCCTCCGGCTTCAAGGTATTCGGCATATATCGCGGCTACAAGGGCCTCATCTCCGACGAGATAGAGGAATTCTCAACCCAGAACGTGTCAAACATCATACAGCGCGGTGGCACTATCCTCAAGACAGCCCGCTGCAAGGAATTCGAGACTCCGGAAGGACGCCAGTGCGCCTACGACGTGCTGAAGCGCCACGGCATCGACAGCCTCTGCGTGATCGGCGGCGACGGATCGCTGACCGGAGCACGCATCTTCGCCAACGAGTTCCAGTTTCCCATCGTAGGTCTTCCCGGAACGATCGACAACGACCTCTACGGCACCGACTGGACCATCGGATATGACACGGCACTCAATACAATCATGGAGTGCGTCGACAAAATCCGCGACACCGCGACAAGCCACGAACGCCTTTTCTTTATTGAGGTTATGGGGCGCAACGCAGGCTTCCTGGCCCTCAACAGCGCGATAGCATCCGGAGCCGAGGCCGCCATCATCCCGGAGATATCTACCGACGTTGACCAGCTCGCAGAGCTCATCCAGAACGGTTTCCGTAAATCCAAGAACTCTTCAATCGTGCTCGTGGCCGAGTCGCCCGTCACCGGCGGAGCCATGGGGCTCGCCCAGCGCGTAAAGGACGAATATCCCAACTATGACGTGCGCGTGTCTATCCTGGGCCACCTGCAGCGCGGCGGAAGCCCCACGGCACTCGACCGTATCCTCGCGTCGCGTATGGGCGCGGCAGCCGTAGACGCCCTGCTCGACGACCAGCGCAACGTTATGATAGGCATACGCAACGACGAGCTCGTCTATGTTCCGTTCGTGAAGGCGATACAGAATGAGAAGACCGTAAACAAGGAAAAACTCAACACCCTCCGCCGCCTCTCCATCTGATTTCGCTTTTTTTCCCGACATTCGGCCTAAATCTCAAATGTTTTTATTAACTTTGCAGATGAAAGTGCCTTAAGGACCTTAAAAACTTTAAGGACCTTAAGGCCTTTTTAAGTATACTACCGGCCGCGACCGAATAAGGAAAGAACTAACTATAATATAATCATGCTAAACTATTCAATCTAATGGAACAGGTATTCGCTTACATCATCGGCCTCGGCGCCGCAGTGATGATGCCTGTCATCTTCACCGTGCTCGGCGTCTGCATCGGCATCAAGCCCGGCAACGCCCTCAAGAGCGGCCTTAAGGTGGGCGTCGGCTTCATCGGCCTCTCTATCGTGACTGCCCTTCTTACGTCAGCGCTCGGTCCCGCCCTTCAGAAAGTCGTGGAAATTTATGGACTTCAGCTTAAAGTGTTCGACATGGGATGGCCGGCGGCCGCCTCGGTAGCCTACAACACCGCCGTGGGAGCCTTCATCATTCCCGTCTGCCTCGGAGTAAACCTCCTGATGCTCTTTACCAAGACCACACGCACAGTAAACATCGACCTCTGGAACTACTGGCATTTCGCTTTCATCGGAGCCGTGATATATTTCGCCACGGGATCGCTGGCATGGGGCTTCTTCGGAGCCATCATCTGCTACATCGTGACACTGGTGCTCGCCGACATGACAGCCTTCAAGTTTCAGAACTACTACAAGGACATGGACGGCATCTCGATCCCGCAGCCGTTCTGCGCCGGGTTTGCTCCATTCGCCTGGATAATCAACAAGGGACTCGACAAGATACCGGGCCTCAACAAGATAGAGATCGACGCCGAGGGCATGAAGAAGAAATTCGGCGTGATGGGTGAGCCTCTGTTTCTCGGAGTAGTAGTGGGAATCGGCATCGGATGCCTCACATGCACCTCCTGGAATGAAATAGTAGACAACATACCCCAGATTCTCACACTCGGCATCAAGATGGGTGCGGTCATGGAGCTCATCCCGCGCGTGACAGTCCTCTTCATCGAGGGCCTCAAACCGATCTCAGACGCTACCCGCAGCCTCATCGCACGTAAGTTCAAGGGTGCCGACGGCCTCAATATCGGTATGTCGCCGGCGCTCGTCATCGGAGATCCCACTACCCTCGTAGTGTCGCTGCTGCTCATCCCGGTGACCCTCCTGCTCGCCGTGATACTGCCCGGCAACCAGTTTCTTCCGCTCGCATCGCTCGCCGGAATGTTCTATCTCTTCCCACTCGTGCTTCCTTTCACCAAGGGCAACGTGCTCAAGACTTTCATCGTTGGCCTCGTGATCATAATCGCCGGCCTCTATATGGTGACCAACATCGCTCCGGCCTTCACACTGGCTGCCCACGATGTGTTTGAAGTCACAGGCGATGCCGCAGTGGCCATTCCGGCCGGATTCGAAGGCGGAGCGCTCGACTTCGCGTCATCACCTCTCTGCTGGGCCCTATATCAGGGTTGCGTCAACCTCAAATGGATCGGCGCCGGCATCCTCGTCATAATAGCGTGCGCCATGATGTGGTGGAACCGCGTGCACATCATCCGCAACCAGCGCGACATGGAGCGCAATGACTCCGACAGACTGCAGGAAAACATTTAAGTCTTGAGTCTTGAGTCTTAAGAACTGATCATTACGGCTTAGAAACTAACAAACTCATAAACTCAAAATATGAAAAAGATACTTTTCTCACTCGCTGCCGTAGCCGCAGCATTCACGATGTCGGCACAGACATCCTATACCATCCAGCGCGCCTGCCATCCCGACGACGTAAAGGAATACGACACCAAGCAGCTCCGCGAACGCTTCTGCATGGAGAAAGTGATGGAGGAAAATAAGATCAACCTGACCTACTCTATGTATGACCGAGTGATCTTCGGCGGCGTCGTGCCCGTAGGAAAGACCATTACTCTCGAGACGATCGATCCGCTCAAGGCCGAATACTTCCTCGAGCGCCGTGAGCTGGGAGTTATCAACGTAGGCGGAGACGGCATCGTGAGTGTCGACGGCAAGGACTACGAGCTCCACTTCAAGGATGCCCTTTACGTAGGTTGCGGCAACAAGAACGTGACCTTCCGCAGCAAGGACAACGCCAACCCGGCCCGCTTCTATATCAACTCGACTCCGGCCTACAAGCAGTATAAGACCCAGCTCATCACCATCGACGGCCGCAAGGGCACCATTCCCGCCAACCGCATGCATCTCGGCTCGCTCGAGGAGAGCAACGACCGCATCATCAATCAGCTCATTACCAACAATGTGCTTCAGGAAGGTCCATGTCAGCTCCAGATGGGCCTCACCGAGCTGATGCCGGGCAGTGTCTGGAACACGATGCCTGCCCATACACACGACCGCCGCGTGGAAGCTTATTTCTACTTCAACCTGCCCGAAGGCAACGCCATCTGCCACTTGATGGGCGAACCGCAGGAAAACCGCGTGGTATGGCTCCACAACGAGCAGGCTATCATGAGTCCCGAATGGAGCATCCACGCCGCTGCCGGAACATCCAACTACATGTTCATCTGGGGAATGGGAGGCGAAAACCTCAACTACAACGACAAGGACCAGATCGAATATCTCGACATGAAATAATCTCCCGAGACTTAAGTCTTGAGTCTTGAGAGACAGCGCAGTCCTTTTACGCATTATGGTCTGACACCTCTATCGACGTGTCAGGCCATAACTGCATAGTCTTATAGCTTGCCCCTTAAAACTTAAGACTTAAAACTTAAGACTTAAAACTTAAGACTTAAAACTTAAGACTTAAAACTTAAGACTTAAGACTTAAAACTTAAAACTTACAACTTAAAACTTACAACTTAAAACTTACAACTTAAAACTTGCACATCTTTAAGATTTTTGTTAATTTTGCGCTCACCAACATTCAGGCGCATCAGCATGACATCTATCGACAGACATAACAGCTACGTAGGGCAGGGATGGCAACCGCTGCTCATGGTGCTTCTAATGGTGCTGATAGCCATACTTCCCATCATCATATTCCGGGACTTCACTCCATCCAATGAGCTGCGCTACCTGAGCATTGCCGACGAGTCTCTCGCCACGGGGCGCTGGTGGGCTTTTACCAATCATGGCGTTCCCTATGCCGACAAGCCTCCACTCTATCTATGGTGCATCATATGCGGCAAGTGGCTGTTAGGTAGCCATCAGATGTGGTTTTACTCTCTCTTCTCGATTATTCCGGCATTCGTCATCGCAGGGATCATGTATCGATGGACTCAAGAGGAACTCGCTCCGGAGTTCAATACGGCTGCCCTGCTGATGCTCTTTACCTGCGGCCTTTTCGCAGGCATGGTCTTCACACTGCGCATGGACATGCTGATGACCATGTTCATCCTCCTGGCGCTCCGCAGTTTCCGACTTCTGGAGAGATCGGAGGAGAAGCCTGCACTCGGCAGTCGTCTGCTCTTCGCACTCTGGATATTCCTCGCTGTCTTCTCGAAAGGGCCGATGGGCATCCTCATACCCTTGCTGGCCACTACAGTATGGCTCCTGCTGACCCGGCGCATGAGGCTATGGACACGCGCCTGGGGATGGCCCACATGGACATTGCTTATCGTGCTCTGCGCCGGATGGTTCGGAGCCGTCTATGCGGAGGGTGGCACCGAGTATCTCGACAACCTCCTCGTGCACCAGACAGTAGGACGCGCCGTCAACTCCTTCCATCACAAACGCCCTTTCTGGTACTATCTCGTCTCGCTCACCTATACACTCCTCCCCTGGACCTTCGTCATCTTCGGATCCATAATCTACGGGATTCGGAAATACCGTCGCAGCGACAGTTGCCTATTCAACTATTTTCTCGTCATAGTGCTCGTCACATTCGTGCTTCTCTCCGTCATCAGCTCAAAGCTGCAGGTGTATATGCTTCCGGCCTATCCTTTCATGGTGTATCTGGCCGCGATGGTGTGCGCACGGCATAAGGATTCAAGGCTTCTGGCGGCGGGAATAGCCATACCGGCTGTGATCCTCGGAATTGTCGGTTTCGCCGAACCCTTCATTACCGATCCCGAATGGTCGGCCTCTTTTGGCTTTCATATCGACCGGATTACGGCCATACGCTATGCCGGATACGCCCTTATGTCGGGAAGTTTCCTGACCCTATGGTATCTTTACAAACGGAAAAACACTCCCTGGGCTATTGAGACGCTTTCGCTGACAGTGCTCGCCCTTGTGTTTGTAGCCGGACTCGCTATCCGTAGCTTAAATTCAGATCTGGGTTACAGAGCCATTTCCGAAGAAGCCCTTAGCATGAAAAAAGATAATCCCGAGGCTGAAATCATGACCTGGAGGATCGACCGTCCGGAGAACATCGACGCCTATCTTAAAATGACACCCTTCCGCATTGTGGAGGCCACTGACTCAATGAAGGTTATGCCTATACCCGGCTATCCGGCCATCGTCATGACCCGGCAGGATTGCCGCAGAGAAGTGCCCGGAGTTATGGAAAGCCACAGCCTTGGCAGCAAGTATGTCGTGCTGTATTGTGACACCACTGAAAAACCGATTAAACAAACTGCATCCAATGAATAAGACCGCATCATACGATCTGACGGTGATAGTGCCCGTCTACAACGAGGAAGACAATATGAAGGCTCTCGAGGAGCGCCTCGGAGCGTGGCTTCCGACCTCGCCGGTCAAGGCCTGCGTGCTTTTCGTCGACGATGGATCTACCGACTCGAGTCTTGGCCGCATCAAGGAAATCTGTGGGCGCCATGACGACATGCTATATCTCTCTTTCGCCCGCAACTGCGGACTAAGCGCAGCCATCAAGGCAGGAATCGACGCTACAGAATCTGAATACGTGGGCTACATAGATGCTGACCTCCAGACAGATCCTGATGACTTCAACCTGCTCCTCCCCTACCTCAAGGATCATGAACTCGTAATGGGCATACGCGCCAACCGAAAGGATACCGGCTGGAAACGCTTCCAGTCTAAGTTCGCCAACAGATTTCGCCGTATGATGACGGGCGATACGGCAACCGATACGGGGTGCCCGTTGAAGGTGATGCGTACAGCCAATGCCCGCCGCGTTCCATTCGTAAAAGGGATGCACCGCTTCCTCCCGGCTCTCTTCGGGCTCCAGGGATGCTCCGTCAAGGAGATGCCCGTGCGCCACTATCCACGTGTGGCAGGAACGTCGAAGTTCAGTATGAGCAACCGTCTCATCGGCCCTCTGCAGGACTGCTTCGCATTCCGCTGGATGCGCTCAAGATGGTTCAACTACGAAATAGCTGAAAAGTCCTGACTCTTACATCTCAAGATGCTACGCAACGATAAGACTCAAAAAAAAGCAACGTAGCGGTAAGACTCAGCTCGGAGAGCTGGCATCGTGCCGAAACCCCAGGCTTCAGCCTGGGGAAACAGCCGATACTCAGTAGCCTCGGAGAGGCGATTCGTGGTGGAGTTGAGATGGCTGAGTCTTTAATTATGAATTATGAATTATGCATTATGCATTATGAATTGACCACAGATTATGCATTATGAATTCCTGATAGGATTCCTCGCCCAGGGATTTTTCTCGGCCCGCATACTGGTGCAGTGGATCATGTCGGAACGCGCCCGCAAGGTGCTCTCCCCATCGGTCTTCTGGATCCTAAGCATCATAGGATCTTATCTGCTGTGTCTCTATGGCGTCCTGCGTCAGGACTTCGCGATTGTCCTCGGCCAGTTCATCTCATACTACGTCTATCTCTGGAACCTCAAGGCGAAGGGGATCTGGGGCCGCATGAATCTCCTGCTGAAGATATTGCTGGCCGCCACTCCGCTTGCAGCTCTCGCTCTGGCGGCCTCACATGCCGATATATTCATCAGGAATTTCTTCCACAATGCCGACGTTCCCATGTGGCTGCTGATCTTCGGATCGACCGGCCAGATAATATTTACCCTCCGCTTCATCTACCAATACTGGTATTCCTCACGTCGCGGGGAGTCTGAACTCCCGCCGATCTTCTGGATCCTCTCCCTGATCGGATCGCTAAGCATAGTGACTTATGGCATCATCCGCCATGATCCCGTCCTCATCATAGGGCAGTCGTTCGGGCTTGTAGCCTACATACGCAACCTTATGATCGGCGCCAGGAAAAAGAGCGTTGCTTAAAATAAAGGGATCCGTCTCGTTGACAGATCCCTTCACCATTGGGTTATCTAAATTAGTTATTTCTATAATATCTTCATAAAGCCTTACATCTTAAGACTCAAGACTTAAGACTCAAGACTCATTTCTCGCGACGGCGTTCGATAGCCTTGTGCACATTGTGGATTTCCTTCACTGCGCAGAAAGCCGCAGCTACGGTAGCCACCTTAAGTGCCAGTTTCGCTATGTCGAATGCAAGACGCAGTGTATTGTCTGTTTTTTCTTCGTGTGCCATTTTCTTTGTGTGTTTTCTATAGTTAATAAATCAAAATCAATGCGTTTTCAATAGTATCAATCATTATCAAGGTTTCATCTATAAAACGCACGAAAAGCTCCGAAGGTTCATCCTCCGAAGCTGTATTTCTATACTTTATGCTTCATATTGCGCGAAGTGCCGCTACTCCATACTTCTCGGCCTATAGCCGCACTACTTCCCCATCTGGAAATGACGCGAAGCGAGTCGGTTACCGTCGCAGAAGACCTCCACCGTATAGTCGCCCGCCGTCAGAGTAGTATTCACATCCCAGTATATAGTCACCGACAGCTCATCGTTTGCATATTCCACCTGCCTGTGGGTAGTGGCCGGCACGTTCGCCCCGTCCATCGGGAAGGTCACGTTGCCGCCGAGCAGAGATCCTTCCGGCGTCACTATCCTCACATAGAAATCTTTCATGCCAGGAGCTGCCGTCGTGTTCGGGCTCACGGTGAAGCCTACCGCAAGCTGCTGGGCCTTACCTATCTTTTTCTCTGTCTTGCCCTTCTTGTTGAGTGCATTCATATAGAGGCCTGTGATATTGAGTTTCTTGGCCTGCTTCACTGTCTGTGTGAGCTCCTCGTTGCTCTTTGTAGCTACGGTCACTGCCGATGTCAGCTGCTCGTTGCGGGTGCGCACTTCCTGAAGGTCCTTGCGCAGGCCTTCGTTCTCTTTCGAAAGACGATCGATCTCCTCGAGATAATGCTTCAGGATTCCCTTGAGGGTAGCTATCTCATTCTCAAGCGCCTTGATGCGGGCACGGTTGGCTGCGTTGCTTTTTTTCTCCTGGTTGAGTTCCTGCAGCAGACCCTCCACCTTCATTTTGGCCTGATTGTACTGCTGCACCAGCGAATCGTTGGTGAGATACATCTGCTGGTCCTCGTACATGTTGAAGTTGGCGTTGAGCTCATTGAATTCATTGGTAAGCACCAGCCGGTCGTTGGCGAGGGCGAGCGAGTCGGCGCGCGCTTCAGCCTCGTTGAGGCTCGCGGTGCGGCTGTTGTTGCTGAAGATCAATACGATCACGAGGGCTACAAGTGCCGCCGCAACTCCGATGGCAGTATAAAGTATGGTTTTCTGCTGCTTGTTCATATCCGTGTCCGGGTTATATTTTTTTGTTTAAATCATCAAGACTGTCTGAAACTTATGACTCGGCGGCCCGAAAAAACAACCGCCAAGTCTTTCAACCTGCAAAGATAATAAAAAGTTTTGATACTCCGTATTTTTTCAGCATAAAAAGGAAGCTGACGTTTGCGGGAGTGCCGACACTTGAAAAAGAATTTGGATATTAGAATAGAAATCGCTATATTTGCAAAGGGAATGGTCCCCTCACGGTGATCTGGCCGCCGAAAAAGCGCTATGTTAATATCAATCATTATGCTATGCACAAAAAAGACCTTAAAGCGAAAATAGAAGCAATCGTTTCGGATTCCTCCGATTCGATAGAGAACAGAATCGACCGTGTCATCACCATGAGAGAGGAGATGGAGGAGATGGAGAAGGACGAGATGCTTGAGGCAGACGCCATGTGCTTCTCTTCTCTTATCGAGATGCTTGAAAAGGAATACGCTACAAAAAGCAACGCCTCCGACCTTCTTGAGCTATACGCGCTTCTCGCGGAAACATATGTGGAACTTAACGATTTCCCTCCAGTCAAGGATATCGCCTACACGGTGCGGGAAATCATACGCTGTGAGGAAGCGCCATGGGACGCCCTCGAGGAGACTGTGCCGAGAATCATCGACGCCGTCAACGATACAGTCTACAATCACGCCTCCTACGATCTCACCCTCATGTTCCTGCGCAAGGCTTTCCAGATGGGGAAACTCAACGAAGACCTCAAGGGGCGCGCACGTCGCCTCCTGAAACTCAGGATACTTCTTGAAGATGCCAGATACTACGACAGTTTCTTCAGTAAGGAGCTTCAGGATGCAATAGCAGGACTGTTCACCTCTCAGGAACTCATGAAGATAATAATGGAACCGGGCATCGGACATCTCAGATGTGACCCTGTGGAATACACCTTCCGGTGGGAAGATATCTACTACGATGTAAAACGCCGTCTTGATGAGCGCTTTGCCAACGCTCCGCGCCACATGGGATTCTGCTTCAAATACTGGAACGCGAAGCGTGAACTTCTGAAAGAGGAATACGGCATCGACTGGAAATCACCTTCGCAGATGAACCCCCGGGTGAGATTTGACTGAATGACTAAATACAATACAAGAAAGCAATGACAAAGGAATCGCTTACCGACACGTTTCTTCGCATGTTGGAAAATAGAGACAGCAATCCCGCAATCCCGCAACAGATATTCAAGATAATCAATGACGCTCCCGACAGCAGCGAGCGAGACGGCCTCATAGCTTTGCTGCTGCACGAAGGGATAGGCGTTCCTGTCGATCTTGACAAAAGTTTCGGATACGCGGAAAAAGCCGCTTTCGAAGGAGGGGAAGCTTTAGGCTACTACATACTGGGCTATATGTGCGACAACGCCGAGACTCCCGATCAGGCGGAAGGAGGCCCCCGCCAGAAATATGACCATTACGATGCGGAGAGATTCTATGAGAAATGTGCTGAAAAAGATAGTCATTGGAAGAAATATGCGTGCAACTGGCTCGGCGACTACTTCCTGAATATGGCAAGAGGGGGCGATCCAGAGGTGGGAATAGAATATCTCGAGCAGATAGCGGAGGAAGACGCGGAAGCGGCCGAAAAGCTCAGCGACTATTACTGGGATATAGTGATGCCCGACTATATTGACGACACGGAGCGCACAGAAGCTCTTTTCAGATGGACTAAGACAGCGGCAAGGCTCGATGAAGAAGACGAGGAATACCTCTACCGCCTCGGATGGCTTTATGCCGACGGCATAGGATGCGGCAAATCATTCTGGCTCGCCCTGAAATACTTTGGCGAGGCTTACTTCGCAGGCGACTGGCGCGGGGCCGAATCAATCGCCAATCTCCTTGAGGAGCAGCTTGACGAAGACCACAACCTGACCCCGGAAGAAAAGACAGAATTTCGCACCGACATACAAAAATGGCGAAGGCGGGCCGAAGCCCTGAAAGCCGAATCCGACACCGAAGACTACGATCCCTCCATAGAGGAAGACTGATTCCTTCCCAGACAAATCCCTTAATCGAATAATAGCCAAAAGTGGGTAAAAACATCCACTTTTGGCTATTATTCGACTCAAAGACAGTCCGCATCGCCCATTCCCAAAACATTTATAACAAGCGTAAGCAAAAGCCTTGCCCGGTTCGATCCGAGTTCCCTCGTGGACTACATAAATATACATTGAGTCGAGGAAATGTCATCGTTCTTGTATATAGGCAATATGGAGTCTCTCAAAGAAATTCCTTTTAAAGGAACGAACAATTGGACCTTATATATTATATATTTTCAAAAATATTTTGAATGAATCAAAAAAATTGCTAATTTTGCAATAAAGACCCTAACTTCAAAGAAATGGTCGTTTCCGGACATTGATAAAAGCATTAAATAGACATCGCATCATGAAAAAGACATCAACGTTATTTTTTCTTTTACTATGCCTGACGTGTGGATTAAGTCTTGCTCAGACATCTACGCAAGGAAATACATCTTCCATGACATATCTGGAGCAGCAGTTCCCGAAACTTACGAGACTCTATCATCCGGAACTGGAGAACATGCATACGCATTATATCTTTGCCATAGATGTATCCGGCTCAATGGTAAAATACGATTCGATAGTAACACCGGCGTTGAAGGCTTTCAGCCGCTCTCTTCCAAACGGGGAGCAGGTGACAGTAATACCGTTCGGCACCGAAGCCAAGTCAAACGTCCCCGGTCTTGAGGTGAAGATCGATAACGAAGGTACAAAGCAGACTCTTGAGAACGCTTTGTCAACGCTATATAATAATGCAGGTTATGACCGCACATTTCGCGCCAATACGGATGTTGCCAAAGCAGTTGAGGCCGTCAACGGTTCAATGCGAAATAATCAGGATATAGACATGAATGTGGTGGTGATCATCACCGACTTCCTCAACGATCTTCCCGGCCAAGGAGAGACTCCCATCCATTCCGGCTTGTTGGTGGATCTGAATAAGAATTTCGAAAATGTCACAGATGGCAAGCATACTCGCGTGGTGGCGATGAAGCTCCCTCCAATGGGGACCATGAAGGGATTTTGCCTTGATCAGCTCAAGGAGGAGGTATTCAACAACACCGGCGTCACCCGCAAGTTTGATGTTGTTGATGCCATCTCCGACCAGGCTGCAATCTCCCACTGGTTTGACCAGCTCGCACGCGAGATCATGACCGAAAAACTCAAGGCCGTGATCGAGATCGACAATGCAAGAAACCTGAATCCCCGTTTCAGCACAAATATTGACATTGACGGCAATACCATAGCAGAGATCCACTGGAAGCCCAATAAGCTGTACACGAAGCTTCAGATTGACTCCACCTACACAGACTCAGGATCAGATTTTTACTTTAAAAACAATAAAGGAGTATGGCAGATTACGACCGACACCGTCATCAAGGACATCAAGCTGGGTAGACTCAAAAACAAGAGTATCGGTCTGCATAGATATGACAACGAGGCACTCAATATAGGGCTCATGCTACCTACGGACTACGACAGCGAGCTTAAACGTCTCAGCATCGACAAGCCGATACCCGACACTTCGACCGAACGTAGCGGATGGCTCTGGACTTTCTGGCTCCCCTTCTGGCTCTGCGTCACACTGCTCGTGCTGCTCATCATATATATCTTCCTCGTGATCAAAGCCGCAGGCAGAAACAGATCCGAGAAATTCGAAGGTGAGGTTTCACTCAGGGATGCTACAGGAAATATCGTAGGGCCATCCCCGCGTATCTATATTTCCCCACAGGCCTCATTGAAAATCGGAGCGGGAGGCAACAACAAATGTAATCTTTCCGATGCTCCATGGTCGATTGATGTAGTCAAGAAGACATTCAGTCCTTTCAGTCTAAAGAAACCCGTCTTCATATGGAAGCCGAGTAAAGGATACGTGAGAAACGGCGATAAAATGCAGGGTAAGCTGAGCAGATACGGTTCGCCGACTTCCGTATCGCTGAAATGCGGTGAAAACCGGCAGAACATCACCCACCGAGTGACAATCAATATTAAAAAGAAAAAATAACAATAAAAATACCATAATACTCATGGCCAACGAGAAACATATCTTTATCGGCATTGGCGGCCAGGGCGTCAAGACTGTGGCTAAGATCAAGTCAAAAGTTTATGAGAAGCGCTTCCCGACTGCGACTGCATCGAAAACTCGCCTGCAGGCGATGAACGATAACTATCGCTTCATCTTCATCGACACCGACCAGCGCGACATTGACAACGCAAACCGCGACAACCGGTCTTCTTTCGAGAACGGCAACGTACCCTTCATCAATCCGCAGACCGACCTCATCAATTTAGGGAAAGCCAATCCATCGGCCATATATTATGAGGCCAAGAGAGAATCTTCCTCTCTAATCAATAAGCGTATTCTTGAGGCTTGCTCTCCTGAGCTGGCAACTAAGATTCCTGATCAGCCGCTCTCGTTCGGTGCAGGCGCATTCCGTATCAAGTCGCGTATCGCCTTCGCCCACTCTCTGGCCGATTTCCAATCCAAACTGCAGTCTGCCATCTCTTCACTCAATGATGTCAAGACTATCGGTGGAGAGGACTGCGTGATCTACTACTGGCTCGTCAGCAGCTCGCTCGGAGGCACCGGTTCAGGCATCTTCAACGATGTGCTCTATCATATCAATCAGCTTCACCATCAGATCGTAGGAAACGGCGATCCTCAGCTCGTGTATACTCTTTATATGCCCAAGGTGTTTATCGACGCCAACTCCACTGAGGAGAAGTATTCGCTCAACGCCTATGGTGTGTTCTCCGAGCTCGAGGCCTTCAAGAAGATGAGCTACGACGAGAAGCAGAACACAGTGATGCATCGACTGGCCTTCAACAACGACTATAACCTCGTCGACTCCAAGAAACGCTATTGCCCCTTCTATTATGTCATCCCCGTAGACATCCAGACCGACAAGGGTACAAGCCTCGGCTCTCCCGGCACGATGATCCAGAATACCGCCGAGATGCTTTATCATCTGCACAACGGCCAGGCAGGCGCCACATTCCGAAGCGATATCGACAACTACATGAACGATATCATGGAGAAGAACCATGAGGAGTTCCTCGTGCCGATGGGATACGTTTCTCTGCAGAAGCCTATCGAGCAATACAACAAGTATATGCGTGCGCGCTTCAAAAGAGATATCCTTCGCTCTTGGCTCCTTTGCAGCGACAAAAAGCAAGCCACAGTCAGCAAGGAGGATGTGGATAAGATCGCCGCAAAATTATTCAAGGAACTGAATGAAAAGGAGCCGCATACAATTGCCCACAAACTGGTCGCCGACCAATCTGCTGCGATCACAGAACTCATCGATGGAATAGATGTCGAATCCAAAGTCATGGATGACCGATATAAATTCGACAACATCAACAATGACCTGGACAGCCTTAAAACCGCGATGGCTAATGCCAGTAAGGATGAAAAGAAGAATGAGACAAAGAAGGTCATTGTCAACCAGATCTGGCAGGATGCAGAAGAACTGATCCGCAACCATGGACTTGCATATGCCCATGCGGCCATCAAAGCCGTAAGAGAAAAACTCAACAAGGAGCTCCAGCCAAAAGGGAACTCCGCGGCACAAGACGAAGGTGTATCGGATCAAAAGGTTCGTGAAGCAAGCACAGATGCAGAGACTATCGACTTTAAAGAAAAAATCGGCCTTAAAAACAATGCCGATGACATAAGGGAATATAAAAATTTAGTGTCTCAGTATGCCGATGAGGTGATAACTGCAGAAGTGAAAAAGTGGGCAGACGAAATCAAGAGGGATTTCGTAATGGACGAGCATAATGACGAGCTGTCAAAACTCGCCCGCTATATCCAGGGCATCATGAGCAAAGCCCAGGAGATGAATGCGGATGCTGTCAAGGAATACAATAAGCTCGCCACTAAATTTGGTGAAGCCGCCCTTGACGTCACTACTGTCTACCTTCCGATGCTGAAGAATATCTGCGATGGCAATGGCTGGAAGGCCGGCAATTTCTTCAGCAAGCAGTATACAAAAGTCATATCTTCCAGTGAAGACGAAACTCCGGAACGCGATGACCTGAAAAAACTGGTCAACAATTCCCTTTATTCATATAATGAGGAGAATCTTTCTAAGAGGCAGGTCGATCTCATCAATCAGTATAAGCTGACTGTAGCCAACGCGGATGACGACAAGAAGACCGTCGAGATCAGATTCTTCGCAAACCAAAACATTGCAGACCAAGGCAACGTTAAGGCTGAAAAGGTAATCAACGACTTCCTTCAGCTTGCCGAAATCTCTTTTGAAAAAATACTCCAGCAAGACAAATCGATTCAGGAAGGCTGGTACAATAAGAAGATATACTCATTCTTCTCCGAGCTTACCAACGATGAAAAGGATGACGTAAGGCGTTCCCTCAATCCCGCGCTCTTCTTCAGCTACAACAACAACCGCATAGCAGTGACAAAGAAAGAGGAGCACATCATCTTCGTGACTGCCAGCGAAGACCTCGCTGAGGAGATGCTCGGCTATCAGAAAGGCAACAACAAACACCGCTTCGAGAAAGGAGAGGATGAAAACTCCGCTATGGTACTCAAGTCAAAGTTTGGCTTGGCACTCAGAGACTACCGCATCTACGATGCGATCAAGAATGTCTACGACCATGCCACCTTCCGCCAGAAATATCATTTCCATGGCGACTTCGCGCAGCACCTCGACAAGCTCACCATCGACCATCTCCCGCTCGAAGTGCTTCCCCAGCACCACTCATACGTGAAGATGCTGATGCTCAACGAGCTTCGCGAGGAACTCTCACCCTTGTTCTATCAGGATGAGTACGATAAGGAACTCTATATCGATACGATGTATATTCAGGATTCTGAGGTGTCAGAGAAGATCGCCCTTCCCAAGGCTCTGATCACTGACGGCGCAAAGACCGACGGCAAGCTTGCCATCTGCACCGAGGCCGACGGACGCGCCCTCTTCCATACAATCGAGGGGAACACCTTCGTGGAGAGATTCGAGACATACATCGACCTCTATCACAACGACCGTTTCGGCGAGACTACCGACAGACTGATCCAGGCTATCATCCGTAGCCGCGTGCCCGGTGAGACCCCGATAAGAGGAGAGGAG
The DNA here is from genome assembly GCA_029068655.1 of Muribaculaceae bacterium. Taxonomy (GTDB): domain Bacteria; phylum Bacteroidota; class Bacteroidia; order Bacteroidales; family Muribaculaceae; genus Lepagella. The sequence continues at coordinate 42,150 of JAIECF010000110.1, read as the reverse complement.
ATCCTGAAGCAGAACTATGCCGCAAAGCGTAAGAATCTGCTCGACACCCTCAACAAGAAGAAGAGCGATGCCCCGACTCTCGAAGAACGCCGCATCTACAGCATCTTCTTCAATCTGTTGAGAAACGACTACGCTTCAGTCAACGATTTCAAGAAATAAGACTCTAAGACAATAGCGCATGCTTCCACTTTGGATCATAGACTTAAGGAAACAATCTGACCGGAGAGAGCACTTCGAGGCTCTCCTCGGTCAGATTGACAATGTCTATATAAAGCGGACTTCCGACCCCGGGGAAGAGACCCGTAGCGATGCTGAGACACAAACCACAGCCAATGTGGCAGGGGAAGATCATGATGTACAACACCCAGTGCACGCACCCGCATCCGCGACCGACAACGAAACAGAAGGCGACTCCGGCGCCGACTCCAGGGCGGTATCCGAAATTTCAGTGGAAGAACTCATTGAAAACGACGAAGAGAGAAAAGCCAAAAAAGAATCGGTGATTGAGGGTGACTGGTGGCGCTATTCTCCCATGGCCGACAAGGATTATAAGGTAGATATCTCTCAGACAACCCCACGAAAGGAAGCCGCCTGGACAACTGCCAGAAAACTATATGAGTTTCAGTCTGACCTCGTGGCTGAAGGTCAGAAGTTCATCAGGGGGTTGCGCGAAAGCAATGCTCCTCCGGATGTAAAATTCAACGTAGTGGTGCTGGGAGACCTCAATGAGGACTTCACACGCCTTATCTTTCCTTCAGTGGCAGGTCTGCTGCAGAAGGAGAGAGGGCGCATTCTAGCCCACCACATCCATCAGGGTATGGAAATCATCGGGGCGATTTATATCCCGAGCAACCTTAATGCGTTGCAGATAGATAAGCGGGTGAGCATGAAGCGCACTCTGCAGGAAATAGACGTGCAGCATAAAGTCTCAGACATGAGGGGCTACGACCATGTCATGATCTATCAGGATGTGCAGACTCGTACCGATTGCCATTACTCAGCCCTTTCAGACAATCATCTTCAGGAATATCTATTCCAATGCATCATACATCTATATTACGCCACCAACTCCACTCATCCGCTGCTCAGCGGTACACCCTCGGCCGAAGACTTCTACTTCTCGATGGGAGCGACCTCGGTAGTGTATGATGTAGAGAACGAAGACCTGAAGGCTCGCCATCAGTTCGGTATCGACTTTATGCGCAGCCTTAAGAAAAAGGGTACGGATGAGAAGGCAAACCTCAGCCTGGCGATATTTAAAGACGATGAGTATAGTCCGGCGTCATTCTTTGACTGGAATACCATCAATCACCTGGACAGAGAGGAAGTGAAGCTGGAAGAGCCGCGTCCCCATCCGGTAAAGGACTTCTTCCATAAATACCTTAAAAGGAACTACTACAACAAATATCTGCGGGACTTCACGCGCAACATGATGCATCAGATAATGTCGACCATCGATGACAGCACACGTGGAGCCCTCGAGATCCTCGCATCGGAAACCAAGAAGAAATTCAACACTGCTAAGCTCAACATCTTCAATCGACTTAAAGAGATATTCTCCGAACTTGAGGCCAACGACGGAGGACTTCCTACGGTCATAGATCTCTTCAAGCAGATGCAAGACAGCTTCTCGAAGAAGAAAAAGGAAATCGCAGGGGCTATCCGCGGAGCTTTCTGGGATGAGGTGGAGAAGGATGTGCCCCGCGACATGCAGGATGCCTTTATGGACTACCACGATGCATACGAGCAGGACATCCGCGATAAGAACGGCGGTACGCGTCAGACGGAGATGAAAAAGGAGGTAGTGACCGACCTCAACGACCTTCTTAGCCAAGAAGCGACTATAATGAGCCGCTTCAACCGCGCTATACTCTTAGGCATCATGCTCTCTCTTGCCGTGGTGCCGATACTTGTCATGATATCGCCACATTACATCAACCTTGGAAAGGTGCGTCGCTATTCGGAATGGTGGTCGATCGGTATTTTCTTTGTGCCCGTAATCCTGCAGGCTATTTCCTGGTTCAGATTTGAACGCAGGAAACGTAAGGCCGTAAACGACCTCAAGGCACTCTTCCTTCACGACGCATACGCCCGCGTTGCCAACCGCATCGAATCGGAAATCAAGAGATTCTACGACAAGATGATCGCTCTTGGCGACGCATACATAAAGCGTACGGAAGCCATCCGCAATGAAGTGGAAAAAGGCTACGAAGACCTCATCCTCATCCGCCCGTTGATTCCTTTCACTATGTTCAATCAGCCCCTGCTCGGAGGGGGCTTCGGCCGGAATAACCTCCTACCGTATCCTCAGGCAGTCGATACTGAGATAAGGATCAACTACATCCCTTATAAGACCAGTGAGGTCAGCGATAGGGAATATTATCTATTCCTCCATCAGCATCGCAACCTGATGATGGAACTCTATAAAGATGTCGATCTCTGTGAAAGCCTTATCCGCAGGGTAAGCGAGACCGGAGAGGAAGAGCTGGTCACCAAAGAACAGCAGGAAAACGAGCAGAAACTTCGTTGGAAGGAACATCTCGCCTATTTCCAGACGCATCTGAGCAAGACCATCAAAGATAGTCTGGTGCCGCGTATCAACGACACCGTTGGGGAATTCCTGGTAGCGAACGTCACAGGGCATGTGGTCCCCAAGGATGTGCTTGAGCCTATGGTGGAGTATGCAGCCAACAATGGGGAGGTCACCTCGTCGGCAGATCTGGAGATGGCCGATATAAAGGTCAACGACCCGCGCGCAGTGCCTTACGCATTCGATTATATCTCCACTCCCTTCAAATACGAGCAGGTGGCGAAGCACAATCATCTTTATAGGAAATATATTTTCCTTACGCGATGGAGAAGCTTCGAGGAATATTCCCTCAACCGCATCCTACCAATGGAGGATTTCGATGAGAATGTACGTCGTCAGAGGGTCTATGCCGAGGGCAAGGATTGGTTGAAAAAGAAATTCGGCGGGGTTGCCAGTCAGGAAGAGGCTGAAGCCGAGACTGTCGAGAATGAGGAATCATCCGAAGCAGAACCCACCGGCGATCAGGGAAAAGTTTATTTCCCCTATCCCTCTACCCTGCTGCTATGGGCACTGGCCGATGATGACTCCTCTACGGAATGGTTCAGACTGCTCGATTCCGACTTTTTCGCTGAGTCATACGGAGACAAGGAAATCTACAAAGAAGTACTAAATCCCGACGATTGATTATATATGTCAAATATGCTAACATACGCGCTTATTGGTAGCGGTGCATTGGCGCTGCTTGTATTGGTCGTGCAGCTGTTTAAGATCAAGGTCTGGATTGCTGTAGCAGAAAAGCGCACAAAGAAGATGCAGAGCATCGGCTGCCTTACGCCGTCTGACGCCTACGAAGTGCCCGAAGTGCATCTGCTGGACAAGGCCAAAGGTGTGGCCATAGGACGCATCAAGATGGGAGAAGGCAGAGACGACAACGCATACGTGGAGGTACTCGTCACTGATCCCGAAGACGACACCGTGAAACCGAAATACCGTACCTACGGCTATATCTCCCAGGATGGATATATCTATAAGAAGACCGATGGGAGCAAACCGGAGAAGATAGGCTATACGGCCCGTCCTTCCGATCCGGAGGCCCCGACTGCCGTAGGCGAACGCACATGGAAGACGTTTTGGCTGAAGTGTAGCCTGAACGCCTACATGGGGCTGCCGAAGGATAAGTCCGAGGCCGGACCAGCTTTCGTGAATGCTGAGTCCACAGTTGAGGAGGAGGAGAAGAATTTAAAGAAGAAAGTCAAGAAGGAGAAAAAGGACAGGAATAAGTTGAAACCTATGCGTATACCGGTGGCAGTGGCCAGCTACATCGGCATACATTCTTCAGCTAAGGATGCAATGCCTCCCGAGGCTCGCGCAGCCGCTTTCGGCGTATTCTATGACCTATACAATAAAAACGATTACCGAGAGCATTACAACAGCCCGGCTTACGGATGGAAAGACACTGCGCTTCCTGCGGCTTTCATATATGCAGTCATCTATGTCATATGGTATATCATACAGGTCAAGATATTGGGACTTCGGTTCATCGGCTATAAGTTCTGGATGGATGCTCCTCTCTATCTGGCATATTACGCTGTGTGGGTCATCGTAAGGGCTATAAAGATCGAGTGCATCGAACGCTCCGATACCATACAGCCGCGTATCGACCTATTCAACAAAATGCTGAGCCAGCGGGGCTACGACATGCTGATACTCGGCTGCTGCACTGTGACCATGCTCTTCTTCCGATATTACAGGTTTGACTTCTTACCGCTTGCCATGGCGATAAGTTCCGCAGTCGGGATAAACATGGCTCTCAAGCCAAACAGCCGCCCTTGGAAGATCATCAATCCATACGCTCCCGACGAGGAGGAAGAAATCGATGAAATAGCAGAGAATCCTACAGGCGACATAGAGAGGCAGTATGAATGGGCGCTTGAGACAGACCCGGATAAAAAGGGCAGAATGGAATTATATTTCGATTCCCAGTATATACGCGATCTGAGGTTTGCAAATCCGTTCTTCAACCAGCGCAACGATAAGCCACTGCCAACCATGATCAAGGAGATGTTCGGCTATGTAGACTCTCACGCAGGCGTCTCGGCAAGAAGCCGTTTTGTGGCAAAGCGTATCAAGGAAATCGCCGCCAAGAACTCAATCGATACCGAAAATGACTCCCTGCAGTTCATGCTTGATTTCGTGCAGGAACCCAATATCCGCTATGTGCTCAACCGCGAGAGCGATGCTATTCTTAAATTCGAGGACTACATCCGCTTCCCGGATGAAGTGCTCTATGACAAGGAGGGAGACAGCAATAGCAAGGCGTTCTTGGCTGCAGTGCTTGCTCATTATTCCGGCTACAACGTGGTGTTCCTCTACTCGAGAATGCAGAAATACGGCGCAATCGGTATCGAGGCGAAGCGGAACTGGATCAAAGATGGCACTATCTTCGGCCAGAAGATGGAAGACGCGACGTTTGAATACAACGGGAAGACATATATCTTCTGCGAAACATCTTCCGACGGCTTCCGCATCGGTGGATCACTCGACGGCATGAGGCCAAGTGATTTCGAGACGAAAGTGGAGATTCCACTTATCTCTATGGAGGGGGACAACAGCAACGCTGAGCGTAAGACGAGCATCTACAACTGGGACCTCGACGAGCGCAGAGGCAATAAACTTCACGGTTCCTACACTCTCGAATTCGATGCAGACGAAATGAAAGACCTTCGCGAGAAGAATCCGTTTGTCAGCTATGGTATGGATGGTCACCACTATCTTGATAATGTCTCCTTCATTTTCGACTACATAGACCGCGAACCCGAGCGCAAGAGAAAGGTAAGGGAAATCGCCGCATACATCAAAAGAAGTGTCGCGGAAGCAGGCCTGGATGAGGCCGAGATGCTGCAGTTCGCCCTCGATTTCTGCCAGATGCCCAACATCAACTATAAGGTAGATGAGTTCTCTTCAGGAATCAACTACAACGATGTCTCCAAGGAATATATGAGATTTCCCGACGAGGTGCTCTACGACAAGGAGGGAGACTGCGACTGCAAGTCTTCACTGACCATCGCGCTCTTCCGCGAACTTGGCTACAAGACCCTCTTCATGATGTCGGAGAAATACGGACACGCAGCCGTAGGAGTGGAGTATAAGCCTGTCATAAAAGACATTCTCGGCATCACAGCCGACAACGTCGTGAAGGAACACAATGGGATAGAATATCTCTATTGCGAGACAACTGGCGATGGTTTCCGTCTCGGCGAAATCAAAGAGGGCGACACCATTCAGGATTTTGAACAAGTATTGGAAATTGCATGAAGATGATAAGACTCATTGCAGGCAGCGTGCTGATGGCATGCATGGCAGTTCTTTTTACAGGCTGCAGACCTCACGAAGAGAGAGTTATGGACCGCCTCGATCGTCTTTCGGAGAAAATCCAAAAAAACGGCGAGAAGTGGGGTGTCAACGAATGGGCCGATGCCCTCGAGGAACTTGAAGACATCCACTATGACATGGAGGACTGCGAATTCTCTTCTGAACAGCTCAGAGCCCTTGGCCGTGTAGAAGGGAAACTCACCGTGATCATCATGACCGAAGGAGCGAAAAAACTCGGCAACGAGCTTATTCCATTTCTTGAAGGAGCAGGAGCCTTCATGAAGGGATATAAGGAAGGGACAGAAAGCATGGAAGACTATGGTCTGGATGAGTTGGAGAAATATGGGAATCACCTGAATCAGGAACTTGAAAGGATTAATGAGGAACTGGATTTGGATGGTAATAAAGACGATTGAATAACCGCTAACCTTATACACTCAGGTTTTGAGACATAAAAGAAAGAGTTTCTTACTGTTTTTCGACAGATCATTCTCCAAGGGATTCGGGCTGCAGATAATGTGGCTGTTCCTGATAATGCTGGCCGTCTATCTGGTCCTTATCGTTCTGAGCTATAGCGGAGACTTCTATGACTCCAATGGCGCGGAAAGTAATGGCCGGTGGTATGATGTGCTGTTCTTTCTGATGGACCCCGGTAAGCCGCCAGAATATCTATTCGCTCCTTTCGCGCTGATAATAGCCTTGGTGGGCTTGGTTATTTTCAGCGGTATGCTTATATCCGTTATCAGCAACATTCTGTCGCTGAGGGTAGAGAACTATCAACATGGTGAAACAACTTATAAGGTATCTCACCATGTCATAATATTGGGGTTCAACCGCAGTGTTCCCTCATTGTTTGACAAAATTCAGAAAAAATACCCTAAGAGCCACATCCTGCTGATGTGTGAAAGAGACAGTACAGAGATACGGGATTGGCTTCATGCCAACATTGACGATAGTATAGAAAGAAATCTCATAATAATGAGTGGTGCAATCAATGCCAATGATGATCTTGAGCGTCTTTCTTTGGGCTGTAATCCCAAGGAGATCTATATTGTGGGTGAAGAAGGCCGAGAGGATCACGATGATGTATGTCTTGAATGCGTAAAGAAGATATCGGCCATTATTCTGAAGGAAACAGCGTGCCACAGTACCGTGGGAAGGAGTCTTTCTGCCTCCGCCACCACCGAGGCCCATGAAAAAGTGCCTTGCTATGTCCAGATCAATTCCGACACAATGTTCTCCCTTTTGCAGCAGGTTGACTTCTGCGGAAAACCCAAAGAGCGCGCTATCGACAACCTGGATTTCCATCCTTTTAACTTCAATGAAATATGGGGGCAGAAAGTACTTTCATTGACAAGCTTCGACGGTAACGGATACCTTCCATTAGATGGCTCCGGAATCGGAAAGGAGAGCGACAGAAGCGTGCATCTTATACTGATCGGGATGACAGGACTGGCCAAAGCCTTGGCTACTAATGCCGCGCAGGTGCTCCACTTTCCCAACTTCAAGGAAGGGAACTATCAGACATATTCCAGAATATCGTTCATAGATCCTGACGCCGGCAAATTGGGTGAAAGGTTCAGAAACCGTCATTCCGTGCTGTTTGACTTAGCACGATGGAAAGCTGACGGGGAATGGCAAGATCCTCTGGCGGATGCAGATTCCACATCTCCTTACAGATATCTTGGTCCGAAAAACTTCATGGACATAGAGTGGGAATTCATCAAGGGAGATGTAGCTGAGCCTGAGATCAGGAAATATCTGAAGGAAAGCTGCTCGGAGTCCAATCGCATCGTGACCATTGCATTATGCGGAGAAGACTCGGAAAGGAATCTTGCCATAAGCATGGGATTGCCTTCGGAGGTGATCGATGGGCCCTCCCTCAACATGGTGTTGGTGAGGCAGAAGGAAAGCGATATCGCTGTTCAACTCATGCGGGAACTGCCTGGCAGAGGAAACAGATTCCGAGCTTTCGGCATGCTGAATGAATGCTATTCTGAGAATCTCCTTAATGATACGTATGGAACAATTATAGATTACCTCTACAATACGTCAAACGGGTGGATTCCCCATTGGGATAACAATGACATATTGAATAAATGGTCAAGCAACTATTCTGCTAATATGTTGTTTGTTAAGCTTAGGTCTTTGGGATTCAAGGAATCTGAATTTTCTAAAGATCCGGAGACTTCATTCAACAAAAAATTTGAAGATGGAGAGACAAGAAATCAATTGCAGATGGTAGAACACAATCGATGGAATACCGAAAGGATACTGTTAGGATTCAGACCTTTAAATGAAGATGAACAAAAGGAATTTGACATCATCAGAAAAAAATCAACCAATTTTGAAGATATCAAAATTGAATTCAAGGAATTAAAGGATAAATATAAAGCCAGACAGGCACATGTGGATATCTGCAGTAATTATGATTTGACCAGATATGATCCCAATCCAAAAGTAAGGGATTACGATACAGATATAAACAGTAATCTCGGAGAATTGTACTCAAAAATCAAAGAAAACGAAAGGATTTCGTCAATATAAAGAAGTTATATTCCATGAAAGACCGATATATACCAAAACCGGCAGACCTTGCCGATATAGAGCTACCCGCGGAATTGGCATGTCTAAGCGAGACGATAGCCAAGAATGTGCATGAGGTATGGGCACAGAACCGCATGGCTGAAGGATGGTCATACGGAGATAAGAGAGATGACCTTCTGAAACAGACACCATGCCTCATCCCCTATGAAGAGCTTCCGGAAATCGAAAAGGATTACGACCGGAACACGGCCATCAATACCCTGAAGCACATCATCAAGCTCGGCTTCGAAATCCGCCCTAAAAATAAAAATATCATATCTCATGTTTCATTAAAAAAATAATTAGAGAAATAATTATGGACTCAACTAAATACGATGTGTTTATCTCGTGTAAGAGCGAGGATTATAAGTATGCGGAGGAAGTATATGATTTTCTTACCAAAAATCACTTTAATACATTCCTCGCATCCAAAGAACTACGTAAATTAGGAGATTCTCAATACAGAGAAAGTATTGAGGAGGCTCTGGATACAGCAGAGCATATTATTGTGTTTTCTTCCGACCCGGAATATCCGAAGTCGAAATATGTAAAATATGAATGGGGATTGTTTGTCGATCTAAAACTCGATGAACAGAAAAACGGCAACATATTGACAATCCTAAAAGACATGACTCCGCGTGAGTTGCCAATTGCTTTAAGGAGATATGAATCCTTTCAGTTCGAGAACTATCAGGATCGACTACTCGATTATGTAGAAACCGAGGAGCATAAAGACCGGATCAAAAAAATCCAAGAGAAATCCAGACAGGAAGAACAAGAAAGGCTGAAAAAAAAGGAAAAGGAGGAAGAAAGAAACAACCTTCTTAATCAGATTAAGGAGGATGCGGAGACTTTCGTAAAAAAACAGTATGAGATAGAATTAGAGATTACAAAGTTAAGAAATCTCTCTAAGTCTATAGGCGTTGATAAGAAATACTGCCGGATTTGCAATACAAAGTTCGATTTAGAAGAAGAGTTTTGCAGCGTGTGCGGATGGAAGTTTCATCCGTTGGATGGTATTGAAGGGGTTGAATACCTTATCAAAAACAATCCCAAACAGATAGAACTTCATAAAAAGCTTTATGCAGCCCTTCATGGCGAGAAGAGAGCTGCTAATGCTGACGAATCGGAGAAACCGATAAAAGAAACGGCGGCTTCTGAGGCCTCTTCAGAAAAGGAATTAGTATCCTTTACAGCCGAACAGATTCTAGAAAAATTCATCATCCAGAGCAGGATGCAAAAAGCCCAATATTCCACAGTAGACGAAACATTCATACAGGTATACTGGGATGGATTGTATGATTTCATAAGGAATACTCTTAGGTATGACATATCCAGAACTTTCATCAAACAAAATATCGTAGAGTTTTGGAATTTCGATTTCCAACCTAAATGGAAGATTAAATGGGCTCTTAAAAGAGTTTTAAGTAAATATCAATTTAGGAACGATATTCCTAAATTCTCTACTAACCGAAATATTAATTGGTCGAGAATCCGAGAGACCGATATAAGATCGGATGCTCTGATTAGATATATTAATGAAACTTATGAGGTAAGTATAAAGAATTTGCAGTTCTTTAGCCCAGCCACAGAAAAATTCGTCTCAATAGATCAAATAGCAGATAGGATTTACGAGAAAGCTTCAGGACACGATATTCCACTCTTCCCGATAAAAAGTAATCATGTAAAATAATGAAAAAACTCAAGATATTCCTGGCATCGAGCGAGGAACTGAAAAGAGAACGGTTGGAAATTGCAGATCTTATCGGACACATGAACCTCGCATTGGAAAACGAGGATGTCAGGATCTACCTCGTGAAGTGGGAGTATCTCGACGCCTCCATGAGCGAACGACACAAACAGGAGGAATACAATAAGACTCTTGAGCAATGCAACCTATGCTTCGTCTTGTTCGCTACAAGATTCGGTAAATACACCGAGTCTGAACTCAAGACGGCCTACGACAAACTATGCGACGGCGACAATGACAACGGCAAACTGACTGTCTTCTTTAAGAATGGCGGCACCGAGACCGACGAACTTAAGGAATTTAAATCGACGTTCAGAGACACATATCCGGAAATACCGACCGAGAATTTTGATTCTATCATTTCCCTGAAGCAAGATTTCCTGAAGGTATGGGACCGCTACCAGCGTGATAACCTGGAAGACAAATATCCCGTCATCTTCACCGAAAGCCACGCGACCCTGAACGGCGAAAAGCTACTACACTATTAGATTCATATTACGCTCTTGTAGGGATGCACGGCCCGTGCAATGCGGTTCAAATAACGCTTTACTCAAGAATTCGAGTGTCCCCAGTGTAGTTAGCGACCTCCGGGCGCGTCCCGCGATGGCAAAAGGTAACATACGTTTTATAAAACACCCATTATTTGCTGTTGTGCAGGAAAGGCATTTCATGTTATTGTCTTATCATTGGTACATATAACTGTTCCCCCAATATACTTCGAAACAATTATCATAATGAAAAAGAGAGTGAAGATATTCCTTGCTTTGGGCACAGGACTGGATGAAGAAAGCCTGGAGCTGTCTGACCTCGTGGAGCACCTGAATCTTATCCTGGAGCCCCAGGACATCCATATATACCTCACCAAGTGGGATTATCTTGCTGATTCCCCCCTATACTCCTCATCGGAGAGTCTTGACTCTACTCTTGCGGATTGCGAGATCTGCATGGTAGTGTTCGGCAAAGATTTCGGAAGCTTCACGGTAAATGAACTGAACAAAGCCTATGAGAGGGTATGCCAGGAAGGAGTAAATCCGGCTAAACTCTATGTATACTTCAAAAGCGTTGTCGGCCTATCGGAGGATCTCACACGTTTCCGCGACTCATTCCCGGAGGCGTACGGACACTTCACGGGACACTTCTCCGACGTAAACATGCTGAAGAACGATTTCCTGCTCCAGTTCCAGCTCTTCCAGAACCAGCACCTGCAGAACTCCTGCCCGGTGGAGGTTAACGATTCCAAGATCACCGTCTTCGGCAAGGATCTCTTTATCGACCTCATGAAGATTCCTTTCCTCGGAAACAACGAGACATATACCGACCTGCTCGACGACATCGATGACCTTAAGGAATGGCTGGAAGACCATGAGCCGGACCATAGGAAATACGCCGAGAAGGCCGAAAAGCTGCGCGAGAAGGAGGAGAAGCGCGACAAGATGGAGAAGAGCATCTGGAGCACCGCCATCGACATCGCCCGCCTGAGCAACAAGAAATGCTCGGACAGACTCCGTAAGGCCATCGAGCTCTTCAATGCCGGCGACAACAAGGGCGCAGCCGCCATCCTTGACACTGAGGATATTCTCAAGGATGCCGAGCATAACCTGCAGATGAAGCGGCTACACGAAGAGGGACTCCGGACCAACATCGAGGAACTGAATCTCAAGATCAAAACCCTCGAAAACGAGATGTCAGAGGGCTGGCGAGAGGAGATCCTAAAACTCCAGGAAAAGGTGATTGAATACACCAAAGAAGCATTCGGAGAAAATTCAAGAGAATATATCAATGCTCTTCTTAAAGGTGGAGCACTGTATTCTCTGTTAGGACAATTCAACAAGGCACTTCCCCTGCAGGAAAAGGCTCTCAAGCTCTCCCAAAAGATTTTTGATGAAGAGAATGAATTGACGGCTGAGTCTTTGGATGATCTGGGAGCGACTTATGGAAAACTTGGAGATTATCAAATAGCTTTAAAATACCATAAGAGTGCTCTTGATATCCGCATGGAAGTGTTAGGGGCGGAACATAAGGATACAGCCATATCCTTCAACAATGTAGGTCTAACATACGGGCGAACTGGCAACCATCAGAAAGCGTTGGAATACCAGCTGAAGGCTCTTGAAATCCTTATGAAAGTATTCGGGACGGAGCACCCGGATACTGCTACATTCTTCAATAATATCGGCTGTACCTACGGAGAGCTCGGTGACAATCAGGAAGCGTTGGAATACCAGCTGAGGGCTCTTGATATCCGCATGAAGGTCTTAGGGACCGAGAATCCAGATACCGCAAATTCTTTCAATAATGTCGGAACATCGTACGGAAATCTTGGGAACCATCAGAAAGAGCTTGAATACCTTCAGAGGGCACTTAATATATATTTAAAAGTCTTCGGGGTCGAGCATCCGGATACAGCTATATCCTTCAACAATGTGGGCTGCACTTACGGAGAGCTCGGAGACTATCAGAAAGCACTGAAATACCAGCTGAAGGCTCTTGATATCCGTATGAAAGTCTTTGGGGAAAAGCACCCGGATACAGCAAGTTCTTTCAATAATGTCGGGTCGACATATGGAGATCTTGGAGACCACCGTAAATCTTTAGAATACGAATACAAAGCTTTAAAAATCCGAATGAAAGTTTTAGGGGATGAACATCCGTCTACGGGTACATCCTTTAATAATGTCGGTTATACCTTCGGTCGGCTTGGAGACCACCGGAAGGCATTGGTATACAACCTAAGGGCACTTAATATTCGTATGAAAATCTTTGGGGCTGAGCATCTAGATACGGCTACATCCTTCAACAATACAGGTTCGACTTACAGTGAGCTTGGAGAGCATCAGAAGGCATTAGAATACAATCTTAGGGCACTTAACATATACATGACTATTTTCGGAGAGAAACATCCTTACACAGCAACTTCACTCAACAATGTAGGTAAAAATTACAATAACCTTGGAAACCATAAGAAAGCATTAGAGTACCAGTTGAGGGCTCTTGATATCCGTATAGAACGCTTAGGAGGTGAGCATCCTGATACCGCCACATCATTCAATGATGTCGGTTCTACTTACAGTGATCTTGGAGAGTATCAGAAGGCATTGGAATACAACCAGAAGGCGCTGGAGATCAACATGAATGTTTTCGGAGAGAAGCATCTGTACACTGCTACTTCATTCAACAATGTAGGTCTAACATACGGGCGAACTGGCGACCATCAGAAAGCGTTGGAATATCAGCTGAAAGCTCTTGATATCTACCTGAAAGTTTTTGGAAACGAGCATCCGGATACAGCCAACTCCTTCAATAATGTCGGCTCGACTTACGGTGAGATTGGAGACAATCAGAAAGCATTGGAATATCAGCTGAAGGCTCTTGATATCCGGATGAATGTCTTCGGTGAAGATCATCCGGATACTGCTATATCCTTCAATAATGTCGGTTATACCTATGGAAAACTTAAAAATTATCCCAAAGCTTTGGAATACAACCATAAGGCACTTGATATTATCATAAAATTTTTTGGGATAGAGCATCCTAATACAGCAACATCCTTAAATAATATAGGTCTGATCTACTATAAGCTAGGAGACCATAGAAAAGCATTGAAATACATACAGAAAGCTGTTGACATAGAATTGAATATTTATGGAGAGGAGTATCCTGATATTGCAACTTCTTACAGTAATATAAGTGATATTTATAGAGAGATTGAGGAATATCAAAAGGCATTGGAATATAGAATCAAGATATTGGAATGGTATCTTAGGAACTCAAGCAAAAAAGGCAAGGCTACTGCTACTGCCTATAATAATGTCGGTGCTCAATACCGCGACTTGGGAGAATATGACAAGGCATTGGAGTATATAGGCAAAGCTTACAGCATCTCCAAAGAGACCGGAAGGACTGAATATGAAGCTGTACATCTTAACCGCTTAGGAAGAGTCTATGCCCTGATGGGAGATATGGAGACTGCCAAAGCGAAGTTCGAGGAAGCCATCAGCCTTCTCCCGGAAGATCATCCGGAAGCCATCGACTCAAGGGAGCGATTGCAGAAACTCTAACCCGCAGCGCTCTCTGCCATTACGCCCCTCAGAGTGTGGATACCATCAAGTCAACGTACAAACCACAGGGTGATTTTTTATTGCGTATGTGGAGGATTTTCGCTATATTTGCGGAAATTTCATCAGTATAAAACTAACAGGAATGCAGGAGAGAGAGGCTTTCGAGAGGATATTCACGTCGCTGAAGCCGCTGAGGAGCGAGCAACGTTTGACACATGACGGTAAAGGGAAAAACGCCTTCCGCATAGCGTTGCGCGACGGTGAGCCTTTCCTGCTGGCGGAGACCGACGGCATCCACCTCTCGCCAGCTGAAAGCCGCCTGAAGAAAGAGCTTGTGCGTATAGCGGAATTCTCGTCAACCGGACTTTTCGATGCCGGCGACAAGGAAGGCATCTACGCCTCTCTATGGGATAATCCGCACCTCATCAGCTTCATGACCGCAGACTGCCGTATTACTGCACCTGGCGGCACGCGCCTCTCTTTCAGCGACGACCCTACTTTCGCAGTTCTACGCATCTCGGAGAGCGAAGAGTCAAGAATTGCCGCCATAGAGTTTGCAATACTCGCCTCCGATGAGGATCAGAAAGACTATGTATTTCTCGACGATACGCACGTGATGTGTGGCGAACGGGTATACACGTTGAAAAGCGTGGGCGACAACTACCGAAGCGTGGCCCAACTCGTGACGCCTGTCGAGAAGGAGCTGCTCGAGTCTTATCTTACGCTTTTCCTGACATATGTGAGCAATGTGACTCCTGAAATCAACGGAATTCGTCCGCACTATTCCACCCATACCGAGCAGGCACAGCCTACCCTCTTCCTTGAGAAGGTGGCAGCCGATAAGGCTCTATACATGAGGGTAGGATCTACGGTCGAATCACTGTCATCTACCCTTCCGGCCGGAGTTACACCTGCCGTGACCGTAAGCATTGGCCCGGAAAGACGGATCAGCATCAGGAAAGTCGAAGACTGCGACATCGACAATAGAGCCGACCGCCTAGAGCAACTCATCATGCAGAGCGCCCCTGACAGAAACGCTAAAAAGGAGATATACCGCGACGGATACTTCTTTATCGTGCCGGAAGAGACCGCAGGGCCCTTCCTGCTCAGGCAGCTTCCACAGATTCTCGAGGACTTTCGTCTCGTAGGGAGCGAGAAACTTAAGGAATACAAGGTAGTAGCCGTAATGCCGAAGGTCGACTTCAAGTTCTCTTCAGGCATAGATTTTCTCGAGGGAGAGGGAGATGTAGAGATAGCCGGAGAGTCATTCTCCATAGGCGATATCCTGAAGCAATACTCAGCAAAGCGCTACGTACAGCTGAGCGACGGCAACCGCGGAATAATCGACGAGAACTATATCCAACGTCTGCAGCGGCTCTTCCGCCGCCGCGACAGGAACGGCCGGATACAGATGACCATATTCGACCTTCCCGATGTGGAAGAGCTCATCCAGAAGAAAGTAAAGGGGCCGTTCGCGGCCCGAAGCCGTAAGATCCTCGAAGGATTCAATTCTCTTAAGAAGGGAAAAGCTCCTGCCTATAAGGTCAAAGCCACTCTCCGCCCCTACCAGAAAGAGGGACTGAAATGGATGGAATATCTTTACAGAAACGGCCTTGGAGGATGCCTTGCCGACGATATGGGTCTCGGCAAGACACTGCAGACTCTCTCCCTGCTCTCATCCATATATCCCGATACGGAGGCTTCGACACTCATAATAATGCCCCGAAGCCTTCTCTTCAACTGGGAAAAGGAGTTCTCCCGGTTCGCTCCACAGCTCACCTACTACACCTACTACGGCCATCACCGCGATCTTGACGAGGCTATAGGGTGCAATGTAGTGCTCACTACTTATAACATAATACGCAACGACATCGATGTCTTCCGCAAATATAAATGGGAATGCGTGGTGCTCGATGAATCGCAAAACATCAAGAATACAGCCGCTCAGATCACAGCTGCCGTAATGCTGCTTGAGGCCCCCCATCGCTTCGCTCTCAGCGGAACTCCTATGGAAAACAACCTCACAGAACTATACTCACTCTTCCGGTTCCTAAATCCCACAATGTTCGGATCACTCGACGACTTCAACGCCTCCTATACTACACCGATACTGAAATACGGCGACAAGGAGGCTTCCCAAAGCCTCCGACGCAAGATATTCCCCTTCATTCTGAGAAGGCTCAAGAAAGACGTCCTCGACGATCTTCCAGACCGCATCGACCAGACCTTGTATGTGGAGATGTCGGAAACTCAGAAAAGGCTCTACGAACAGCGTCGGCTCAGCTACAGGAAGCAGATCGATGAAGCCATCGCGCGCGACGGAGTGCATAAGTCACAGTTCCTCTTGTTTCAGGCGCTAAGCGAGCTGCGCAGGATAGCCTCTGTGCCGGAAAGCGCGTCAGAGGGAAGGGTTTCTTCGCCTAAGATCGACGAACTCATCGACTCCCTGACATCATCCGTCAGCAACGGACACAAGGCTGTGGTATTCTTCAACTTCCTCGCAGGCATGGAGATAGTGGCCGACAGGCTTGAACGAACCGGCATTCTGTTCGAAACCATGAACGGCTCCTCGTCAGCCACAGCCCGGAAAAAGAGCGTAGAGCGTTTTCAGGGAAATCCCGACTGCATGGTGATGCTGCTCACCCTTAAGGTGGGAGGTGTCGGGCTTAACCTGACTGCGGCCGATACCGTCTACATATTCGAGCCATGGTGGAACAAGGCGGCCGAGCTGCAGGCCATCAACCGTCTCCACCGCATAGGACAGAAGATGACGGTCACATCCTATTCCCTCATAGCTGTCGGGACAATCGAAGAGAAGATGCGCCAGCTGCAGGAGCAGAAGAGCGAGCTCTTCGATGAGCTTATCAGCGCCGACACGGCCTCAAGCAAACATCTATCCGAACAGGACATTGATTTCATTTTATCATGAAAAACAAGGAAAAAGAACTAAAGAGCGAAACGGATTCAAACGTAGTCAAGGCAGGAATGCTTACACTCGGTAATGTCTCCGTGCAGGAGACAGGAAGGAGTCTCTTTTCATTGTATCATGATAAGAGGAAACGCGTTATCGAGCCATTTGCCGACATGGTGAGGCAAGGTTTGCTTAAGGCTTCCTCTTCCTCCACGGCAAAGATGCAGAGCACTGTGCGTGAACTGAGGCAGCCAAACGGGGCAGCGAATCTGACAGAGCCCCTGCAGACACAGCTGTATAATTCCTTCTATGGAAATCTGAAAAATGTTCTCGCCGTAGCGAAGGCCGACAGAAGATACGATAAAGCGTGGAAGCGGCTGATAACCAGTCTCGAGGTAGGCACTTTCGAGCTTAGGGAGCAGCTGGGGCGTGAGGTAAGGATAGAATACGGACATAATTGGGGGTGCGTCATCTTCCCTGAGCTTCTATTCTCTCATCTTACTGTGACGAAGACATGGGAGACTTATTCACGAGACTTCAGAAGCTATTCCATACACGGCAATCTCAGTATGGATGCACTCACACGTGTCAGGCTTTCCGACCTTTTCTTCGGGAAAGAATCCCGGATCCCTCACCTCATCGGGAAGCTCCCCGATGAAATGAGTCTTAAAGTGGAGGATTTCGAACAGGATACACCCACCGACCTCATAGCCCTCAAGGGGATTTCGCTCAACGGATCGATATTGAGCGACAACGGATCGATATCCGCTACTGCCGTCAGGAAGGTAAAAGGGCAGACCAACATAAGGGATTTCAACATAACATCCGGACAATGGCTTCCCGACCGCGTGGAAATGCTGTGCCTGACCTACTTTACAATGCTTTCCGACAAAGCGTCGAAGACGGATATCGACATACTCCGCCTCACGAGATTCGCGGTAGATACAATGCCGGGAATGATAACCGGTCCTATGTTCAACACCTTCATTCCGGCCCTGCAGGGTTTTACGAAGACATGGACGTCCGGCTCCTATGCTCCCAGGGTGGCGGGGGCCGCGCAGCATCTGCTGAGAGAGGCTGCCGGGCAGTGGATGAGTCTTGACAATTTCCGTATGCGGTTGCTGTGCTCAGACATTGAAGGCAACGCCAACTACACCTATCTCAACCTTTTCAGCGCTGCCGGACGTGACAAGGCAAGGATTGTCAGAAGGTCCGACAAAGAGCATGAAAGTAATACCAGACAGATAGTTATGCCAATAGAATGGTTTGACGAGGTCGGACTGAAGTTCGCTCTGCACTGGTTGAAATATCTATGCGCCCTCGGCATGGTGGAGATAGCTATGGACACAGCCCCCCGGAGTCCGGAAAGCGATCCGATGGAAGGAATGCGATTCGCGAGACTCACGCCTCTTGGAAGATATGCTCTACGCATCGACTCGACCTACACTCCGAAGGCCGCGGCGAGCGATTGCAGTCTGGAATTCGATTCGAGAAACTGCATCTTTACGTTGGATCCTAAATCACCCTTCCAGATGTTTCTTGCCAACGTAGCCCGAAGGATAAGTCCTACTCGTTTCCACATCTCGGCAGAGACCCTTGTCAAGGGTTGCACGAAAAGGGAGGATTTAGAGAAGAGGATCAAAAACCTCAAGGTGATAGTCGACCCCGATAAGGAGCCAGCCCTGCAGAAGATAATCGATGATGCACAGCGCCAGACCGCCTGCGCCGTGCGCGACGGAGGATACACTCTTCTCAAGCTCCGCTCCGATCTGCCAGGCCTCAGGGAAGTGATTCTGACCGACAGGGAGCTGCGCGCGATGACCATTCTGGCCGGCGCTACGCTTGCATTCGTGAAGACACATAAGATGGAACGCTTCAACGCCATATGCGCCTCTTACGGTTTTCTGATGGAATAGGCTATAGGTTTTAAGCCTTAAGTCTTGAGAAAGCGCCGCCGCTATAAGTAAAATTTTGAGATATGGGGATTTTTGAGTAAATTTGCAGGATGAATTATACAACGCATACATTACACAACGGCCTTCGGGTAGCGGTATGCCGCACGGATGCCAAAGTGGCCTACATCGGAGTGGTGGTGGGCAGCGGAAGCCGCGATGAATCGCCCGATCGCTACGGACTTGCCCACTTCGTCGAGCATACCATCTTCAAGGGTACATGGAAACGGAAATCCGCCGCTATCTCGGCCCGCATGGAGAGCATCGGAGGCGAACTGAACGCAAGCACCTCGAAAGAGAGCACCATCATATACACGAGCGCTCCTGCGGGCTACGCCGACAGGGCAATAGAACTGCTCGCCGACATCATCGCCAACTCGCTTTTCCCCCAGCATGAGATAGAGACGGAGCATGAGGTTGTGGTTGAGGAGATTAAGTCATATCTCGACTCGCCGTCCGAAAATGTCTACGATGAATACGAGGAACGCATCTTCAAGGGGAATGCCCTCGCCCACAATATACTCGGCACTCCGGAGAGTGTCCGCTCGCTGACAGGCAGGGAGTGCCGTCAGTTTCTCGACCTGAACTATACACCAGGCAATATGGTGGTCTACATCTCGGGCCCCGACGATCCCGACAAGCTTATCAGGCGTGTCGAGAAGCATTTCGGACTCCTCAATTTTCCTTTCCGCCGTCCGCCGCGTATCGTGCCGGCCGAGCTTCCTCCCTTCGACGAAGTGATCGACAACGACGGCTTCCAGGCCCATACCATCTACGGAACCCGCGTCTTCAGCCGCGACGATCCTCGCCGGTTTGCGCTATATCTCCTCAACAACTACATCGGGGGGCCCTGTATGAGCAGCCGGCTCAACAGCGAGCTTCGCGAGAAACGGGGTCTGGTCTATTCAGTAGACAGCTTCAACTCTATGTTCAGCGACACAGGCCTCTGGAACGTCTATATAGGATGCGACAAGAGCAACGTCAGGAAATGCCTGTCGATAGTACGACGCGAACTCGACAGGCTGGCTCAGACCACTATGACCGAACGCATGCTCGAAAAGATAAAGACCCAGTATTGCGGCCAGCTCCTCGTAAGCACCGACAACCGCGAGAACATGGCCATCAACATGGGGAAGAGCTTTCTCTTCCGCGGCGCCATCTACGACACGGAGCACACGGCCGAACGCATCCGGGAAGTGACATCCACGCAGCTGCGCGAGGTAGCCGAACTGCTCGCCCCCTCCCGTTGTTCCAGACTGACACTGCTATGAAGATCGACAGTATAGAACTCGGGGAGCGCCCTGTGATGCTCGCTCCCATGGAAGACGTCACCGACCCTTCGTTCCGCCTCATCTGCCGCGAGCAGGGGGCGGCCATGGTCTACACGGAATTCGTGTCGGCCGAGGCTCTGGTACGCAATATAAATTCTACCACCCGTAAACTTACCATCGACGACCGCGAGCGCCCGGTAGCCATACAGATCTACGGTCGCGAGCCGGAAGCTATGGTAGAAGCCGCAAGGATGGTGGAGCAGGCGCGCCCCGACATTCTCGATATAAACTTCGGATGCCCGGTAAAGAAAGTGGCCGCGAAGGGGGCCGGAGCGGGAATGCTGCGCGATCCCGGGAAGATGCTCGCCATCACGAAGGCTGTAGTGGAGGCCGTAGATATCCCGGTCACTGTCAAGACCCGTCTCGGATGGGACTGCGGTAGCAAGATCATCACCGAGCTTGCCCCGCGTCTGCAGGACTGCGGCATAAAAGCGTTGACCATCCATGGCCGCACCCGCTCGCAGATGTATACCGGCGACGCCGACTGGACACTCATCGGAGAGGTGAAGGCCGATCCGAGGATGGAGATTCCCATCATCGGCAACGGCGACATAAAGACGGCGCAACAGGCGAAAAACGCCTTCGACACATATGGCGTCGACGGTGTGATGATAGGGAGAGCCAGTTTCGGTGCCCCCTGGATTTTCCGCGAGGTGAAGGAGTATCTCGAGTCAGGCCGGATCCCGGAGATAACAGACGCCGAGAAGTTCGCTCTCCTGCGCAGGCAGATCAGGGAATCGATCGAGCGTATCGACGAATACCGCGGAATCCTGCACGTAAGGCGCCACCTCGCCTCCACTCCTCTCCTGAAGGGCATACCCGACTTCCGAGAGACCCGCATACGCCTTCTTAGGGCGGAGACGGAAGATGATCTGGAGAATCTTCTACAGGAGATAGAAGAGCGTTTCTTCAAGATCGAAAAATGAAGGACAGCCACGCTGAATCCAGATAAATCATGATAATTCTCGATTAATCCCGATAAATCTCAAAACGATAACAATGACAACGAAACATCACATCCTCCTCCTCGCCGCAGTGCTACTCGGAGCACTCAATATATGCGCGAGAGAGTTTACGCTGCCTGTCGGGCAGTTCAGCAAGGTCTCCGTCGACGACAACGTCAACGTGGTCTATGTCGGAGCTGACGGCACTCCGAGCCGCGTGACATATGAGGGAGAGCAGAAATATGCCAACGCATTCATCATCACCCATAAGGGCAATAAGCTCCGCATCCAGGTGGAGACTATGTATGTGGATGATCCGGAACTGCCTACACTCTACGTCTATTCCGATTTCCTCGAAAACGCTTCGCTCTCAGCGGAATCGACACTGACGCTCAAGGCCGTGGCTCCGGGCAGCAACCTCGATCTGTCGGTGATGGGCAACGGCTCTATAGTGGCCGAGAATATCAGGGCTACCAAAGTCGGGGCCTCCATCAAGTCAGGCAACGGCACCATATCAGTATCGGGCCACTGCCAGGCTGCAAGCTTCACTATGCTCGGCAACGGCACCATACAGGCCGACCGTCTGGAGGCTGTCACCGTAAACTGCAAGATGCTCGGTCAGGGCTCCATAGGATGCTGGCCCACCGAAGAACTTAAGGTACGCGGTATAGGCAATACCAAGATCTACTATAAAGGGTCGCCAAAGATCGATAAGAAAGGAGGAGGAAAGCTTTTCCCCCTCGAATCCGACTGATCCCATATGGGACGACTATTACCCAACCGTCGCAACACGTGTCAAGCCCCCGCCTAATCGTGGATAATGCATTATGAATTCCGGATTGAAAGATAGGACTGCGGGAACCCTGAAGTGGAACACGATCGACCGTGTGGCCACCCAGGTGCTCTACGGACTCAGCGGCATCGTTCTCGCCAACCTGCTGAGCAAGGAAGACTTCGGCCTTGTAGGAGTCCTTGGTGTATTTCAGGCCTTCGCGATCCTTTTCGTCGACTCCGGCTTCGGGGCCGCGCTCCTCCAGAAAAAAGAGCCTGATGAAGATGATTACAGCACCGTCTTCTGGTTTAACCTGGGTATAAGCGTGGCTGTCTATGCCGTGCTCTACTTCTGTGCGCCCCTCATAGCCCGATTCTTCGGAGCGCCGGTACTCACATCGCTGAGCCGGGTCATGTTTCTCACGTTCGTGCTGACGGGACTCGGCATAGTTCAGACCAACCGTCTGATGAAGCGCATGGATGTGAAGCATATCGCGCTCGCCGACCTCTTCGCGCTGTCTGTGTCGGCATGCCTGGGAATAGCGCTCGCCATAGCCGGTTTCGGCGCGTGGGCCATAGTGTGGCAGTCGGTGGCGCTCGCAGCGCTGAAAAGCGGCTGGCTGTGGGCCTCAGGCGACTGGATGCCCAAGGCCGTATTCTCCCGCCACTCTCTCCGCGATATCCGGCACATCGGCCTCAGCGTCTTCATCTCTCAGCTTTTCAATACTTTATTCCTCAACATCTACCAGTTTGTCATAGGCAAATGGTATTCGCTTACACAGCTCGGAAGCTACAGCCAGGCCGACAAGTGGAGCAAGATGGGAAGCGCATCCCTGTCGCAGATACTTACATCCTCGTTCGTTCCCCTGCTTGCGAAGGTGCAGGACGACATTCAGACATTCCATCGCTACATGCGGCGGATCGACCGGTTTTCCGCGCTCCTTGCGTTTCCTGCGCTGACAATAGTGGCTGCATGCGGAGGGAGTATCTTCCACTTCCTTTTCGGCACGAAATGGGACGTTGCCATACCTTTGTTCCGCATACTCTGCATCCGTGGCATTGGAACTGTCTTCATCTCTCTCTACAGCAATTTCATGATGGCTCTCGGCCATGGACGGAAGATAGTGACGGTAGAGATCCTAAAAGACATCACCACTGCCATAGCTCTTCTCGCTACAGTCTTCACAATGAGTCTGGAGGCCCTCGTATGGGGACAGCTGGCGGCTACGGTAGTCACATGGATAGCCGCCGGCATAATCGCGGCTCGCTCCACAGGCTACGCCGTCACAGAGCTTATCAGAGACATTATCCCCTTCGCTTTCGCAGCCCTGATCGCCGCCATCGCCATCTGCCTTATGCCCTTGCCCGCCGGCGACATCTCCCGCTGGCTTAATCCTGCCTCGCTCGCCGCCCTTGCTATCCAGGGCATCACCGGAGTGGGCGTCGTCGTCCTCATCCTTGCCCTCCTCCGGGTACCTGAACTTTCCGAAATCAAAGCCATATTAGCAGGCAAAAGATAAAGGCGATTCCCCCTTCCGGGCAATCGCCTTATAAAAATCCAATTCAATTATTCAATCTCAATCTCAAGACTCAAGACTTAAGACTCAAGACTCAAGACTTAATCAATAGTACTTCGCGAAATCCACCTGCGACATATCGCCGCAGTCGATAAATGTCTCGTGGAGCGCGAAAGCTGCGTGGAGGTGATGCGGAGTATGGGCCTTAACTCCCTTGTTGGCCAGCTTGAGGTAGTCCCACATGATCTCCTTATACATCGGATGCACACAATTTTCGATGATTGTAGTGGCACGCTGGCGCGGATCCTTGCCACGGAGATCGGCAACACCCTGCTCTGTGATGAGGACATTCACTGAGTGTTCTGAATGGTCGATATGCGAGCACATCGGTACGATTGCCGAGATCTTGCCCCCCTTCTGGACAGAGGGACATGAGAAGATCGAGAGGTAGCCGTTGCGTGTGAAGTCGCCTGAGCCGCCTATACCATTCATCATCTTGGTGCCGAGCACGTGGGTGGAGTTGACGTTGCCGTAGATATCGGCCTCAAGGGCGGTATTCATTGTGATGACGCCGAGTCGGCGCACTACTTCAGGACTGTTAGAGATCTCGCCGGAACGGAGAAGGATCTTGTCGCGGAAGAAGTCGATGTTTTCCATGAAGTGGAGCATGGCGTCGTCTGAGAAGGTCATGGCGCATGTGGAGGCAAACTTGCAGTGTCCCTGCTCCATGAGAGTCATGACGGCGTCCTGGATTACCTCGGTATACATCTCGAAGGCCGGGATCTCCGGGTTCTCGCCCAGACCGTAAAGGACAGAGTTGGCTACGTTGCCCACACCCGACTGGATGGGAAGGAATTCCTTGGGGAGCATTCCGCTGCGAAGCTGCTGCACGAGGAAGTTGCAGACGTTCTCGCCTATCTGATGAGTAACCGCATCGGAGGGAGTGAAGGGCTTGACGCCTTCCGATGCATTTGAGGGAACCACGCCAATGATCTTCTTCGGATCAAGGTGGAGCACCGTAGAGCCGATGCGGTCGGATGGTTTATAGATAGGTATCTCGCGGCGGTGAGGAGGATCAAGAGGCACGTAGTTGTCGTGGAAGCCACGGAAAGAGGTCTTGTAGTAGCTTGAATATTCAAGTATGATCTTCTTGGCCATTTTCGCGAGCGTCGGTGTCATACCGAGACCGGCGCCCAGGATTACGTCGCCATTGGGGCTCATCTCGGTCACCTCGATGATTGCCACATCGATGTCGCCGAAGAATCCATAGCGGAGATCCTGCGCCAGCATGCTGAGGTGGCCGTCGAAATAGTTGATGGCCTGGGCGTTAATCGCCTTGCGGGAGTCGCTATGACCCTGATAGGGCGTGCGGATGGCGATGGCGTCCGCACGGGAGAGCTCGCCGTCGACATGGTCGTTGGTGGAAGCTCCCGTGAAGAGATTGATCTTGAAGGGGAGTCCTTTTTCATGGAGTTCCTTGGCGCGCTTGGCCAAGGCAACCGTTACAACTTTTGGGGTACCGGAGGCGGTAAAGCCCGAGAGACCCACATTATCACCGTTTTTGATGTAGGAAGCAGCCTCTTCGGCCGTAATAAAAGGGATGCTCATTTGTAACAAACAGATTTTATTTGTAATTTTGTACAAAATTAGGAATTATCTTTCAAATTTCAAATAGTATGAATAGTGTTTTTCAACATACAGACATTAAAAATTGCACTTTTTCCCCTAAAGTGCGCATAGAGACCTATGGATGCCAGATGAACGTGGCCGATTCCGAGGTTGTTGCCTCGGTCTTGGGTATGGCCGGCTATGAGCTCACCGAAGAGGATTCGGAGGCCTCCGCGATCATATTCAATACCTGCTCCATTCGTGAGAACGCCGAGCAGAAGATCTATCAGCGCATCAGCCACTGGAAGGCTTACAGGAGGAAAACGGGCAGGAAGATCATAATAGCTGTTATCGGGTGCATGGCGGAGCGCCTCAAGAAGACACTTATCGAAGACTATGGCGTCGATGTAGTAGCCGGCCCTGACAGCTATCTCCAGCTTCCCGAGCTCTTCGCAGCCGCCGAGGCCGGTGAGAAAGCGATCGATATCGAGCTGAGTCTCACGGAGACTTACCGCGATGTTCTCCCCCGCCGCATAGGGAGCGCGGGAGTAAGTGGATTTATATCTATCATGAGGGGATGCAACAATTTCTGTTCATACTGCATAGTCCCGTATACACGCGGGCGAGAGCGCTCCCGCGAGCCGGAAAGCATACTCCGCGAACTTACCGACCTGCGTCAACGCGGCTTCAAGGAAATGACCCTCCTTGGCCAGAACGTCAATTCCTACTCTTTCGAGTCTACCCTCGACGGAACGCGCGTCGGTTTCCCGGCGCTTCTTAAGATGGTGGCCGAAGCCGCGCCCGACATGCGCATACGCTTCACTACCTCCCATCCGAAAGACATGAGCGACGAGACTCTCGAAGTGATGGCTGCCTACCCCAACATAGCGCGTCATATACATCTCCCCGTGCAGAGCGGAAGCGACAGCGTCTTGAAGGCTATGAACCGTAAATACACCCGCGAATGGTATATGGACCGCATCGCGGCGATACGCCGTATCCTGCCTGATGCCGGAATCTCCACAGATATGTTCACCGGATTCCACAATGAATCGGAGGAAGATTTTCAGGACACCCTTTCGCTGATGAGGGAAGCGGGATTCGACAGCGCGTTCATGTTCAAATATTCAGAGCGCCCGGGCACATACGCTTCGAAACACCTCCCCGACAATGTGCCGGAAGAAGTCAAGATAGAAAGGCTCAACCGCATGATAGCCCTGCAGAACGAGCTCAGTCTGGAATCTAACCGCCGGGATGTAGGCAGGGAGTTTGAAGTGCTCGTAGAGGGGACGTCGAAGCGCAGTTCCGACGAGCTTTTCGGACGTACGTCACAGAATAAAGTGGTTGTTTTCCCTCGTGGCGGACACAAGGCGGGCGATTTCGTCCGGGTGAAAGTCACCGATGCCTCATCCGCTACGCTGAGAGGAGAAGAGGTCGTTGAGTCATGATGCCGTTGGGTTGAAAGATTTAGGATATGAGACGGATATTCATTTTTATACTCTTTGTAAGCTCCATATTGGGCTTTGATGTCTATGCGGAGGCTATGCCAGGCGACACTTTGCAGGTGGCCTATAAACTGCACGGGCAGACCCGACGGTTTAAGTTTGTATATCAACCTGCCGCCGACGGAGGTATGACGCTCCATTGGAGCATAGTGCGCAACCTTAAGCTGTGGACCGGCACCTACGCCATGTCTCCAGGCGCGGTCAAGGAAGGTACTGCCCAGAGCTGGCTGATGCCTGAAGACGGCAACCACGTCACCCTTCCTGCCGGCGAGACGTATGGCATTATATCCCGCGCAGCCCTTCAGGATTTGAAGGAGAAAGGAGAATTCACCTACAACGGAGTGCTGTGGCGACACACGGGCACAACCGGAACCCCTTCGGGCCAGGCCATAGAGGTTGAAGACCCGGAAGAAGGTGCGGGGATGACGATCCTCGACAACCCCCGTCTACCTCTCATCCTGAAAATGGAAGACAATGCTCTTGAGATCAACTGGCAATTCAGCCTTAACCCCTAATCTCCATCTTTAATAATTAATATTTAATCTTTAATCATTTCAAATTTTCCCTTACCCTGTCCAGAAACTCCTTCATGGCGTCCGAGTCGCGACAGTCTATGATGGCTTTCAGTTCCGTAAGGTTCTCCTGAATACGATCGAGCTGCGACGATGTATGCGGATTGAAAAGGATCTCAGTCAGTAGGAAATCATCCTCTCCCATCAGTCCGTGAGCTATCGCCATGTGGCGTTTGAAGGTGGTGCCCGGCGCATCCTGATGCTTCATGACGCTGCCGAATACGAGGGTGGAGGTAAAAGGTATGGAAAGGGAATAGGCGATAGTCTCGTCATGCTCCGCGAATGTATAGTCTTCAATATGAAGACGCAGTTTCTTATAAATATTCCGGAAGAACTCTCGTCCCTCCTCGTCTCCTTCCTTGATGATGATAGCGTTTTCGTGGGCCAGGTTGCTCAGTGAGGCGAAAGTAGGTCCGAACATGGGATGCGTTGAGACAAAGCGGAATCCCTTTTGAGCATAAAACTCAGGCAACCCGGTCTTCACGCTCGCGATATCGCTCAGTATAGCGGTCTTGGGAATATAAGGCAGTATCTTCTCAAACGCCTCTATGGTGTATTTCACCGTCGCAGCGTTGATCACGAGCTCCGGCCCGAAGGCCTCTGCCTCTTCCGGCTTCATGAAACGCTGCACGTTGAAGGTAAACTTCAAGTGCTCCGGATTGGGGTCATAAATGGCTACTTCATGGTCGAAGCTGAGCAAGTCGCAGAAGAAGGAGCCCATCTTTCCGGCTCCAAGTATCAGTATTTTCATATTTTTTTGTTGTTTAGGATATCAATATGGGAGTGCGGTTTCCTAACCGCCCCACGGCCCCCATTCGCCAAATCATTCCGTCATATCTTTTTTGTCATTCATCATGGACATTTCCGGCAACTCCTCCATATCAGTGAGGAAGCAGCCAACCTGTATCTCCGAGCCAGAAGAAGGGTGTTCCGTCCTCATGCTGAAGATAGAGTCCGTTGTCCGACACCTTAAGGGCTCCATGACTCCAGGGCTTCTCCGCGGCATGCAGGGAAATTGAAATAAAGAGGAGTGAGATTATTGAGAAAATTATCGACTTCATAATTCATTCATCATTTATTTGAGCTTCCTCAGGAGCATAGCCAAAGGCTAAGACACCTAAACAAACCACTCCTTGACACAAACGCAAGCACGGTTTGTTTTGGTGTACGGGCCTAAGGCCCGGCATCTGAGGCTTTTGCTATTCTATTTTCTTTTAGAATTAAACTTATCAGAACAGATATATTCAGCAAGATCATTTAGACTTAGACACTTACTTCGGGAAATTTTCTTTTTCTTCTCAGGGCTGACTTTGCCATTGATAATCGCATCGCGATTCTGCCTTCTTTCCCTTACCGATCTTTCCGAAGGACCCTCATCATGATTCAGCTCCGCAATAGGAGCCAGTATAAGCAGCTCTCCTCGTGCACATCTATAGAAGTCGCTGTAGGCCGGCTTCCATGGTGGAGGTGGCAAAGGCTTATCTGAAATCAGGATAACCCTTCCTCCGAATTTCTCAACTTTAGCCCTGACATCTTTCTCATCCTTAGATATGAAAGGAGAAACCAATACCCCTCCTCCATAGGAATGATGAAGCCATCTTTCGCACTGCTTCGCCTTCTCTTCATCCGAAGATTTCCGATGGACTATCACCGCTTCCCGAAAAGGATTCTTGAGAAGAAAAAGATTACCGTAGCCTGTATATAACTTTCCCTGAATCTTTATCTTATCGCATCGTCGATAATTTTCCGGATTTGCCTTTTTAATCGCCAGGCGATAAGGATTTTCTTGAATATACAGGAACATATCGTCCAATTTCCTTGTCACTGACAGTATCTTATCATTGAAACCTGACTCAAATGCAGATAATCCGATTTCTTTTCTAATGGCATTCTTGAAAGCTGAAATATACTTTCCAAGATGATATGGAGTCCTCTTTTGCACGAAAATCAGAATATGAACATGATCAGGCATGACTTTATATTGAAACAACCGGGTATCAGGGATGATTGAAGGAATATTTTTTATCCATTTCCTGATTGTTTTTCCTATTTGCGACAGACGTATATCAGGAGATCCCGATTCACCAATAGGAATACGCCAGTCTCCCACCAGTTCACCAAACAATGGCGCTTCCTTGCGCTTGTTGACGGTGATCATGTAAATACTGCGGGAATAGTAATCATGCCACCATGCTCGCTTATTGTGTTTGTTCTGCATATAGAGATGATGAATTGGGAATTATACTTCGGAGCATAGCCAAAGGCTATGACACCTAAACAAACCACTCCTTGACACAAACGCAAGCACAGTTTGTTTTGATGTACTGGCCTAAGGCCCGGCATCTGCAAAATTACGAAATATAGTGCAAACATCCAAATCAATCTTTACGCTTATATTAGAAATAGGCGACCGTCACTATCACTGATTCAAGTTGGCCCTAAAATAAATTTTCTGCGCCTCATACGCCTGTTCTGAGCATCCTGAAAGGATAGTTCAGCGCCTAAGCCTACAAATTCCCGCCGGCAAGAACTAATAAAGCATATGCGCAGACCTAATCCTTAGCGCCGGAACCGGCAGATCTACACAGAATTTATTTACCGGAACTGTGAGCGGCGTTTACAAACCTTCTACCATGTGCTGTCTATCTATGGGTAGGAGGCTTCCCAGCCTCCTGAGTACCCTCTCCCTTATTTCTGCAATACCGGGAATATGGCACTTAGAAATTTTAGTTGTTCAAATATTAACAGAGAGACGACTCCGAGGATGGAGTCGCCTCTTAAAGATTGACAATGACAAATATCAATTGATCATTGATAATTCATCATTTATCATTAGATTTTACTTACGGATAAACTTCTTGCCGTTCTGGATTAGAAGACCCTTTGCGTCGGCGTTTACACAAATAACTTTAATACAATAATGCACAAGATATATTTTCCAATTATGCATATGTTTGCATAATTCAACTTTTATCATTAATTTTGCAAATATCAACATACAAGCACTTACCGATGAACACGGAAAATTCAATATACATAAATCCACTGACCGACTTTGGATTCAAATACATCTTCGGAAGAAATGCCGACAAGGAATTCACCGTATCCTTCCTCAATGCTCTTAAGATAGGTCCTAAACCTATTAAGAACATTACATTCGTTGATAAGGAGAATAAAGGTGAGTCAAAGGATGACCGTGCTCTCATATATGATCTGCACTGCGAACTGGAAGACGGACGTAAGATAATCGTTGAGATGCAGAACCGTTATCAGGCTCATTTCGATGACCGTGCCGTCTACTATATGGCAGCAGATCTTTATGCGCAGGGCCAAAAGGGAGATTGGGATTATGAGCTTACTCCCGTCTACGGTGTATTCGTGATGAATTTCGAATGGAAAGATGTCAGTGAGCAACATCTCAGGGAAGATGTTTGTTTATACAACATGCAGACAGGAAAGGTCTTTTCTGACAAGATGACGATGACGTTTCTTAAGATTCCGATGTTGTATAAAAACGCGGAGGAATGTAGGACAACGCTTGAAAGATGGATTTACATACTTAAATATATGGAGAAGATGGAAGCGATACCTCAGACATTCATGCAGGAGCCGATATTCCGGAAACTGGATCAAGTGGCACAATACGGTGCACTCAACGAGACTGACAAGATAGCCTACAACCAGTCACTCAAGGCATATCGAGACGCATATGCCATTTACAAGACAGAACGTAATGCTGGACGAGCCGAAGGACGAGCCGAAGGACGAGCCGAAGGACGAGCCGAAGGACTTGCCGAAGGACGTGCCGAAGGACGTGCCGACGAGCGGATTGCCATAGCAGAGAATCTCATCAAGATGAATAACCTGAGCGATGAGATGATAGCTCAGGCTACCAGTCTAAAGCCTGAAGTGGTCAAGACCCTTCGCGCAAGGATAAAAAGCTGAACCAACTATCTGTCTTATATAGAATACAGAGGCAGCTCCATCCCTGGAGTCGCCTCTTTATGTATTGACAATGACAAATATCAATTGATCATTGATAATTGATCATTCATCATTAGTTTCTTACTTGCGGATAAACTTCTTACCTCCCGTATGAAAAGTAATAATTATAGAGTCATAACGAATTTTTAATTGTCATAGTCTCTTAGGAGTCAAATTTTATATTATCTTTGCAAATAAATTTTATTCATCATGAAACATGCATTTCTTATTACTCTTCTATGCATTTTATGCTGTTCCCCAGGTTCAGCACGAGATCTGGTACGTGGCTACCGAGGTTTTGTAGAGTGGGACAATGCCATAGGAAAAACGGATTACTGGAATGATGAAATATTAGACTATGATAAAGACACTTTATGGTTTTTAGGACTATCTACTTCTCACGGTTTCCAATTCAATCCCCATCTTTACATAGGAATTGGGTGCATGCTTTCATGCGCAAATCCAACCGGAGATATTACAATACCAGTTTTCGCTGATATTAGATATGATGCTAAGTTTGGCAAATTTACTCCTTTTGTGGATTTTCGTGGCGGTTTCTATTCTGATGGCACTTCATACGGAGGATTATATATCACTCCCACTATAGGCTATAGTTTCCAACATGCTAAAAAAATAAACTTCAATCTCGGTTTAGGTGTAACACTTCGTGATGTCAAAGTATTTTATTCCCCAGAATATGAATCAGAAAGAAAGATGAACACATTATTTACTATTCGTTTTAGCATAGATTTTAAATAATTTAATTTTCGTTTACTTTATGTAGTTCAATTCTCAAATATCTACAAATGCTTAGCTTTCTCTGCGTGCTTTGGCCGATATAGGCCGCAATCATGCGAGCAGACATACATAGATTATTTACCGTGACTGTGAGCGGCATTTACAAACCTTCTACAAATAAGCTGTGCTGTCTATCTATGGGTAGGAGGCTTCCCTGCCTCCTGAGTACCTTCCCCTTAATTTCTGCAATACCGGGAATATGGCACTTAAAAATTTTTAGTTGTTCAAATATTAACAGAGAGACGACTCCGAGGATGGAGCCGCCTCTTTAGGATTGACAATGACAAATATCAATTGATCATTGATAATTTCATCATTGATCATTAGTTTCTTACTTACGGATAAACTTCTTGCCGTTCTGGATGAGAAGTCCCCTGGCGTCAGCGTTCACGCGAACACTATCAGTTAAGGAAAGTAGGAACAAATTGAATCCCAAGAATTGAGGCGATTCTGAAAAAGCTTGAAAGCTGAATATCTGCCTTTCCATTCTCTACCCTTGCTATATAGCTTTGCTCCCGCCCAAGACGTTCAGCCAGTTGCTTTTGAGTCAGTTTCAGTTCCTTTCTGCGTTCTTTCAGCATATTTCCATAGAACCAAGCTATGGACTCCTCATTGAATTTATTTCTTTCAGGTGTCCCTTGTTTACCATATTTCTCATTCAGTCGTTGATTGAATGTAGGTAATTTCGAAATTTTTTCAGGATCCAATCGTATCATAATTTTAATCTATCAATAATTTTATGTGCGATATCTATTTGTTTTTTATAATCTTTCTCTGACTTCTTAAGAAACCCATTCAGTAGAACAATTTGAGTAGCTTCAATGAAATTCTGATTATCCGTTGAAAATAGTATGGTACGATATTCATTTGAACCTATAGAAATCCTCATTTCGTATAAATCTGAATTTTTAAGATGCTTCACAAATTTAGTCGATACATTATACACTGTTGCCATCACATTGATAACATAATCAAACTTTTTCTGCACCCTTTCAGGCTGACTGAAATAAAACACATCAAACTCCGGAGTCAGTATTATCTGCCTTACTTCATCTTCATTCTGATCTTCTATAGATTTCATGGTGCAAATATAATCAATTAGTAATAATATTCCAAATATTTAATTTAAAATTATTCAATCAACCCAAATTAATTCACGCACCATCAAAAAATGACAGAGGCGCCCCCCGTGTTGGGAGTCGCCTCTTAGTATTGACAATGACAAATATCAATTGATCATTGATAATTCATCATTTATCATTAGATTTTACTTACGGATAAACTTCTTGCCGTTCTGGATGAGAAGACCCTTTGCATCAGCGTTTACGCGTACACCCAGTGCGTTGTAGATAGGAGCGTTTGCGTTTTCAACAGCTACTGCTTCAACTGCGTTAGGATCAGCGCCATAGCCCATAGCGGGGAAAACAATCTCGGGAAGCTTAACTGAACCGTCCTCGTTAAGTACCTCAACATAAGTCACAGTTGGGTTAGTCTCTGTATACACGAAACCAGCAACAGGAATTTTTGATCCAAGAGCTGAAAAATAGTAATCTGTATCCTCATACACATTGAAAGTCAAAAAGCCCGTATTGTCTTTGGGTGCCGATTCAAGACCCTCTACTATCCAGGGGAATTGAGGTTTGCTTTGACCTGGGATATCTTCCATAACGCCCTGATACTGCTGATTTTCATCATCTTTAACAGTAGGATTCTTTTCAGCAGCCACAATATCACCAGTCACTTTGTTTTTCCAAAGGAGCAGACCTTCTTCATTTTTGCTCTGTTTTGTAGCAACAACGAAATACTTAGAGGCCTCATCAGTGGTAGTATTCACATATCCTGGGAATATACCTTCTGAGGCATTTTCCTCTTCGTCTGTGTAGAAAGGAAGCGCATAGTGAATCGTCTGGGTACCATTGGAATAGCCAAGAGTATATGACAAGGCACCATCTGTATCCTCAAATACGACAAACTGCTTGTTTGGATTCATCTTTGTAAATACAGTCATATATCCATTAACATTTGAATGGATCTTAAAAACAGCACCCGCAGTAGGGGCTCCCTCTTCAAAGCTGACGAAAACAGGGTTAGTATCACCGACTACACCGGTACCTAAAGTTACCTCGAGGTCATTAACCTTCACAGTCTTATAATCACCGGAAGCCTGAGTAGTACCCCATTTGTCAGCATAAGCAGTGGCAATTGAACCGACAGAACCAGTGGCGTACACCAAGTCACCTTCAAGAGGTGTCTTGTCCTTTACGATACCAGCCTCTGCGAGGCTCTCCTCTGTGGCCATTACGGCAACCTGCGCACTTGCTACAGAAGCGATGGCAGCACATGAAAGTAGAAGTAATGATTTCTTCATTTGTTAAAGTTATTTATAAGTTAATAGAAAGTTCTGTGGAGGCGGACTCATCCGCCTCCTAAGAAATACAATTTTAAATTAGCTATTGCTGTCTGGTACCTTTAAAGATCACGTTATACTTGATCTTATTGTTTCCTCGTCCCTCTCGCACATCTACGCTGTAGTTGAGTGTCATTTCTCCTTCGGGAGAGATAGATCCGGTAAATGTGATTGCAAATGGATTTGCTTTTGTATAATTCCAGAAATTGAGAGTCCGGGAAGAATTAAACACAATGTTGCAAGCCGACTGTTGAGCTTTAACTTCCAATGATTTAAAAGCCGGTTCTAGTATATTAATAACATTGACGTTGTGCTCGGCAACTTCATCTTCTTCTCCGACTTTAATCATGTATGGAGCGACTTCAATAGAACCTTCGAACGCATCAACTTTACCTGACTTCGTATTTATCTTCTCCCATTGGCCCACATATGTACCCAGAGCAGCTACTTCGGCACCGTCAAGACCTCCTGTAGGAGGGATATCAGTATCATCACTGCAGGAGACTAAGCCGAGCATTATGGCCAGACAAAGAAATATTGAAAAATGTTTTGTTTTCATTTAATTTAGCATTTAAGATACTTAGATGAACTAAGAGAAACATAATCAATAACCAGGATTCTGATCTTCTCTTGAGATACCGATATTGTTATCGATTTCATCTTGAGGAATAGGCCGATACCATTTAATCTCACCTTGAGCATTACTCATTTTCGCTACAGTATTCATAAAACGACTGAACTCAAGATTATACCTTACAAGCTGTTTGGTACGACGGAGATCAAAGTATCGGGTGCGTTCTGCATAACATTCCCTTGCCCTCTCGTCTAGGACGAGATCAAGAGGTACGAACACGAAAGATCCATTGGTTTCATAGGGAGCTTTATAGGAAGAGAAAGAAGAAAGTTCCTTCACTCCTGCTCTCTTTCTGACAGCATTGATCATTGCGAGAGATGAGGCTTCGTCGTTAGCAAGGAGATAAGCTTCAGCTGCTACCAGATACATCTCGCTTACATGCAGCAGAGGTATATCGCGGTAGCACTGACTACCAGTCACTGCACCACATTCGGGATCATCATATTTCGACACACATGTTCCGTTGTTGGCAGACTCCCTAATGAAATCGTCATATGCAATGGTTTCCTTCGACGGCATTGAACCATCTTCATTGAATGACCATTTAGTGACTTCTGAACCATTAATGATGGCAGCAAAAGGTTCATTAACACCATACGTATTTTCATCAAATTTTTTCGCTTGGCCATTTGCAACGATCTTCTTTATGTCAGCCTCTGCCTCTGCAGCAGTAGTGCCTGGGGCATAAAACTTTAGCGCAATAGGGAGCTCGAGCTGTTGTTCAGGCGTCATATTATACCATGCCATATAACCTTTGCTCCAATCAGCGTCACCACCTCCAGCGGCTCTCGGCGCATTATAGAACGTAGTCATAAAAGTACCTTCAAAACGCTCATCGCCTCTTTCAAAAAGACTTGCTGACTTAGCTGACATTACATTTGTTCCGCCAGAGCCTGTACCTTTAAGACCTGACTGAGTACAATTACCATAATAAGCAATGTAATTATTCATCATGGAATTTCCACCGGTATTCTTATTACCTGGATATCCTTTGCGATCCCATTGCGCAGAGAAAATCTCTTCTATGTTTCCTTCATTGTTCCATGCCCATTTTTCAGCGAAAGACATTGTGAGCTGTATACCCATGATAGCCTTTTTGGCCCATTCAGCTGCTTCCTTAAATCTTGCAGTCGAGTTCACCTTATATGTACCTGCTGCTGCATCTACAAGATCAGTATCAAGGTCCCAAGCTGCGGCCAAAGCAATCTTAGCTGCTATAGCTGCCACAGCTTGCTTACTTGCACTACCTGCATGATCCTGATCAGGTAGATTTGAATTGTCATAAATGTCTTTGCATTCACTCAGCATTATTTCATAAAGCTCCGGAAGCGGCATTCTTGGGTAATCACGGTCTGGTGTATTTATATACGCGTCAGAATATGGTACTGCACCAAACTGCTGAGTCATATAATAATAGCCTAATACGCGCAGGAATCGGCCCTCTGCCTCGAGATGCTTATTGTCTCCAGCAAATCGTATAAGACAATTGGCCTTATTTATCAAACCCATTACATTGCTGTAATAGCTCTTAACAGTACCGTTGTCAGGTGTTACCTGAAACATAGAGAATGTACCATCATCAGAAGCTCTTGGATTGATATAGAGGTCTGCAGCCTGATCAAGAAGCTCTATCTGTGTAGCAATATAGCGAACAGCATCATAGGCTACGGGGCGGATTTGATCAGGATGCTGAGCAAAATATTCCTCGTAAGACTCACCGCCATTAGAAAGATTGCGAGGATCAAGAAAGTCGGAGCATCCTGACAACAGCAATGCTATCCCTGCTCCCAAAATAGAATATTTAATATTTTTCATACCTATATTCAGAAATTAGAAAGTGATGTTTGCGCCAAACTCGTATGTAATAGTGCTCGGTCCATCATTCTTACCTGCGGCATCAGCCCATTCAGGGTCAAAGCCCTTATACTTTGACCAGACGAACGGATTTGAGATATTTACATACAGACGAAG
Organism: Muribaculaceae bacterium; assembly: GCA_029068655.1. Lineage (GTDB taxonomy): Bacteria > Bacteroidota > Bacteroidia > Bacteroidales > Muribaculaceae > Lepagella. Next base: position 4,949 of record JAIECF010000110.1, on the reverse strand, counting down.
TTTGCTGCAACCAATCTTCTCAATAATCTGGCGAGAGAATTCATAACCAAGTGAAACATGCTGAACTTTCCAGAAGGAAGCGTCCACCACCTGACGTGCACAGAACTTAGTATCTGTACTAAGTCCAAAATAAGGACCTGCCGGACCAAGGCCATCGTTACCGCCTGCATTTACGAGAGGCCAGCTTCCATAATGTGTCTGTGTCTGGTATACGGGATTAATAAGAGTACCATCTGCCCTTATACCATCAGCATCAAGAAGCATACCAGCCGGAATATAGTTATCCATAGCGACTTTTCCGCGGCCACGGTCATGCCAATCAAATCCATCTCCTGCCATAAACGGAGAAGCAACAGTATACCCTTGTTTTGTATAGATTGAGAATCCGAAATCTATAGAGCCGCCTTTCTTAGGAAGGCGATAGGAAAGATTGGAAGTAAACGCTCCTGTGATTTTGGGATTACCATTATGAACCACACGATCTTCATCATTCCATTTGCCGTCTCCATTTACATCTCGTATAATCGGATGTCCTTCCGTTTGTCCGTAACAAGCATAATAATAATCGCATTCTCTAACAGTTTGACCTGGCGTGAATCCCTTGTCTATAGCTATCTGGTGGTTAGGAACAGTCATATTCTTATCTGACACTATCCCATCCCATTGATAAGCATAAACGTTAGTGACCGGCCTTCCTACGAAGAGACATCCGGAAGCGTTTCCTCCGATAATCTGGTCTGATACACCATTAATCTGAAGCACTTTATTATCATTATGAGCAAGATTCAACGATGTAGTCCATGTCCAATCACGAGTATCAATATTAGTTGTGGTTATAGAGAATTCAACACCCGTATTTCTTACAGATCCCACATTTGTGGTCATCGTAGCGCCTCCCGTCTCCAAAGGAAGACCTACATTATATAGAAGATTCTTTGACTTCTTGTTGTACCATTCCAACGAACCAACAATCCTGTTGTTGAGGAATCCATAGTCCAAACCAATATTAATCTCATGAGAAGTTTCCCACGTAATGTTCTCATCAACAATACCTGAAGGATAGAAACCATCAACATAAGAACCTCCAAAAGGATAGAAACTTGAAGAATTAACTCCAATGACTGTAGCATAATTCCCAATACCACGGTTATTACCTGTCACACCATAGCTGGCACGAAGTTTGAGATTATTGAGCCACCATTTCTGGAGGAATTCTTCTTCTGCAATATTCCATCCTACAGCAGCTGATGGGAAACATCCCCATTTATTACCTTTCCCAAACTTTGAAGAACCATCCCAACGTACAGTACCTGTAATCATATAACGATTCTTCCAAGAATAGTTAGCACGAAGTGCCACAGACTGCATTGAAGATTCTGAGAAACCAGAAGCGACAGTGGCTTCTCCTTTTGTACCAGTCGCCATATTCCACCAAGCAGTAGACTCTATAGGATTGACAGCAGTTTGAGTATAGTTTTCAGAATTACTCTTCTCTGCAGAATAAAGCGCAGTGGCATTAATAGAATGATCACCGAAAGACCGGGTAAAATTCAATACGTTATCCCAAGTCCATCCATATCCTGTATTATTTTTGACAGTAGCATTTCTAACTTCATCGTCGACCCAGGTCTTACCTGTGGCGGGATTTGTATAGCCTACATATTCACCATCACGATATGCAGTGTAAGTAGGAGAAATGGTTGTTTTAAAAGTCAGCCCCTGAATTATATTGAACTGTGCATAGATGTTGCCGAGTAACCTATAAGTTTTACGCTTATGTGTAGAATTCTTCATTCGATCCAAAGGATTGATAAAGTCCGAGAACTGATTGGCGTTAGTTCCTAAGGTTGTCTTATTCCCGGGGAAATGGTTGGTATTGCCATCTTCATCAAAAGGAATCATAAAGGGATTAACTCTGTACGCTTGAGCAATAGCATTATCATCAGCGTAAGAATTATTTATCTGAGCAATGTTGAAGTTGAAGCCAGCACTTATCACCTTATTTAGCTTAGCATCGACACTACCTTTAAATGAGTATGTCCCTTTACTATCCCCCTTATAGAGACCCTGCACATTCTCATAGCCGAGACCAAAGTGATAGTTGACGCTTTCGCTTGCTCCAGATACTGAGACATAGTGGTTCTGCTGGTGTCCGTCTTGAGTCACAAGACCGGGCCAATAGTAAGTAGCATCGTTAGCAAGCATCTCCTTCATAACATACGGAGACTCAAGATCACCTTCAGTCGCCTGAAGCAACGCTTGTCCTAAACCCATTGAAGATGAAAGAATACCAAACTGAGTCTGAGGCAGATAGGCATCCACTCCGCCTATAGGTTGAGTAAATTTCTGGAAACGATAACGATACCACTGCTGACCATTCATGAAATCTGGCATACGGGTCGCATGACTTATACCATAGTAACCATCGTATGAAATAGTAGCCTTGGTACCTTTATTGACATTCGCTCCGCTCTTAGTTGTCACGATAACAACACCTGCAGTAGCACGAGATCCATATATGGCAGTAGAAGACGCATCCTTAAGAATGTCGATACGTTCAATATCCTGAGGATTCAGGAAAGATATATCACTTGTCTGAACACCATCTACCACATAGAGAGGAGTCACACTTGAATTGATGGATGACTTTCCACGAATTTCAATCTCTATACCGCCGTTAGTACGACCGGATTGCTTAGTAATGCTCACACCAGGAACCGAACCTTGAAGACTTTCAAGAATTGAAGCTGAACCTTTAGCATTAAGCTGTTCTGTATTTACGGTCGAAACAGAACCTGTAAGGTCGGATTTCTTCATCTGGCCGTAACCGACTACCACGAGCTCATCGAGGGCTTTGGAATCCTCACTCATCTTGACGTCGATGCGAGTACGACCCTTGACCTCGATAGTCTGCTGGGCGTAGCCGATGTAGGAGAAGACGAGTTTACCTTTGGAGGGCACGTTCTTTAGATCATAATTGCCGTCAAAATCGGTTGCAGTACCGTTGGAAGTTCCTTCCACCATGACTGTAACGCCGATGAGTGGTTCGCCTTGATCGTCGAGCACCGTACCGGATACGTCGATGTTCTGCGCGAACGCGGGAATCGCCAATAACATGGCGATCAAGGTCAGGAATGTCTTCCGAAGGAAGGATCCGCCTTTTTCTCGTTTCGATGTTAGTTTAATTTTGGTCATAATACATTTTATGATGTTTATTTTCAATAATTTCGCTTCTGTCGATCCTAAGCTGGAGCTGTCAGAAAGTTACGATTTTTAATAGGTTAACTACTGATCTTAGACTTACTTCGATAGGTTTAGCACGCAAAATTAAGGAATCTTCACAAAAATTCCAAAAAAAATCCCAATTTTTTCAAAAATTTTCAAATTTAACACTTCGTTTCCACCTCGGAGCATCTCTCTCAAAGTTCCACGGGCTCTGGCGCGCACTCTTAAAGCGGAATGGACTTGGCAGAATACTCGATGGGGGGATCTCGCAAAGTCCGCAGAGGGGAGTAGGGACGCAAGGGTTAATTGGTAGGGTGGAAGCCTCATATGAGAATCGGACCGTTTTTATCAAGACGATTATCGAAGAAGAGCGAGAAGTAGACAGGCACATAGTGGATTCTACCGTTACTTTCCACTATCCGGCTATTGGAAAGCACATATCCTTGCTTTATTCCATACTCAGAATTTGACACAAAGCGACTTATAGCAACATGCCTTTTATAATCCTTTCCCGATTTCACCTCGATCGGAACCACCGACAATGAATCGTAGTCATCATAAAGGAAATCAACTTCGCCATGCGTACGGTTATCATAATAGAAGAGATCGTTATCATTCGCAGCCAACTGACACGCTACAGCACACTCATAGACCGATCCCAGATTTATGCCGCACTCCGTTAGCAATACCGGAGCAGGGTTCGTTCGGTATAATGCGGCTGTAAGAAGCCCTGGATCATTGAAATACAGCTTTATCAGGTTCTTCCGTTCGGTTTCCGTCAATGGAAATCTGGGATTGGATATGGCGCATACCCCCAAAGCAGTACCCGAACTTATGAGGTATTCTACTTCCTCCTCATAGTCGGATGCCCTTTTACCCCTAACATTCTCTATTTCTTTATACACCACACGCTTCTTCTTATTCTCCATATTAGATGGTATAAGACTGTATAGTCTTCCTATCTTCAAGGAATGCGCCTTATCATATTTCGCTGAATCGAGTCTATAAAGTTCGTATATTGTCTCTTGGATAGCCCTGACCCGAATTAAATCATGGGTTTCGAGATACTTGTTTACCGCCTCGGGCAGACCACCTACCAGAAGATATCTTTTATACAGATCCATTACTTTATTATGAATACCTTCCGGAATGGTACGCAATTGGCGGAAGCAGTCACGAAGCAGATCTATCACCGGTTCCCCCACATTATTGGCGATCATGAACTCCTCAAAATCGAGAGGGAACATCTTCATGATGTCAATACTTCCGAGTGGAATTGAATTAGACCTTTTAAGTGTCACGCCAAGAAGAGAGCCACTTGCAACATATCTGTAGCGCCCGTCCTCCCTTAAAAACTTAAGTAATGTAAGAAGATGGGGATATTCCTGAATCTCATCAAGGAAAACCAGGGTATCCGAGCGATTTCCAAGAGGATACGTAGTGAAGGCAGCCAACGCCAGATAGAAATCCTCCACACTTTTGACATCCTTGAAAATGCCATTTCCTTCTATATCCTCAATAAGGTTTATCTCAACTACATTCTGAAAGAATTCAGCTGCGCAATGCCTAATTATAAATGACTTGCCTATCTGTCGTGCCCCTGTGACAATCAAGACCTTGTCGGAATATGAAGCAAAATATTCCGCTATCCTCTTTTCTATCTTTCTAAAGAGCATTATCTCAATATATTATATGATTTATCACACTTTTCAATACCATAAGTA
>JAIECF010000011.1 GCA_029068655.1 Muribaculaceae bacterium | reverse complement strand
ATGAAAAGAACATTCCAGCCTTCCAACCGCAGAAGAATCAACAAGCACGGCTTCCGTGAAAGAATGGCTACTGCCGACGGCCGTAAGGTACTTGCCCGTCGCCGTGCCAAAGGTCGCTACTCACTGACTGTTTCCGACCATATCGCAAGCAAGTGATCTCTGCTCCTCCAATAGGAGCGGTGATAAAAAAGGAATAAAGGGATAATGCCTCAAAGCGTTATCCCTTATTCGTTTACGAGCTGTATTGCCAAATGCGGCGTAGAGCTCTATGTCGGTTATATGATTTCAATATCGGGCAATGGATATCAGGAGATGTGGGCGAGTACAGAATGGAGGGAGTCCTGATTCATCAGGATGTCGAGTATGGTCCATATAATGGCTGCGAGCATCAGAAAAGCCGTAAAACGGAGCACCTTATTAAGACGGAAACCATTAAATTTAAAAAGTGCTATAATTACGGGGATCATCCATATTCCGATTGCCGCGTATCCGGCCCATCCCCAAGAGTTAAGGGCATCATGTACACCATACCAGATCAGCCCCAGTCCAAGATAAGCACATATAATATATACCACCTTCATAGCCTTCGGTCCGAATATTACCGCTTTTGTTCGCTTGCCTACATGCTCGTCATCATGACAGTCGCGTACATTATTGACAGTAAGAACGTTTACTCCAAGTAATCCTACGCCCAAAGAAACAATCAGCGACATTCTCCACATTTCGCCGAGAACCTGCGCCATGGATCCTCCTGTCCAGTCTCCACACTGCAGATAGGCCGTCAGCATTACCGGTACTATACCGTAAAATACCAACACAGCTTCATCGCCAAGTCCATGATGGGAAAGAGGCCATGGCCCGGCGCTGTAAGCAAAGGCAGAGACAGCAATAAGCACTCCTACCGCTATGATCCATAGACCACCCCAATGCAGCAGTGTCAGACCAAGGAGACAATCGGCTGCCATCAGTGCGATCATGACCTTCTTCATGGTTTCAGGCTTAATGTCGCCTTCTGTCACACCGCGACGGAATCCCTGACGACCTTTGCGGTCGATACCGTTCTTATAGTCGAAATATTCATTTGCGAAGTTACTTACGATCTGAGCTGCAAGTGCGAAAACCAAACATATAAGGGCTGGAAGCCATTGGAAGTTATTGTATGAAAGTGCCACGGCACACCCGGCGAGCACACCTGCGATGCTCACGGGCAACGTTCGGAGGCGCATGGCCTCTATCCATGGTTTTGCGTTCATATTTGTGTATGAATAGAGAGATTAATAAGTAAGGTAATCAGAACGCCAATCGAATGATTGATTTTCTACAATGCAAAGTTAACAAAAAAAAATCATTTTAAGAAATTTTTTTGTAAGAAATATGAAATATTTTTGTAACAGGCTTGAGTTTTTTGTAACAGGTATAGATTAAGGTCCATGAGTGCCTGATAAAGAAGGGAAAAAAAGGTATATGATATGATACAAAAAAGAGAAGCCGGCAGGCTTCTCTGAATAAAGTCAGTCTATGATGGTATGAGTTGTATGATACTTTTTTACTGATTGGACTTAACGCTAATTCAAATTTATCGTTTCTTCCTGAAGAAAGAGCGCATGAGGGAGGCGCATTCCTCGGCAAGTATGCCGTTAGACACCAGGGTCTTGGGATGAAGAGGGGACTTCCCGCCGTAGAAAGAACGGAACCCACGCTTGTTATCGTCTGCACCCCAGACGACTCTCCCGAAGCGAGCCCAGCCAATAGCCCCGGCACACATATAGCACGGCTCTACCGTCACGTAAAGCGTGCACTCAGGCAAAACACGGCCTCCGAGATTCTCCTGAGCTGCTGTTATGGCTATCATTTCCGCGTGCGCAGTGACATCGGTGAGTCGCTCCGTCTGATTGTGTCCCCTACCTATTATGCGATCATTGCACACCACGACAGCGCCTACCGGCACTTCATCTTCAGCTAATGCCAGCTCAGCCTCGTCGAGTGCAAGCCGCATCCAATATTCGTCACTCTTCGGTATCATTAGCTTGATCTTCAGCACAAGCCTCCGCAACCTTCTGCATCAGCCAGCGTGGTGTGGATGTAGCTCCGCATATCCCTATGCTTGATGCTCCCTTGATCCAGGTCGGATCCAGTTCAGTCTCGTCGGTGATCAGGTATGTCTTTGGGTTGACCTCCTTACACTGGGCGTAAAGGACCCTGCCGTTGCTGCTCTTGGCACCGGACACGAAGAGGATCACATCATGTCCGGCTGCAAAATCCCTCATGCGAGGCATACGGTTGGCTACCTGTCTGCAGATAGTGTCAAACCACTGGAATGATCCTTTGGTTTTCCTTGACTTTATCTCTGCCACTATATCCTGAAAGCCCTCAATCGATTTCGTGGTCTGCGAGTATAGCCATATGTCGCGGTCGAGATCAAGATTATCAAGATCCGCTTTGTCCTGGATCACGACTGCTGAGCCTTTCGTCTGACCAACAAGTCCGTTTACTTCAGCATGTCCCGGTTTTCCGTATATTATGATCAGAGGAGCGTTCCCGACAGACCTGTCAGGCGACGCCGACCGTGAGTATGCGTTCTTTATGCGCTTCTGAAGCTGGAGCACGACAGGGCACGTGGCGTCTATTATCTCGATGCCGTTACGGCGTGCTGTCTCATAAGTGGAGGGAGGCTCGCCATGGGCTCTAAGAAGCACCTTTACATCGTGAAGTTGCGCGAATTCATCATGATCGACTGTTATTAGCCCTTTCTTGCGAAGCCGTTCCACTTCGCCGGCATTGTGGACTATATCGCCGAGGCAATAGAGTACGCCTGTACGTTCGAGTTCCTCTTCTGCCTTTGAGATAGCCGTGGTCACTCCAAAGCAGAATCCACTTCCGTTGTCGATCTCTATCTTAGCCACGGGTCTTCTCCTCAAAAAGCTTTAAGAGTACTTCCATCTGCTCATCGCGCGACATCCGGTCATTGTCGAGTACAAATGCGTCTTCTGCCTTGCGAAGGGGAGATTCCTTGCGGGTAGTGTCGATATGGTCTCGTTCCTTGATGTTAGCCAGCACAGCCTCAAAATCGGAGGGCGTTCCCTTTTCTATAAGTTCGTCGAAACGGCGTTTAGCCCTTACCTCCGGGCTTGCCTGCACGAACACCTTCATCTCGGCGTCAGGAAATACGGTGGTGCCAATGTCGCGCCCATCCATTACGATTCCTTTATCTTTACCATATTGTTGTTGTAGCTCAACGAGATAATGTCTGACCTCAGGAATTACGGCTACGGGACTGACCCATCCGCTTACCTCCATGCCGCGTATTTCCTTCTCCACGTCCTCTCCATTGAGTAGAGTATGCTGTGTCTCATCGGGAGCGATAATGAACGAGATGTGAATATCAGGAAGGGCGGCTATCAACGATGTAGTGTCGACCCCGGAGTCTTTCGACGTCATCCCATGGCGCAAGGCATAGAGTGTAGTGGCGCGATACATCGCGCCACTGTCAACATATACATATCCGATTTTCTTGGCGAGCTGCTTCGCCATAGTGCTCTTGCCGCTCGAACTGAAACCGTCGATTGCGATAGTTATCTTCTTCATTTCTTTTTAGATGTATTCTTTTTAGCCTTGTCTTTGACAACTGTCTTTGATGCCGCTTTGGCAGTGGCCTTTGAGGTGGCCTTGACTTCATGCTCTGCTTTCAGAGCCGAAGTATCAGCTGCCGAGGCGGGGCGGCGTCCCGGGCGGGGCTTTACCATGCGGAGCACCTGTGCAGTGCGTGCCGGAATATACATCTTCAGCCATCCTTTGCCTGCCGGTGTATACAGCGGGTCAGGAGTGGTGAAGTGATGAACTGAGTCATCTACAAGACTGTTGCCTCCGAATTCCCTTGAATCGGAATCGAGCACAACCTCGTATTCTCCGGCTGGAGCAAGGAAGCCATAGTCGGGAAAAGACTTGTTCGGGCTCCAGTTGAATACGAATATGAGGTCGCCTCGCTTGAACGCAAGCACCTGGTCATCATCTTTTTCCCATAGTTTCTCTACCGGTTTTGCCTGGAAGTTATACTGTTTCTCCACTAATCCGACCATAGCGTTGTCGAAACGGTTGAGATACTTGTATTTCAGGTCTTCGCGGTCTACGAGATCCCACTGGCGGCGTGCATATTTATGACTCCAGCTATTGCCTTCACGGGGGAAGTCTATCCATTCCGGATGTCCGAACTCATTGCCCATGAAGTTGAGATATCCACCGTTTATGCTTGCTATGGTTACGAGGCGTATCATCTTGTGGAGAGCCATTCCCCGCTCAACGGTGAAATCATTGTCACCATCCATCATATGCCAGTACATCTCCTTATCGATGAGACGGAAAATAATAGTCTTATCGCCTACAAGGGCCTGGTCGTGGCTCTCGCAATAGGAAATTGTTTTTTCGTCGGCACGGCGGTTGGTAAGTTCCCAGAATATCGACGTAGGATGCCAGTCTTCGTCTTTCTTCTCCTTAATCATCTTTATCCAATAGTCGGGGATACCCATAGCCATGCGATAGTCAAAGCCGATCCCTCCGTCCTTGAATTTCACCGCGAGTCCAGGCATTCCGCTCATTTCCTCGGCTATGGTTATAGCGCTTGGATTGACCTCGTGTATGAGGAGGTTGGCAAGCGTAAGATAGACGATGGCGTTGGTGTCCTGATTGCCGTCATAGTAATCTGGATAGCCCCCGAAGGCCTTTCCGAGACCATGGTCGTAATAAAGCATCGAGGTCACACCGTCGAAGCGGAATCCATCGAAATGATATTCCTTTTGCCAGAATTTGCAGTTGCTGAGAAGAAAATATAATACTGAGTTCTTTCCATAGTCAAACAGAAGGGAATCCCATGCAGGATGTTCGCGTCGGTCTCCCTTGTTGAAATACAGGTCGTAGCTTCCGTCAAGACGCCCGAGACCTTCCACCTCGTTCTTCACCGCGTGGCTGTGGACTATATCCATTATCACGGCGATGCCCAGTTCATGTGCGTCGTCGATCAGATGCTTGAGGTCGTCAGGAGTCCCGAAACGGCTTGAAGCGGCATAGAAGCTGCTGACGTGATATCCAAACGATCCGTAGTAAGGATGTTCCTGGATAGCCATTATCTGGATTGCATTGTAGCCGTCGGCGGCGATGCGCGGTAGGATCTTGGTGCGGAATTCCTCGTAGGAACCGACCTTTTCCTCCTGCTGAGCCATGCCGATGTGGCATTCATATATCAAAAGAGGCTTTGTATCGGGAGTGAAATCTGTGATTTTGAACTCGTAAGGATGCTCCGGAGCATATACCTGGGCACTGAATATCTTAGTGACCTCGTCCTGCACCACTCTGGTGGCGTAAGCCGGGATTCGTTCTCCCTGTCCGCCGTCCCACGTCACGAACATCTTGTAAAGATCTCCGTCATGTAGTCTGTCGGCGGGAAGCTTTAATTCCCATGATCCGCTGTTTCCCACCCGTGTGAGCTTGTAGTCGTCATTGAGCCTCCAGTCGTCGAAAGTGCCGATCAGATGTATAGATGTTGCATTGGGTGCGAATTCACGGAATATCCATGAGCCGTCTTTTTCGCGATGCAGTCCAAAATAATCGTATGCGTTTGCAAAATCGGAAAGAGAACCGTCGGTAGAGGCGGTGATTTCCTTGAGTTTTCTTATCACGTCTTCGTGGCGACCGTTGATGGCTTCCTCAAAAGGTTCGAGCCATGGGTCGTTGCGAAGGATTTCAAGTTGTTTCTTCTTGCGGGCCATATATGTGGGATTTAGTTATCTAATAATAAAACGTCTTGGTGCGTAGTATTGTTGCGCTTTCAGGAGAATAGCTTGCGTATTTCAAGACGTAGGCGTTCGGCCTGCATATCGCCGCGCTTCATGGTTGCGATCACTCCTGTGACATATTCGTCAATGCTCGAAAAACCGAGGGCTGCGGCCACACAGCTACCTGTGAATATGGGTTTATGGTTGAAAACCCTGAGGACTCCTTCATAATCACCTCCACGCACCATTCTGCGGAATTCAGCGATGAGCTGGTCGTAGGTCTCGCGCGGCTTAAGTTTCTTAATGAGGCTCTTGATGTGCAGCTCAAGAGCAGTGATGCATGTGAACCGAGCGTCAATCTTTCTCTCCACGTCGCGCTTCATACGATGACGAGTATGCTGAAGAGCCTGGCTTTCAAGCATCTGCTCGAACTTACGCATCACTTCCTGTCGCACTGCCTTGATCACTTTCTTCGGATTGCGGTTTCGGATCTCGGCCATAGTCTCAACTACGCCGGGAGCGAGGAAAATATTCTCGATCTCAGCGACTTCCGGCACAAGTATATGTTTCGCTTGCAGATACTCCACCTCCTGTTCGCTGCGGCGGTCGCGGTCGACGAGTCCATAGCTTTCGATTCGATGCATGGTGCGTAGCGACTGCATGGTGCGAGTGGATTCTATCACCTTGTCACAGCTTCCTAGTGGTTTTACCGTAAATTCAGGGAATACTACACTGTAGAGCCTCATGTCGATGCTGTGAGAGGTATCGCCTTCCGTAAATAGAATGGGGCGACGGCTTCCCATCATTTGCAGGAACACTTCATCGGGCAACTCACCGTCGGCTATGATCTGATACCGCCAGGTGTGGTTGGCGGCATTGTAGTCCTTTATCCATATAGCGGTGCGTCGGGTCTGTCCGGCGGTAAAGTTAGCGTCATATGTGTCGTAGACGAATCGGCAGTCATTCCTTGATCGTTCAATACGGTCCCAGAGTATGCCGACAGCTGTAGGATGAAGAAACAAGGTGGGGGAATCGACGAGAATCAGAGCTTTTGGGGGAGCAAGCAGAGCCGAGGCTACGTAATATAGTGCGGCTTTCTCTCCCCGGCTCAGAGATCTGATGCCGATAGAGTCTTTTCCCGATCTGTTTCTGATCCTTGCCTTTCCATCTACGATATCTATCTTATTGCCGGGGAAAGTCTCTTCCCATATAGACCTAAGAGAGTTAAACCGCACTTTCTCCTCTTCGAGAGAAAGTGCGGCCATAAGTTGAGACAACGTGCCGGTGACACGCCCCGGTATACCGCCTGTGACGGCCGAAACCGGATAGGCGTCTTCCGCATTGAGACGGGCGATCTCATTCATGAAAAGCGACTTGCCACTGCCGTTTCCTCCGAGGAGTGTGAATATACGCGCCTGGTGACTCTGCCTTCCGGGAGGAGCAGCTGAGTTATCGGGTGGAAGATTTATCGTTTTCATGTGTTTGTCTGGTTTGATGGATATGGAAATTCGCATTTAGTCCTCGACACTGTGCCGAGGGGAACCGATGAAGCGCCTCATTCAGGAGAGGGCTGAAATACGGGCGATATATTTGCCTATTATATCAAATTCAAGATTAACCTTTGTTCCGGGCTCAATCTCCTTGAAATTGGTGTGATCGTGAGTGTAAGGTATGATGGCCACACGGAAACTGTCTGCTTCAGGATCGCAGACTGTCAGGGAAACACCATTGACGGTGATAGAACCTTTATCAACTGTTACATAGCCTCTTGTCGCGAGTTTGGGTTGAAAGGCGTAGCGGAACGTATAGTACCAGCTTCCGTCGAGCGGTTCAACATCGGTGCATAGAGCTGTCGTGTCGACATGCCCCTGAACTATATGCCCGTCAAGGCGACCATTCATCTTCATGGAGCGTTCAAGGTTTACCAGAGAGCCCGGCTTTAGGTCTCCCAGATTCGAACGATCAAGAGTCTCCTGCACGGCAGTGACAGTATATGTGTCATCAGGATTGATGCTTACTACAGTGAGACACACTCCGTTGTGGGCAACAGACTGGTCAATCTTCAGCTCATCTACGAATGAGCACTTCATCGTTATGTTGACGTTGGAGCCTTCTTTTTCAATGCGTACCACTTCGGCCGCTTCTTCTACTATTCCTGAGAACATATTTGGTTTTTGGGATTATTTGGTTTCTTTTTTGAGGAGAGAATAAGGTATTAGGTATTATTTGCCGAAAAGACCTTTAAGTGCATCTACTGCGGCATCGGCAGCCGAGTTGCCTGTTGCGGAGCCTTCGGATGCCGCCGATTGTCCTTTCATTTTAAATCCTATGCAGATGCCGTCATATTCTTTAAGAAGTTTGTCGGCTGTAGATACCATCTTGCTTCCGCTGATAGAAGCGGCCAAAGTCATGATTTTCTTAATCTTATCGGCATCAAACATGACGTTGATTCCTGTTGGCGATTTTTCAACATAAGCGTCCATGCTTCCGAGCTTCACAATGCCTCCGGCATTGAAATTGAACTTGAAAACCCCCTTGCTTTTCACCTCAAGTGTCCCTTTAATGGGAAGTTTCTTTATGGTAAGTGTAAAGGCTCCGTCTTTTTCCACTGTGAGAACAGCACCTGTAAGCCCGAATTTCTTATAGTATTCGTCAAGTTTGTTCTCAACCGCACCGGCAGCTGCTGCGCCACCTGCCTTCTTGAGGAAGTTGTCGCTCTGGAAAGTTACAGCAGATCCGGTGGATGTCCATTCTCCGGCAATGTCCTCAACTGTAAGATCGGTCTTGGTGAAAACTCCTTCAACAATGTTGCCTAAAGCGCCGCCGGCACCTCCAAGGATATCTTTAAGGTCGGGTGAGGGAGTAGGATCCGCGAAAACAGCGGTAGAGCAGGAGAGTGCTATGGCAGCGAGCGCCATCTTGAAATAATTTGTCTTTTTCATAATTTTCGTTTTTGAAGGAGTTTAACTTTTAACTTAGACGCTTTAGTAAGGATAAAAGTTTAACGAAACTAAAAGAATACCGGTAATAAAGTGCCTTGAATACCTCCTTCAGGGGCGGCGTGTCTTATTATTGAATAAGCCTCAATAGCACCGCGGGATCAGTAGTCGTAGTCGAGCGACAGCTGGTCGACATAGAGCACCGATGATGTAGAACCCGTGAAGTAGTCGCCATATTTAGATGACGCACAGGTTATCATTATGTAAGTGGGGATTAGGGAAGTGCTTCTATATTCAAGCTCTATCTCGAATTCCTCATAGCTATCCATAGAAGTACCTCTTTCAAGCTGGCCGTATCCGATCACATAGCTCGCGTTCTTGTCGAATAGCTGACGGTTGTTGGGATTGGTACGTATCTCGTATGGAGTGGTCCAGTCCGTCATAGCGATGTAGATGGAGCAAGTGTCAGGGCGACCCTTGAGGTATTCCATTTCTTTACTGGAGTAGTCGATATCTCCGTTTTTGTACTGATAATATCCCTTCAGTCTGGTTGGCCTTACGGTCCATGGGCGCCCAAAGTCAAGGATGCCGTTTGTGCCGTCGGTCTTCTTGTACGAACCTGTATAGATTGATCCGGCAGCCAGCTTGCCTATTCCGAAGAGACCCTTAAATTCGGTTTTGAGTTCGGCTGATTTTCCGGTTAGTCCCTCCGGGACATAATCTGAGGGCTGCACGTTGCTTTCTCCAAGAGTGGCTGCACCTGTGTTGCCGGTATCCCAGAACTGAGTGCCCCCTTCGGCCCATGGACACCAGATCTTGCCGTTGAGCCACCAATTCTCAAAATCTCCGTCAGGGAGTGTTTCGGTTGCCTGGGTGGTTACAGCGATTTCATTACCCTTATTGTCGCCGCTGCATGCTCGCACGGTATATGATGCAAGGGGTTTCAAATGCTTTATGCAGCAGCTGAACGCTCCCTCCTTGCGGGTAATGTCGGCGTCAGGCACACGTATCCAATCAGAAGTACCCTGTTCCTGATATTCGAAATAGTTGTCTGCGTCTGCCGGTCCTTCTCCATATGCCCAGACCACCATGCTCCAGGGGTCTACGGCAGTAGTGGTGACAGCCTGCTCGGTCCTCTGGGCATATATGGTCCAGTCTTCGGTGCGTCCCCAGACGTTGACATCTATACGCAAAGGAGAGGTAAGGTCGATGAAAGACCCTTCGGGCACTGCCGGGACGAGCGTAGTGATGTCTTTAGGACCGAGTTTAATTGACGTCACCTCAACTTTTGAGAGGTTGGCCTTTTCAGGCACGCTGACGATGATACGTCGACCTACGGCATCGATAACTGTTTCTCCTATCTGTCCGGCAACGGTGAAATAGCGTTCTATGTTCTGCTCCGCAGAAATCATCCACTGATAACTCTGATATAATGTTAAGGTCACTGTGATAGGCACAGAGAGGTCCCATGTTCCATCGAGCAGGTTTTTGTCGCATGTAGCGTCGGGAGAATACCTAAATTCTGAGAAGCGCACCGCCTGGATATCTGTTTCTTCATTGAGATATAGTTTGACGGTATAGTCGGTAGAATCTATTCTGGCAGGTGCGGATTGACCGGCCGCTGCAATCACGAGAATGTTCTGCGGTAGCTTGGGGTAGGGGAGGTCGTTGTGTATGCAGCTTACGGCACACATCAAAGATAACAGGAGTATAGAGTTGAATGTAGGTGTTTTCATGTGTTTCTCATATAATGATTGATACTCCGAAGTTGATGTTGAAGAGGTTGAAGCGGAAGTTAATACCACTCGTAAACCGGCTTCCGGATTCCTCTCCGTTTTCCCATTGCTTTTCATTCTTGAGGTGAAAGCCGAAGATACCGAAAGAGAGGTTGAAGGCTGCGTTCTTCATCATCATTATGCTGACACCGGGGGAATAATTTATATTGAAACTTTGAGTTTTGGTCCTCGTGTCGCGTAAATCTCCGTCGAATGGACGTATGAAATGCGAGCTTCCGGTCCCGACCGAAACTTCCGCCTCGTTGAATACGGCGAAGCGGCCTCTACGGCTCAGCCCGAAATACTGCTGGATAAATACTGCTGCCGAGTAGGAGTCAGAAGTATACTTGATGTCGTGAAGGTTAAAGCTCATGTCTTCGTCGATATCGACCTTGAAGGAGTTGATTGCCATATCTCCTTTCGTGAATGCAAGGCGCATACCGACGCAAAGGTTATTGCGCAGGAAGTAGCTTACCGATGGCTTTACGCTATAGATCTTTCCTTTGAGGTCGACATCCTGAATAAGCGACAGAAATTCTGAGTCGTCGGTGCTCAGTTCTCCGTAGTTTGCTGTGAGGCTTATATGCCAGACTCCTTTAGGATAGATTAGCCAATTGTAGAGCTTCCTGTCGAAGCGTCCGAGCCGCTTGGTGGAAAGCGCCATTGGTATTGAATCTCCTCGCCAGTATGTCATCTCGTTAAGGTCTATTTTGTCAGAGGGATTTTGATCCGGGGAGGTAGTAGCAGATGCCTCTCCGTTTATGATAGCCTTTACGTCGATGATATTCTCGTTCGGAACCCATATATAAGTTCCTCCTTTCTGCTTTTCAGCAGGGAGAAACCATACGGAGTCGGATGCAGACTCTATTATGTCGGTCTCGTCTGATATGAAAATATTGTTTCCCTTAGAATCAGTCGAAAACGTTGTAATTGTGTCGGTAGATTCAATGACACTGCTCTGAGGAGCGGTATAAGTAGGGGCCGCGGTTGTTTCCTTAGAGTCTGATGAAGTGTTGGAGGCAGGGCTTAAAACCGTACCTTGTGTATTGATTATTTTAAGCAACGCTTCAGAAAGGTTGGAAGCTGTTTTGGACAGCTCGTTGACCGATTTCATCAGCTGAGTATTGATCGTGTCTGACTGGGCATGGGCAGGAGCCGTCGCTTCCGAAGCCGAGAGGGCCAGGGGAGCGAACATAGTCAATGCGGATGCCGTCATTGTCAGTATGGTTTTGGCTCTTGTATTCATGCTTCTATAGATAAAATGCCACTCCGAATGTGATGGAGAAGAGGTTGACACGGAAGATGGCTGATTTAGTGTTTCTGTTTGCTACGTATATCTGGTCAGTAATGGTGCGGGTATGGTTGTAGTCAAATCCCAGCACTCCTACGTTGACCTCGAGAGCGGCGAAGTTGTTGAGGAACACTGACATTCCCGGTGCTACGCCGATACCGAGGTTGAAGTTGCGTTCATAGTTTCCGGTGAGATCTTCTCCAAGTCCGGTCATAAGCTTTGCCTGTCCACCACCCATTTCAAGCTGCACTTCGGTGAAGAGACCGAAGCGCTTTGATGTTCCGAGTGAGAAATAGTTTCTAAGCACCCCCATGCCGTAATAACTGTGAGAGAGACGGTAAAGGTGGTCGACGTTGAAGCTCATGTCAGGGTCGAGTACTATCTCTGCATTCTCAAGTTTAGTGAGGCTTCGGTTGTAACCGAATTTTCCACCTGCTGCCGCATCGTTCTTAAAGGCGAACAATACCATCGGAGATATCTTAAAGGAGTAAGTGTCTCCGGACACTCCCTGAAGTACCAGAAACTGATAGTCTTTCTGGTTCGACTGACTGTAGGATACGCTAAGACCGGTGATCCACTGTCCTTTCGGGACGAAGACCACCGATTCGAAGTCGGGTGAAAATTCCTCATCCTCAGCAAAAGCAGTAATAGTTCCTGCAGGCAGGAGGAATGCGAGGAGAATCAGCAATATGTGGAATCTTTTCATATTTTGGGTTTGATGGTCTTAGGAGTATTGGCATTTCGACATTTGCCATTTTTGCCTCACTAATTAAAGTGCAAAATTAGTAAAATATTCCAAGATTTCAGCAGTTTTGGTCGAAAAAATCATTAGTTTGCGCCAATCTGACCATAAAAGTCAGAAAGGGAAGAGGTGGAAAAGAGCTAATGATAAAAAGAAACGGCACCGGAGAAGAGCCGATGCCGTTTGTGTTATACGTAATGTGTATTATTCATAGATGAGTTCGAAGTCGTCTAGATACATTACAGAGGTTTTGCTTCCGCTGAAGTAGTCACCGTATTTAGATGCAGAGCAGACGATTACGAGATGAGTGGGTTTCGTTTTTTTAGCTCGATCATTATATTCCAAAGGAATCTCGATTTCCTGGAGTTGTCCGTCGGGGCCGAAATTACCGGTCCAAGTCACCTGTCCGTAGGCGAGAACAACAGGATCGTTGGAGTCGAACAGCTTACGATTGCTTGGGTTGGTACGGATTTCCACCTCCTCAGTGGTGAGAGCCACGTAGATTTGGCCATGATCGTTGCCTCCTGCGAAATTGGCTGGCAGGAAATCTTTGTTTTTATCATTGATAGTCACGCCAGAACCCGGACGATAATTTGCGAACACCCTTAACTTAGCGGGGTGCGAACCATTATATGGGCGTCCTACGGAAAGCACACCGTTAGTGCCGTCGGTCTTAACATATTTACCTGTGAAGATATTACCGGCAGCGATAACGCCCAAAGCTGCGTTAGATCCAAGACGTGCGGAATATTGTCCGCTATGCTTCATGTCTGTTGATTTGTCTGTCAGCGTCAGATTAGCTGTAGCAGAACCTTCATTTCCGGAACCCCAGAAAGAAGTCTCTTTATCGCCGGTGTTGCCCGGCAAAGTGACTGTTTTAGTACCAAGCATTGTCGAAGCCTGATAAGAAGACCAATCTTCGAAACTTGCATCCGGTATCACAAACTTAGATTCTGTAGTGAAAGTCATTACATTGTCGCTGTGGAAGTCACCGCAGACGGCACGATATTTGTAATCGGTGCCTGGTTCAAGACCAGAGATCGTGATTGTGTATTTCTGCTGGGCTCTTGTCATATAGGATTTACGATGAGCATTCGCAGGAGTTATAGCCGGCACGAAGAGCCAGTTATCCTCATCGGCCTTGCTGTATTCAACGCCTGGTGTGCCTTCTACTTCATCTGATAGTGTGAAAGGAATTGTGAAGCTATAAGGAGTCGTGCTGAGGCAGTCAGTAGTTTGGTCTACCTTATCTAAAACAATCGGATCTTCCATTTTTATCGTGCTCTCATTTCTTGCTATTCTTATGACAGCAGAATGAGTCTTTGGATCGGGGTCACCGTCTTTGACAGTAATTCTGATCACATGCTCTGTGGCCGATGTCTTAGAAAGACGCTTGATCATACTTTCTGGAATTGTGATATATGCGGTTGCCACTTTGGTGGATTCCTTAAATTCCGGGGCTGTCCATACGAGGCCTGCATTCTTGTAAGGCTGAATGCGGTCATTATCAGCGTTGAAGAGATTGATTGAATCGGTAGGAATGCCGAGTTCGGAAGCCGAGGGACTTGTCACGGCAAGTTCTTTTAGGCCATTGAAGCCACAAATTTGCACATTTAACGATTCGGGGATATCATCGTCTGACAAGTAGACTTGTTGCTTATCTATATTGAAGTCTACACCGGTGATTGTCGGGCGGGAATGCACAATGACATTTTGCGAGTCAAAAATATCTTCATCCTTAATTTTGATCTGTAGGAACACTGCCCCCGTATTGTTTTGGCTCTGACCATCGGGATTGTATTCAAAATTGAGGATATAATGATGGGCACGTTGCACACCGTCGATAGATCCTGACTTTGAGAAAGGCTTGCCATCCTGGCGTGTGCCGGAGATTGTGTATTCAAGAGTGGTATCGCCGTTAGGCATCATGAAATAGGCTCTTTCAGAGGAAGCATTGTCTTTATTGAATACAATCTCACCGTGGGAATTCTTGATTGAGATGGAATAGTCGTCATTCATCAGGTTGGGGTCGATGGTGGAAGTGTTGATGGATGCCACCACGTTCTGAATTTTACACGTGAGGGAAATATTCTGCTGGCTTCCTTTTGTGACTTCAAAAGATTGGTAACCTCTGAAGAACTTTTTATCGAAAGAAGCAGCGACTGAGTCACCGGTCCAAGCCTCAGCGGCGTAGTGTCCGGTTTTCAAGGTGATCGTCTCATCAACGTTGTGAAGACCTACTTTCTTATATATGAGTCCTTTTTCGCCCGAGATGTAGACAATACATTTATCCTTATACTCCTGCATAGGGTCTGAAGCTGATGGGTCGTCGTCGGCGCGGGTAGTTATGGAATTCACTACGGTGTGAAGACGTATAGTACCCTCGCCCTCGCTGTCGAAAGGATTCTCAGCGGAGCAGCTCCAGAGCCCATTGACAGCGGTGAGCACCACAACTCCGTTCAATATATTTGAAATAAGTTTATTCATTTTTGTCAATTATTTTGATAGATGAGTTGGGTTTTAGTCTGTGACTTTTAGCCATAGAGTTGCCTCGGTTGTGCCGTCGGCATCACTGACGGTGATGATGAATTTATGGTCTCCTGCACCCAAAACCTGAAGCATAGGCACGAATTGAGAGATATCGAATGAACATTCTTTCTGTCCTGCAACATCGTTTCCTGTCTTGAACCCAAGCCCGTTGAGAGCACCTTCAAGATCTCCGGGATTTATGAGGTCAAGGTTAGCCGAGAGTCCGACTCCTTGAAGTTCCTCAGGGGTCAGGCTATTAGACTCGATGACAATCTTAAATTCTGTGATACCGGTTTCGCTTGTAACTTTAAATGAAACAGGTGTAGTTTCAGAATCGATCAGAGTGTACGCCTCACCCAATTTCAGTCCTGGAGCTGTAGGGATGACCTTCGGGCCTTTCATCTCAGTACCCGGATTATCGTCGTTCGGGTCATCGTCATTTGGATCCTTGCCGGGATCA
>JAIECF010000109.1 GCA_029068655.1 Muribaculaceae bacterium | reverse complement strand
ATATAATGAGCGATAACGATGAATGCCATACGATTCAGCTATGCATCTTCCGATAGCGTAAAACTAAACCATATAGTTTTACTAAATTTATCTAAGATGAAAAGATTGCTATCACTTATGGCGGTAATGACGGTCATGGTGATGTCGGCACTCGGCCAACGTACGATCTCCGGACAGGTCATTTCGGGTGAAGACAACCAGCCCATTATCGGCGCGTCAGTACTTGTGAAGGGAACTTCTCTCGGTACGGCAACAGATCTTGACGGTAACTTCCAGCTTAAGGATGTGCCCTCAACAGCCGGGACTATCGTAGTCTCCTACATCGGTATGGTGACTGAGGAAGTCGCTATCGCAGACAATCTCGTGATTAAACTCTGGAACTCTACCAACAACCTTGACGAGGTCGTAGTGGTAGGTTACGGCACCACAACCCGTGCAGCCTTTACAGGTGCAGCTTCAATAATGGACGGCGACATTGTGGAACGCAAGAACGACGCCAACTTCGTGAAGTCGCTCGAAGGAAATGTGACCGGTATACAGTACAACAACTCGACTTCCATGCCAGGCCAGTACGGATCGATCTATATCCGCGGTATGGGCTCTCTCTCAAGCAGCAGCCAGCCTTTATATGTGATCGACGGTATGCCGGTAAACTCGGATTATGACGGAATGTCTTCTACTTCCAACAACTACTTCGACCCGATGGCCGCCTACAATCCCAACGACATAGAATCCATTACAGTCCTCAAGGATGCATCGGCCACAGCTATCTACGGTTCTCGCGCCGCCAACGGCGTGATCATAGTCAATACCAAGAAGGGTAAGGCTGGGAAGCTCAACGTAACTCTCGACGTGAAGCAGGGCTTCTCCAAAGTCGCCAACAACAACATGAAGTTTGCCAATGCAAAACAATCATTGGAACTCTTTGCCAGAGGTCTTGCGGTGGCCCGCCCGGCTTACTATGATTATGACAGTGCCTATGCATTTCTCAAAGATGCATATTTTGAATGGGACGGCGTGACTGATACCGACTGGATGGACGTCATCTCCCGCAACGCCTACTATCAGGAATACAACGCTTCCGTGGCGGGTGCGACGGGCGATACCCACTACTATTTCTCTCTCGGATATCTTGACACAGAAGGCATCATCGTCGGTTCCGACAACCAGCGTTATTCAGGCCGAGTGAATCTCGACACCAAGTATCAGTGGCTGTCGGGCGGTATCAACGCCCAGTACTCCTACAACAAGAATAACTCGTTCTCCCAGTCGACAGCGGGCAGCATGTCAGCTCCCGTGACTGCGGCTATGTCATCAATGACTCCGTTCGATCCCGTATATATGGATGACGGTAAGGAATACAATCTGGGAGCGACGGGCTACAATCCCCTTGCTCTTCAGGATCCTAAGTTAGGTGACCTGAGCCAGGTGACCAACCAGACCATCAACGCCAATCCCTGGCTTCAGCTGAATCTGCCTTATGGAATCTACGTAAAGACCAATTTCGGTGTGAACGTAATGAGTCAGCGCCAGTACGATTACTGGAGTGCAATCTACAATCCACAGGGTATGGACTACAATGGTCTCGGCCAGCAGTACAACTCCAACACAAGCACCCTTACCTGGACCAACCTCATCGGCTGGAACTATACCTTCAATGAGAAGAATGTCTTCGACGTGATGATAGCACAGGAGATGCAGCGTTATGAGTATCGCTACGAATACTATTCGAAATATGACTTCCCGTTTGCCGGCGACGGTATGCGCAACATGGCGACGGCCGGAGCAGACAACGGATCTGAGTATTATGAGTCATCTTCCCGTCTTGCCTCATACTTCGGAAGCGCAAATTATTCATACGACAGCCGCTACTACCTATCGGCATCGTTCCGCCGCGATGGCAGCTCTGTGTTCGGCCGCAATAAGCGCTGGGGTAACTTCTGGTCGGTAGGCGCTAAATGGCGTCTCGGTCAGGAAGCGTTCATGAAAGACCAGAATGTCGTCAAGAACGCCGATATCCGCATTACCTACGGTACGGTCGGCAACCAGTCGCTACCCTCCCTTTACGCGGCGAGAGGATTCTACGAGGCCGGCTACAACTACAACCAGACTCCCGGTATGGTGCCGGCCGGCATCGAAAATCCAGACCTCACCTGGGAGACGTCAAGAAAGTTTGACGTAGGCTTTGACCTCAATCTCTGGAATCGCCTGAACGTTACATTCGATTACTACAACGAGGACACTTCCGATGCTCTTTATCAGGTGCCGCTTTCATTTACGACCGGTATGGACGTCACATGGCAGAATATCGGTAAGATCCGCAACCGCGGCGTAGAGCTTGGTCTCCGTGGCGTGGTGTTCGCAAACAAGGATATGAGCGTCAGCCTCTTCGGCAACCTTACATTCAATAAAAACAAGGTTATCAAGCTTGCCAACGGCAGTATTGAAAATTCCTATACTATCATAGAAGAAGGACGCCCCTACCGCCAGTTCAAGATGAAGGAATACGCTGGCGTTGACGCAGAGACCGGTAAAGCCCTCTATTACCTCAACGAGGAAGGTGACGAGACCACGGACAGCTGGCAGGCGGCCGCCAAGAGATATGTAGGCAGTGCGGAACCTAAGTTTGTCGGAGCTTTCGGATTGAATGCCGACGGATATGGTTTTGACGTCTCTCTGACATTCAACTATCGAACGGGAGGTAAGGTCTATGACTCAGGTCATAACTTTACCGGCTGGGGCATGGCTTTCAGAACTCCGCTTGAATGTGTTGCTCTCGAATCATGGACACCTGAAAACAAGAGTGCGAAATATCCGCAGTATATCTACGGCGACCCCAACTTCAGTTCCTCGCAACAGTCAACCCGATTCCTCATGAGCGGCAATTTCCTTCGACTCAGCAACATCACTGTAGGCTACACACTTCCGCAGAAGCTTACAAGAAAGGCATTCATGGATAAGGTGCGCTTCTATATCAATATGGACAATGTGCATACCTGGACCGCAAGCGATTTCATTGGTTACAATCCCGAGACTTATTCATCAGGTGTGATCGCATGGCAGTATCCTGCTGTCTTCTCGTTCTCCGGCGGCGTACAGGTCGTATTCTGATAAGACATCATAACTTTTTATAGATTTTATGGAAATGAAAAATATCATATTCAAATCACTGGGTACGCTTCTGATCGCCGGCTCTCTCAGCAGTTGCGGCACAGAGTTCCTGAAGACTGAAATGTCTAACGGTGTCGATGTCAATACCGCCCTCAACAGCGTGGCCAACGTCGGCAATGCCCTCAACGGAACATATTATCAATTCTTCCGGTATTATTTCGCCGGAAACTACGGTACTGTCATCGGCGATCTCGCCTCCGACATCGTGTACTGGAATGGCCAGACAAGTCACCAGGACGATATCTATCAGTTTACCTATCAGAGCACCGGAATCAGCTCTTCCTATATCTGGGAATATGGGTATAAGGTGGTAGATAACTCAGCCCGCGTAATAAAAGCGTCAAAGTCTCTTCAGGAGTCAGTTTCGGGTGAAGACCTGCAGGAACTCAACATCTATACCGCAGAGGCATACGCGCTCCGTGCATACTCGAATTTCGTGATGGCAAACGTGTTCTGCCATCAGGTGAAAGTCGACGGCAAAGACTTCAGCAATGATCTCGGTCTGGTTGTAGTCGACGAGCCTATCGAGGCATTTGCAGAAGTCAAGAGAAGTACTGTAGGCGAAACCTATTCGGCAATCCTAAGCGACATCAAGAACGCCATCAGTATATTTGAGGCCAACGGTGACCGCGGAAGTCTCTTCTATTTCAACCTCGCGGCCGCCTATGGACTGGCCGCCCGCATAAACCTCTATATGGAGAATTATGATGAGGCTAATTCATATGCGCAGAAAGCCATAGATGAGTCAGGAATCGAAACACTTACCTATACTCCCGAAGGCTACAGGGCACTCTACAACTATGGCTCAAGCAATACAGAGTCTATGTTTGCATTGGCAATAACCACTCAGGATAACTGGAGCGCCAATTCATGCGGAACGCTATTCTCGACCTATGACTATAGTCCGAGCCCGTGGCTACTTTCCAAACTCGGTGAGAATGACGTGCGTAACGCCATCATGATTTTCGCAGACAACACGACTCCCGAAGTGCCGGAATTTGGAGGCGGTAAGTTTGCCTGCTTCGGAATGGGCAATCCCGCCTACGCGACTAATTATCTTATCAACGCTCCCGAGATGTTCCTCATTCAGGCAGAAAGCAACCTAAGGAAAGCCAGCCCTGATCTTGACGCCGCCAAGAAGGCGCTTCTTGTAGTCGCAAAACGTAACCTCGACATCACCAAGGTTGAGGATCTTCCCGCTGCTAAAGAAGATCTGCTCTCGTTCCTCCGTGATGAAAGCGCACGTGAGCTCTTCCAGGAGGGCCACCGTCTCTTCGACATACGCCGCTGGGGAGTGAAGGGCAATGCATACGCGTTCAACGCTCCCAACATCGACTTTACATTCAAGGATGTCGACCTGAGCAATGTCATCTTCCCGATTCCCGAAGATGAGATCAACGCGGGCTTCGGCGTAGTGCAGACCCCCGACTGGGCTGCCGGCCGTCCGCAGTAAAGACATACTTTTCATAAGGAAGTCTAATGAAATACGTAAGAGATATGAGGGTGTGTCATTTTGACACACCCTTTTTTTAATGTGGCTGAATGAGGACTTCTTATCCTACATTCAGCCACATTTAGATTTGCAAAGACGAGTCGGATGGCTTTCGGTATTCCTAAAAATTGGTAATTTTACCACTTTTTAGGAATAGTCTATGTTTTCTTAATTTCATATCGTAAAGCCTTAACCTGTATAAATAAAGAAGAGCGCCGGATGGCACTCTTCCCTCGGGAGAATATTTGGAATAGTATTTTTTCAGAAGGGTAACGCCTATGCGTTCAATGCTCCCAACATAGACTTCACCTTTAAGGATTCGGATCTCAGTGACGTCATTTTTGTACCTCCGAGGGGAATCGAACCCCTATCTAAAGTTTAGGAAACTTCTATTCTATCCGTTGAACTACAGAGGCAGTCTTAAGTCTTGAGTCTTAAGTCTTGAGTACTCCTTAAAAACGCATAACGCACTACGTAAAACGTGTGTCGTAAAACGTTTCGGACTGCAAAGGTAATAGTTTTTTTTCATTTTTGCAATTGTTAACCTTACCTATTTGCAAAAAATTTGTTAATATTATAAGTAAGTCTTCAGTCTTGAGTCTTCAGTCTTAAGATTTGAGGCTACCGGAATCCGACGCGCGCGGCCGCACGAGCCGTGCGTCCCTACCAATCTGACGCGCGTGATCATATAAACATTCATACCATGAAGGAAAAGAAGATAGAAATAACATATAAGGCAGTAGAGCCGGAGGAACTCTCAGCAGAAGACCGTGAGCTCATAGCCCGGGCTAAGGAGATGACCTACCGCAGCTACGCCCCCTATTCCCGCTTCCACGTAGGCGCGGCCATACGCATGGCCGACGGCAGCATAGTAATCGGATCCAATCAGGAAAACGCAGCCTATCCGTCGGGTATATGTGCCGAACGCAACGCCTGCTGGCAGGCTTCGGCACTGCATCCCGGAATGGCCATGAAGAAGATAGCCATTGCAGCACGCAACGTGTGTGAGATGCCCAAAGGAGAGGAAGATAAGGCTGCCTTCCAGGCCCGGCCAATTTCTCCATGCGGCGCATGCCGTCAGTCACTCCTCGAATACGAGCATCTCTACGGGCCGATCGAAGTGATACTGTTCGGAGCCGACGCCACCTATGTATTCCCCTCAATATCAAGTCTTCTCCCTTTCTCCTTCACGGAGTTTTGAGTCTTAAGTCTTATGATGAGTCTTAAGTCTTAAGTCTTGAGTCTTAAGAGAGCGGACAAGCCGCTTTAATTCGAAATTCAATATTTTAAATTAATAATCAACTGAAAAACACAAATATAAAATTATGGAAGAAATCAAAATCAACACCGAAGCGGAGAACGCTGCCGCTTCCGCACCCGAATACAACGGTCCTCACCGTGCAGGTTTCGTCAACATCGTCGGTAACCCCAACGTAGGTAAGTCAACTCTTATGAATGACCTTGTCGGCGAACGCATATCGATCATTACTTCAAAGGCGCAGACCACACGTCACCGTATCACGGGTATAGTCAACACTCCTGAATACCAGATTGTATTCAGCGACACCCCCGGTGTGCTGAAGCCTAAATACAAACTTCAGGAGTCTATGCTTGAATTCTCCGAGGGCGCTCTGACCGATGCCGATATCCTTCTCTACGTCACAGATGTGGTGGAAGACCCGGAGAAACATAAGGATTTCCTCGACCGCGTGGCCAAGGAGACAGTACCGGTACTGCTCGTCATCAACAAGGTAGACCTTCTAAAGAACAATGAGGAACTCGAAGCTCTCGTCGATGCCTGGAAGAAGCGTCTTCCCAACGCCGAGATTTTCCCCGTAAGCGCCATGCAGAACTTCAACGTCGAGAATCTCAAGGCGCGTATCATAGAACTTCTACCCCCGTCGCCTCCTTTCTTCGGAAAGGACGCTCTGACCGACAAACCGATGCGTTTCTTCGTCACCGAGATCATCCGCGAGAAACTCCTGCTCAACTATGATAAGGAGATTCCATACTCGGCAGAGGTTCTCGTCGAGAAATTCGAGGAGAAGGAAAACTCCATACATATCATGGCTGTGATCTACGTGGAGCGAGACACCCAGAAAGGCATCATAATCGGCAAAGGTGGTGAGAAGATCAAGAAAGTCGGTATCGCAGCCCGTCAGGATATCGAGAAATTCTTCGACAAGAAGGTATATCTCGAGCTTTTCGTGAAGGTCGAGAAAGACTGGCGCAACCGCGAGAACAAACTCCGTCAGTTCGGATACATCGAATAAATGCAAAATGCATAATTCATAATGCATAATTAGGCTACGCAGTGGGAAAATTATGCATTATGAATTGTGAATTATGAATTAAATGAACTATGAGCAGATTAGTAGCAATAGTAGGGCGGCCGAACGTGGGTAAGTCCACGCTCTTCAACCGTTTGACGCAGACACGGGCCGCCATTGTAGACGATACTTCCGGCACCACGCGCGACCGGCAGTATGGTAAGGTAGACTGGGATGGCCAGGAATTCTCTATCGTCGACACCGGCGGCTGGGTTGTGAACTCCGACGACGTGTTTGAGGAGGAGATCAACAAGCAGGTGCATATAGCCATCGAGGAAGCTGACGTGATCCTCTTCGTGGTCGACGCATCTGTAGGTGTCACTGACCTTGACGACAAGGTGGCCGCTATCCTGCGCCGCAGCAAGAAGCCCGTCATCCTCGTGGCAAATAAGGAAGACAAGGGTGATTCACGATATAATGTTCCGGAATTCTATTCCCTCGGCCTGGGCGATCCGATCGAGGTGTCGGCCGCCAATGGTGCGGGCACAGGCGATCTTCTCGACGAGGTGATAAAGGATTTCCCCGATACTCCCGACAAGGAGGAGACGGAGGAAAACATCGCCAAGTTCGCCATCGTTGGCCGACCGAACGCCGGCAAATCATCCCTGATCAACGCTTTCATTGGGGAGGAGCGTCACATAGTGACCGATATCGCAGGCACTACCCGCGACTCGATCTATCACAGATATAATAAATTTGGATTCGACTTCTATCTGGTAGATACCGCCGGTATACGCAAGAAGCAGAAGGTCAACGAGGATATCGAGTATTACTCGGTGATCCGTTCGATACGCGCCATAGAGGCCTCCGACGTCTGCATCCTCATGATCGACGCCACGCGAGGCATCGAGGGGCAGGACGGCAATATCTTCTCCCTTATACAGAAGAACAAGAAGGGACTCGTGGTGTGCGTCAACAAGTGGGACCTTGTTGAAGACCGCAGCCTTGAGGCTCAGAAGCGCTATGAGGCCGCCATACGCGGCAAATTCGCGCCTTTCACCGACTTCCCCATCATCTTTGCGTCGGCACTGACAAAACAGCGTATTTTCAACGTTCTGGAGACAGCCGTGAAAGTGTATGAAAACCGTCGGCGTGTGATCCCGACGTCTCAGCTCAATACCTACATGCTTGAGGAAATAGCAGTGACTCCGCCGCCAAGCAACAAGGGCAAGTTTGTGAAGATCAAATATGTCACGATGCTTAAGGATTCGATCATACCGACTTTTGTCTTCTTCTGCAACCTTCCGCAATGGGTCAAGGAACCTTACCGCCGATTCCTTGAGAACAAGATACGCGCCAAGTGGGATTTCCACGGCACTCCCATCCAGATATTCATGAGAGAAAAATAAAGCCCTCCTGGGCTTTATTTTTCCGTTTTCCGTTGTGCGTTTTCCGTTTTTTGAGACTGAGTACGCAAAACGTAAAACGAAAAACTTAAAACGCAATATGGGAAAGAAGAAATTAGTGATAAGCACCGGCGCGGGTATCAGCGCCGAGTCGGGTATAAAGACTTTCCGCGACGCCGGAGGCCTGTGGGAAAACTACCCTGTAATGGATGTGGCGTCGGCCGACGGTTTCCGCCGTAATCCGGAACTCGTACATCAGTTCTACAATCAGCGTCGCCACGACCTGCTCAAGGCTGAGCCCAACGCCGCCCACCGCGCGCTCGTGGAGCTGGAGAAAGACTACGATGTCTACATAATCACCCAGAATGTCGACGACCTGCATGAGCGCGCCGGATCGAAGAACATCCTTCACCTTCATGGCGAGCTGATGAAGATACGCTCTATCGTCCATCCGGAATATGTGGAGGCATTGACTCCGGACAATCTCGACACGACGCCGGCTACGCGTGGCGCCAACGGCGATCCGATGCGTCCGCACATAGTTTTCTTCCAGGAGGCTGTGCCCAACATAGAGAAAGCTGCCGAACTGGCCCATGAGGCCGACATATTCTGCGTCATAGGCACGAGCCTGGCAGTATATCCGGCCGCGGGACTTATCTACTACGTAAGGCCGGGAGTCCCGATATATTATATCGATCCCAATCCGGCCTCAACGCCCGACATTCCCAACCTGACGGTAATCCCCGAGCCTGCCACCAAGGGAGTGCAGACCCTCTCAGCGCTTTTGCTTAATTCATAATTCATAATGCATAATTGAGCTACGCAGTCAA
This sequence comes from Muribaculaceae bacterium, assembly GCA_029068655.1. Lineage (GTDB taxonomy): Bacteria > Bacteroidota > Bacteroidia > Bacteroidales > Muribaculaceae > Lepagella. Next base: position 11,377 of record JAIECF010000109.1, on the reverse strand, counting down.
AACATTATGAATTGTGCATTATGAATTATGAATTAGTTCGAGGGCTATACGCTTGCGGGGACGATCTATGTCTATGACCTTCACCTCGATGCGCTGACCCAGCTTCAGGACCTCTCCTACCGACGATATGCGCCTCTTCGATATCCGCGAGATATGGAGGAGGCCGTTTTCCTTTATGCCCAGGTCAACGAATGCTCCGAAGGCAGTGATATTGTTGACGATGCCGGGAAGCACCATTCCCTCGATGAGAGAGTCGAAATCCTCCACGCCGGGAGTGAAGGCCTCGTTGTCATCGTCGGTACGCGGGTCTCGGCCCGGTTTGCGGAGCTCCGCGATGATATCGGTCATGGTCTCCAGACCGCCGACACCCTTGGCTGCAAGTCCTTTTACGTCTATACTGTCGAGCAGTTCCCCCTTTGTGGGGAGCTCAGACACATCCTTGCCGATGCTCCGGGCCATCTCCTTCACGAGCGCGTAGCTCTCGGGGTGGATGCCTGTGTTGTCGAGCGGTTCGTCGCCACCGGGGATACGTAGGAATCCTGCGCTCAGCTCGAATGCCTTGTCGCCGAGGCGAGGCACTTTCTTCAGTTCCTTACGGGTGCGGAAATCACCGTTTGCGGCACGGTAGGCCACGATGTTCTTCGCCAACGCAGGGCCTATACCCGAGACGTAGGAGAGAAGTTGCTCGCTTGCCGTGTTGACATCCACACCGACGGCGTTAACGCAGCTCATCACCGTATAGTCGAGCATATCCTTAAGTTTAGCCTGATCCACATCGTGCTGATACTGTCCCACTCCGATTGATTTCGGATCAATCTTGACAAGTTCGGCGAGCGGATCTATGAGTCGACGGCCGATCGAGACGGCACCGCGCACCGTGACGTCTTTGTCGGGAAACTCCTTACGCGCCACATCTGAAGCGGAATAGACCGATGCGCCGTTCTCACTCACCACATAGACCGATTTTTCCGGCACGAGACCGCTACCCTTCACGAATTTTTCAGTCTCGCGTGAGGCTGTTCCGTTGCCGATGGCGACGGTGTCGAGTCGATGCTTTTTAATGAGGCTTTCGATTGTGCGGTGCGCGCCGGCGAAGTCGTTGCGCGGAGGTACGGGGTAGATCACCGAGTCGTCGAGCAGATTACCCTGCTGATCGAGCGCCACGACTTTGCACCCCGTCCTATATCCCGGATCAATGGCGAGTATGCGGTGCCCTTTCAGCGGAGCTCCGAGCAGAAGCTGGCGCAGGTTGCCGGCGAAAATATCAATCGCCACCTTGTCGGCCTCCTCTTTGAGCGATGCCGATACTTCTGTCTCAACAGAGGGCTGTAGCAGTCGCTTAGCCGCATCTTCCACAGCCGAGTCAATGATGCGGGCGCATTCCTTGGATGCGTAGCGTGGACCGAAATTATCCATAAGTCTATCCCGTAACTCTGCACCCTTCTCCGGAAGCTCGTATTTCACCTTTATCAGTCCCTCTGATTCTGCCCTACGCAAGGCGAGATACTGATGGGAAGGCATTCGCCTCACGCTTTGGCTGAACTCCGCGTATTGGGCAAATGGTGATCCCTGGAGCTCCTCGTCCTTCCCTTTGGCTGCCGTAGTGGCGATGGATGCCGCGCGCTGATAATGATTTCGTGTGATGTTTCGGAGGCGTGGCGATTCAGAGGCCCATTCCGCAATGATATCGGAGGCTCCTGCGAGAGCTTCAGCCTCATCCTTGACATCATTTTTACCTACATAACGCCGAGCCGCCTGCGCGCAGTCTTCTGGACGTCCGGTCATGAGGAGTTTGGCGAGAGGCTCAAGACCCTTTTCGCGGGCAATTGTAGCGCGTGTACGCTTCTTTGGTTTGTAGGGGGCGTAGATGTCTTCCAGTTCGGTCATTGTCGTGGCCTTGTCAAGGGTCTCTTCTGTCTTCGCGTCGAGTGCTCCGGCATTAGCGATGGCCTCGCGGATGAAATCGCGGCGAGCTTCTAATTCGCGCTGAGCCTTCAGCGCGGCCTCTACGGCACGCACCCCAACCTCGTCCATGCTACCCGTCAGTTCCTTGCGGTAACGGCTTATGAATGGGACGGTAGCCCCCTCGTCGAGCAGCCTGATGACAGCCGCTACATATTTCTCCGGGAGTCCGGTCCGCGCCGCGACCCCCTTGATTATTATCTCCATATTTATAATATCTTGGAATCACCCTTCCTACGGGAAAGCTGACTTTAAAAATTTATCATTAATCATTTATCATTCGCAGCAAACTGGCGAGGCGGTCGCCGATGCCGATGGTGTAGCCCTGCGATTCGAAGACAACGCGGTTGAATGTGTCGGCTACAAGTATCAACGGCAGGTCTGCGCCGTTTAAGCCAATTCCTTCCAGGGCTCCGGCGAGGATCGAGCCGTCGGGATCGCTGCCGAGGACAGTGCAGGAGGGCAACGGTGGGAAATCCTTCAGATCTATGCCGAAGCCCTCGCCCTGCGTCAGCACCACTATCGGACGCCCGGTGGCGTCGAGCTGCGCGGAAGCCTCGGCTATATCGCGGAGGACGTGGTTGGAAGGCTCGTGGCCGGCCTTAAGCAGCACGAGAGTATAGTATCCCCGTCCGGTGGCCGAAAGCAGCGAGACCGGCTTAGCTGAGCCTTCAGGCAGGAAAAGACTCTCTGAGTCGAACGAACCGATTACCTGCACTTTCGTGTCGTCATGGCGGACGGTAAGAGGCGCTGTCACGGCGTCCGCATTCAGGTCTACACTCTCGATGCGTGCCAGTACGCCCCCGTCGGCCATGCGCTGGCCGGAAGTCAGCAGATAAGTTCCCGCATCCAGGCGCTCTCCCTTTCCGAAACTCTCAGATAGTGGCTGGAAATCTGGATAGTTGAGTAGCGTCGGCTCTCCGCCGGATATCTTCGATACCGTGAAATGAGTGTAGTATTTCGGATCCGGCACTACCGAAGTCGCTTCATAGTCGAGAATGAGTGTTCCCTGCCCTTTCTCATCTGTTTCTTGCGACTTTTCCGCAGACAGGGACACATCCCTCCACTCACCCTTCTCATTCCACCACTGTGTCTTTCCGGTCACCGGATCGATACGTGCCGGAATCCCGAAACTGCGGGCCCCGGCTACGAAAAAGACATCTCTTGATTCCGGCGATGTGAAGCCGGTTTCATATACGGCTTTCGGACTCATAGTGATCTGTTCCGGATACCATGTCTCCGAGGCCTTGATGTGGTCGGAAACCCATTTCTCCCATTTCCACGGATTCATATGGAAGTCTCTGGACTCCCTGTCAGGGAATGCCTGGAGGAAGAATAGCCTGAAAGGGGTCAGTTCCTCGTCGGCGATGCGCGGCGACAGCACGTATGGGCCGAAAAGCTCATCGTCGAGCTTCAGGGCGACTGTGGCAGTCCGGTGGTTGGGGACACCGCGGTTTACGGCAAGCATGTGGTCGTCAAGTATTTCCACCGGAACATCCGTCAGATCCTTTTCCGTCAGCGACCGGAGGAGCAGGAGACCCTTACTACGTTCTCCGGAAGGAAGAGCTTGGAGGAATCCGGTGATTGTGGAGTGATTGCCCCTCGCATTCCTCAAGATGGGGATAAGCAGGTCGGGATCCACATCAAGTGCCTCCGCGATGCGTCGGGCCTCCTCCGAAGAACAGAAAGTGGACAGGTACGCTCCCCGTATGGAATCATCATGTTGGAGCATGCGGTCGTTGGCCATGCGCTGCGTGTCGCTGACCGCGACTTCGGCGTTGAGACCCGTAGGAGGCGTCACGTCAATATTCATTTCAAATGGAGTCTCTGCCGTGCGATCAAGCGTAACTGTGACACTACGGTCCTTCCCGACCGATCCTTTGCTAAATCCGAACCGTGCGCCGTCGCTGACCCAGAGCAGTAGGTCGCCGAGGCCTGCCACGAGCGATGCCTCACCATGTCTGTCGGTGGTCTTCTCCGCTATGGGGTAGAATTCCGCGTAGTTGTATAGGCGGAAGGATGCCTTGGCATCCCCGGCCGGAGTTCCGTCAGGATATACTGCCCGGATCGTAATGGTGTCTACGGGCGCATAGTTGTCGGTAACGTTGATGAATGTGATACCGTCGATCTTCTCCAGACGTTCCTCGCTGCCTGCATAGTTGCCGAAGACGCGTGCGTGCATCAGCATTCCACGCGATGCGGGAGCGTTAAACCATCCGAGGTCGAGTACGGGTTCCGGTTCGCAGGCTCCGAGGAAATGCCATTCTCCGTCGGCCCATGCCTCCACCCAGGCATGGTTGTCGTCGGTGTGCGCCCAGCGTGGGGTATATACCTGCCGTGCGGGTATGCCCACGGAGCGAAGCGCGGCTACGGTGAATGTGGATTCCTCCCCGCAGCGGCCTATGGCGGAGCTGACCGTCTGCTGAGGCGAATGCGTGCGTCCGTCGGATGGTTGGTAGGTGGCTTTCTCGTGGCACCAATGATTGACAGCAAGTATCGCTTCCTTCATCGAAAGGCCCTTTACACGTTCTTTCAGTTCCTCATAAAATTCGGGACGGTGCCTGTCGAGGGCCTCGTTGTTGACGCGCACGGGGAGTACGAAATGGCGGAAGAGTGTATCGTTGACACGGTCGCCCCAGGGCATTTCCTCTCGCGCTCTCAAGGCGGGATCGACTACATATTCGAGGTAGTAGTCTACGGAGCGGTCGGTCATGTCGGGGAGCGGCATGTATGCATAGAGCATCTTCAGCGCATCGCGTTGCTCATCAGAAAGATTGCGTTGATGAAGACTGAGCTTCCCCGCATTCTCTATTAAATCAAGCCTCTGCCGGAAGTCCTGTTCTATTTCCGGAGTTATCATCTCCGCATGCGTATTGAAGATAAGAGCTACGAGCCCTCCTGTCAGCAATACTCCTAAATATTTATTCATAATTTACTGATGATAGCTTTCACTGTCTTTTCCGATGTCGTGGCGCGTGAGAACTCATCCGTATCAGGCGATCCCATGCTGACGCCTGTCCGGCGATAAGTCATTGATGATTCTATAGATGTCTTGGCAGAAGCATGTATTTCCCTGACCCCTGAGACTGCGACAATCTTTGATACATTGCTTGGTATGACTCCACCTGCGGCAATGAATGTCATGCCGGGAAATTCCATTTGCAGATCCCGTATAAGGGCCGCTCCCGCCATTGCCGACACTTCTTGACCGGATGTCAGAATGCGGTCAAATCCGAGCTTCTGTATATCCCGGACAGCCTTACGGGGATCTACGCACATATCGAAGGCGCGGTGGAAGGTCTTGTGCAATCCTTCCGACGCCTCTGCCATGCGGCGACAAGCTTCCATATCGATATCTCCGTCGGGTTTCAGCGCACCGAAAACCACTCCGTTGACACCAAGTTGCCGACATGTCTCTATGTCGCGTACCATCACGCGCAGTTCGGCTTCAGAATAGACAAAGTCGCCTGAACGGGGTCGGATCAACACATTGACCTTTATGCCTTCTACCGTCAGCGCCTCTTCGATGAGTCCTATGGATGGTGTCAGGCCTCCTTCGCTGAGAGCGCAGCATAGTTCCACTCTGTCGGCTCCGCCGCGGGCAGCAGCATAGACGCTGTCTATGTCTGCCGCGCATATTTCAAGTATGGTTTTCATTTTTTAGTATCGATTGAAGAAAGTTACCTTTTGCCGCGCGTGGACGCACGCGGAGCGGGCTGACTACATTGGAGCGTCAAGTTCTATTATATAGTCGATTGTGTCAGGGATGTCATCGAGTTCGAGAATGATGCCGTCGGAGGCTTTGCTGAATTTCACTTTCCTGCCGGTGACGAATTCCTTAGCACCCTTAACCTTAGCGGCGGTTGGAACGAATATGTGCTTGGATTCGGGAGTCATGATATGTACGAATAGGCGATTACCCTTACGGGTAGATGTCCCCCATGTCTGCGCGGGAAAGTCACTGCCTTCGGTTGCATAGATCGTTTCTCCGTATTGATTCATCCACTCTCCCATCTCCTTGAGTCGCCCGATGGCGGCGGCAGGGAGCTCGCCGTTGGGTTGCGGGCCTATGTTGAGAAGGAGGTTGGCGCCCATGCCGGCTGTATTGACGAGATATCGGATCAGTGTAGGGGCATCCTTGTAGTTCTGATCCATTATCTTGTAGCCCCACATTCCGTTCATGGTCTGGCATGTCTCGAGAGGAAGTCGCGATATATCCTGACCGGAGAGGCCGGCGGTGTTCTGTCCGGGTATGTCACGCTCGAATATCTGGATATCCTCACCCGGGAAGGGATTCTGATGATGATTGTTGCCCACGAGGCAAGATGGCTGGAGCTTATGGATGAGGGCGTACTGCTCGGGAAGTTGCCAGTCGAATGGCCTGGCGTCCTCGTCATGGTCCCACCAACCGTCGAACCATATAGCGCCAATGTCCCCGTAGCGCGTCAGGAGCTCGGTGAGCTGGGCGTTCATGAAGGCGTAATAGTGCGGCCAGTCGGCTTTTGACGGATCTCGGCCTGTGTCGTGGCCTGTGCGGCCCTGCGGATAGTCGTCGCGGGTCCAGTCGAGGTGGGAATAGTAGAGATGGAGCTTAATGCCCTGCGCCTTGCATTCGTCGGCTATCTCCTTGAGGATATCGCGTCCGAAAGGGGTGGCATCCACTATGTTGTAGTCGCTTTGGTCCGTATCCCACATCGAGAAACCGTCATGATGCCTTGATGTCAGGCAGATATACTTGGCTCCTGAGTCCTTGATGGCCTTTACCCAGTCGTGGGCGTTGAACTTCGATGGGTAGAAACCGGAAGCTGCTTTGGCATATTCCTGTGCGTTGGGGCCGTAGTTTAGATACCACTCCCCCTGTCCCATCATGCTGTAGATGCCCCAGTGGAGGAAGATACCGAAGCGGTTGTCGGCGAATTCCTGCCGGGCTTTAATTATCTCATCGGAAGGAGTGTATTCATTATGATCAGCAGCGCTGATTCGGAAGGCAGACATAAGGCAGAATGTCAGCGCTATAGGCAATAATATTCTTTTCATGATTTAAGTCGTTGCTGCTGTTTGATTTTGTATATGCACACCGCTGCGCACACAAGGAAGGCTCCGGTGATGTCGGCTACGAGATCCCATACGTCGCCTGACCGGCCGGCGTGCATCTCTTTCTGCAGTAATTCCGTGACTATACCGAAAGCGGAAGCGAAGTCCGGGGCATACCAGTCTGCCTTCTCTATCGTCAATGGCCATCCGTGCCTGCGGTTCCAGTCGAGTATGATGCAGAGAGTGAAGCCGCCAAACATTATGGCATGTGCGATTTTGTCGGCTCCCGGGAAGAGAGGGATGTCATTGTCGGGAAGGGGATGAGGGGCGAGAGTGAGCCAGCAGATGGCGAGGAAGCATATGATAGTCAGCGTCCACGGGGGAAGCTTGTCGAGAAAGGATTTAATCGAATGCATAATTGATAATGCATAATTCATAATTAAATGCAGTCGGAACTATGGGATAACCCGGATCGATCCGATTATTAGATAAAACGTGAAGGCTCAATTCCTTTACTTGGGGAATTGAGCCTTCATTTTTACTGTCAGGAGTCTGATTAGCGACGGATACCGAGTTCCTTCTTGGCGATGATGGCGCGGTAACGGTTGATGTCTTTGCGTGTCAGATAGTCGAGAAGGCTACGGCGCTGACCTACGAGAGCCTTAAGGGCACGAGCTGTAGCGTGGTCCTTGTGATTTTTCTTAAGGTGCTCTGTGAGGTGCTTGATACGGATTGAGAAGAGTGCGATCTGGCTTTCGGGGCTGCCTGTGTCGTTCTTGCCCTGGCCGTACTTTTCAAAGATTTCCTGCTTTTCTTCAGTTGAAAGATGCATTTTGTTGAGAGTTTAAAAGTTTATGAAATAGATTGTTGCTTTTCTTTAAAAGGGTTGCTCCGGGGTCTCTCTCCCCTATGTCGGGGCATCCTTTCGTCAAAAAGCGTTGCAAAGTTACTAAAATTCTTTGGAATATGCAAATTTTTCCGTTAGAGTCTCATACGACTATCACGCAAGGTGCGCAAGGGTGGTGGGAGCGGAGGGAAATGAAATTCCATCTATGTTTTTGCCTCTGGTGATCACTTTGCGATGTGCTTTTTGCCGCCCTGGATGTAGAACTGGCCGGGAGCGGGAGCTGCGATGCGGCGGCCGAGGATGTCGTAGATGGGAGCGTCAGCTTCCACCGTATCTTCACCCGTATCCTTTACGGATGCAAAAGAGCCATAATCAAAACCAAAATACTCAGGATCGTCAGAATAGATGACATTACCGTCCATATCATAAAGACAGGTGAAATAATTATGTGCATACAAGCGTGTCGGCCAGTCAATAAACTCATGATAATTAAGACATCCCTCACCGATAGCACCTATTCCTTCCACAATGCCTTGATAGGAGGAATATGGAGTATCGTAGGTCTCATGATATTCCAATTGATCTTCCGGACATACATACATCATCTTGCATTCTTCACCGTCAATCTCCACATAGGAAACGTTCAATACGGCGAACCGATTGCTCCAAGCACCTCCGGTGACAAATGATATTCCTTCATAACTCCCATTCTCTTCCATGTTGAAGTCATATAGTAAATACTCACTGTATACTTTATTGGTACCTGGATCGGTAGTCTCCGGAAGATACAGCACTCCCCGTGATATTCCCCATTCGTCGCTTAACGAATTATCCGTAGCTTCAATCAACGTGAAAACCTTACCGTCTTCTTCGCGTAGATATCCCTCATGCTCAAGACAGTCCTCTATTTGTTTGACTATCGGGCCTGTCTCCTGATCATAGTCCATGATTCTCTTCTTGAATGTCACAAGACGATGATAAATCTTTCCATTGATCTCTTCTGTGCCATCAAATCTCATACACTTATAGGTATCATAGTCTTTGCCATCAAGAGTACTGTAGCATTGCCACACCCTGTCGTACCGTATCATGGATTTGTATTCTTCGGCAGACAATGAGAATACTCCTACGAGGAGGAATGAGAGAAGCGGCAATGCAAATAGGGAATTACGTTTTTTTTTAGTAAAATTCTTCATAAGCGTGTCGTTTGGTTGGTTTTATTTTGTATATCACGCAAGGGGCGCAAGGGTGGTGGGAGCGGTGGGAAATGAAAAATCCATCTATGTGTTTGTGCAAGTGGTTACTTTGCGATGTGCTTTTTGCCGCCCTGGATATAGGGCTTACGAAATTTATTCTGACTCTTCAATATATCTCTTAATTACTGGAATAAGAGTTGGAATGTCGTTCTCAATTACGTCCCACAATACATCAGGACTGATTGAAAAGTATCCATGTACCAGGATATGGCGCATGCCTTCTATCTGTTTCCAAGGCAAATCAGTATGAAGTTCTTTAAATTCCTTTGTGATTTTATATGCGGCTTCTCCGATAATCTCAACAATTTTCGACAATCCGAAAAACGCAACTCTGTCGCTCTTTATAATTTCTAAAGAGTGATTTATCTTTTCTGCTTCAAGCAAGATTGCCATATCCAGCATATGTTGCAGCCGGCCTTTATCCTTAAGCGGATCTCTCATATATCAATATTTTGTCATGTTCTACGCTTGGCCTTGCAAAGTCGAGCAGGCCTTCATTGTCAACCAGGTCGACTTTCCTGCCAAGAAGTTCGGAAAGATCCATAAGCATTCCTCCCATTTTGAAAAGAGAAATATTTCCAGCGGAGCGGTCATAATCTACAAGAATATCTATGTCGCTGTCGGCATTCTCCTCCCCTCTTGAATAGGAGCCGAACAGCCAGGCCCTGATGACGGGCTGTGACGACAGGTATTCCTGGATTTTTGTAATTAATTCCTTTGTCTTCGAGTTGATCATACCAATGATTTTTTGTTTATTATATCAAGGTAGTCCACAAAGTTAACTATTATTCCCCAAAAAACAAAACAATAATCGATAAAGTTTAAGCTTTGTTATGCGGCGCCCGAGGATGTCGTAGATGGGAGCGACGGTTAGGAAATCACCGCTCCTATTGTAAGGAACTCAATTTTGCATGCTCGAAAATATCACGCGGAGGCTGCAGCGGGGCAGACCTTCATTTCCGACAAATTTCTTTCCGCTGCTGATGTAGAGTCAGCAGGGGCATGTCGTGGAATCAGGAAAAGCTTTCAGATGACTAAGGAACCATAATCGATAAAGGTTCGTTATTCTCTTTGTGATATTCTAAATACTTGGGATGGATCCATATAACTTCAATGTCTGTCCAGTTTGCAAATTCTAAGGATTTACAAATCTCCCCGGTCTCTGTAAAGATAGAGCCATGCGACATAGAAGTATTATAATATGAATAGTACCTTTTTCCATCGACTTTGCCCGTCCATATAAAGGTACCATACCATGAGAAAAAATCGTCGTAAGCCTCAATTTCCTGAGCATGAAGAAATTCAGGAAGGTCTTTGACCTCTTGTGGGGAGTATTTTATGACATGGCATCCCTTGTTGCAAGCGAGTTTGTCACCGCGCAAATAATATCCTGAATGCTCTTCTTCCGAACATCCGGCTCCTATGCATGCCATCATCAATGATGCCAAAATCCAAAATAAGTTTTTTTTCATAATCTGTCATTTAGGTTTGAGTAATATTTTCTTGCTTATACTGATGATATCGTTTAACATTCTCTGCAATCCCGGCTTTACTGATAAACGTGAACTATTGTTAAGAAATTTTGTATGCCTTATGAATAATCACTTAATAAGGATCTTCTTCATCCGTTGTGAGAACTGCGTCTCCGTTTCCGGGAGTGGAGGGCTCCGAGGATGCCATTGCTGGAAAAGCCGTCATGACGATCAGACCGATAAAAATCGGCCGGATCATCTTCTTTAAAGTGGTTGCCGTCATATGATTGTTTAGTTGGTTTTACGATTGCAAATATAATATATTTTTGCAATATTCAACCTATCAGAGGCTCTAAACAATCTATCAATCTATATTTATTATATTATTGATATATATAATCTTAAAGTGTCAGTGAATATTAAAAATCTATCATCGGATATTTTTAAGATAATCTTCCTTGCGTGTGGCATTGCTTCCTGCGATAAATTTCTTAAGACGGGACTTTCGGTTATATAAATTGGCATTCTCAAGATTCAATATCACGCATATTGTACGATTGCTTAATCCCAGTGTTAGGAACATGAAAAGGCGCTGTGAATCCTCATTTAGATTCGGAAAATCCGTTATAAAAGATGTGTACAAGTCTTCCAAACATAAGTCTATGTATCGACCAATTTCATTCAGAAAATTGAGGTCAGAAAAATCCTTAAATAGATTTCCCATTTCTTTCTCCAGTTTTTTCTTCTTTGACCCAACAATTCTGTCCTGATAGTAAGAATCACACAGATCATTTATTTTCTTATAC
>JAIECF010000108.1 GCA_029068655.1 Muribaculaceae bacterium | reverse complement strand
AACCGAATATTTTCCGGTGAATTTGCACGGGTGTCCGGTGATGTACATATAGCCGGATGTCCAAAACTCATGGATATTTCCGGTCTTCCCCGGTTTATTGATGGTGATGTGTCCATTACAAATTGTCCGGCGCTCAAGGAACTCAACACAAACTGCCACGCCGGCGAAGTGACCATAATGCGCTGTGGAAAACGATTTAAGCAGGCCGCGGTTCAAAAGGCATTCCCATGCGCCATACGAATCGTTTGTTCCGAGGAGGAGTATGAGGCCAACCTCAATGAGGCAATTGTAAATGAGGCCTTCCAGGACCCGGTACTTATCCGTCTTTATGATCAGATCCGCAACAATAAGAAGAAATTTGACCTGACTGAAATGTTCGGTGGTTATGCGCGACTCGATAAGATCTCACCATCATCGCGTTATACCTACAAAATAACGGACCAGAAACCACTGCTCAAGGACGCCCGTAAGATCCTCGCAAATAAGAACAGGGACTATGGATTCATTGCAACTGAGGACTGGGACGGAAACTTTGTGGTATTCTTTAACAACCAGCAGTCCATATACTGGCTCAAGGAAGGTGGTTTTCCGGGCTCGTATTATGGTACTGATTTTGAGCGTATAGAAAGCGTAACACCATTACTTGATATGCTTAAACCTGGCGGTAGGTATTCGAATGATGTAAAGCTCGTTCATATATGGTTCCTTTCGAGTGACCGTTATCAGGTAACCGTTGATCGCCGCAATAACCGGGAAGGTATGATCGACCCTCGTAATGAGGAACAAATGAGACAAATGCTCAAGGAACAACGTAAAAGGTATGCAAGGATTGTTAAATCCCTCAAGGAGGCCCGCAAATCGGAACAATATAAGGCAATTACCGATAAGGTCGATAAGATTATGGCGCGCTTTAGCAAATTCATGAATAAGGTAATCGCGGATCCATCATGGGCGGCTGCAAATTCATGGAGATTTTCCGGTGTGTTCAATTCAATCCGCCAAGGATATGTTCGTGGTGCGAGCACCCAAAAATATGGTGTTATATATGCATTTCAAAACTGGTCCGATGCTGTTGTCCGAGCCTTATCACAATCCGAATACTCTTATGGTACAACCAATACCGCCGAGCTCGAGGCCGCAATAGCCTGGGCCGACAAGGAATTAACAGGCGCCGGACTATGAGAACGCTTATAAATTGCATTGAAGGGCTCCTCGATTCTGATTTCGATATCAAGGACTCGGATGTCTTTTCCCTCAGGGAAATGGGATATAAGTGCACGAATATGCAGGCTAATGATAATTGGGGCCGTGGCATGGATGATACGGCGTGTAATGGGATTTTGGGTGTCGAAATCTCGCAGGCCAATCGCAAAGGTCATAACCCATACAATGGTTTTGATCAATACGTGAAATCTGAAATGGTATTCCACCACAAGGTATCGGCCGGCCGTGATGGTATGGGCTTTGGTAAATGGAGATTTGCCTGGATGATTCGCCTTGTACTTGATTGTTGTAATGACAATCCGGGTGAGATTGAAAAAACCGTAAGGTCATGTATGTCAAGCAAAATACATGGACTTGAGGTATCAGTTAAGAAAATGAAGAATAAAATCATCATCAAAATGAAACATATTGGTATGTGGGGCCCGGCCAGTATGTCAATGACACTTACTAAGGAATCATGAAACAACTTGCGGATTGCTTTGAAGGCCTGTTGGATTCCGACTTTGATATTGACCTTACGCTCGGTGATGTGGTTGAATGGAAACCCAAATTTGGTATTCGTTTGAACTCACCAACCGAGTATCATGGGTATTCGTGGGACTCAAAAAGATTTTGGGCACAACATGATACCATCCAAAATGCCTGGAACAATGACAAACACATCGCAACCAAGAACCCAATCCGGCTCCGCCACCTCAAGATGGATGTTCGACACGGGTTCTCAATGGCCCTGCTTTGTCAACCGGCGGATTTCAAGCTGACTCAGGCCAATATTGATAAGTTCGTTAAGCAGTTCAATAAGGAATGGTGCCAGCCCGAATTGCAACTTGAGGTTCATATGAAGAAGGAGGACGGTGCATATAGGTTTGATATGTGGAACGCAGCGATGGGTGACGATATCAACAAATATATGTGCTACTTTCTCATCACTCCAAAATCTATGACCGAAGGCCTGTTGGATTCGGACTTCGATATCCAGGATTCGGACCTTGCGATTTATAGGGTTCATACACTTAACCATAAATCGTGGCGGATAATCCCGGCGATGATGGACCGAATATTCAAAAATGCATCAACGGCATTTTTGGGCAACATGCCGGAGGCCCCGGACCATGTGGTCGATTCCGGCTATGGTACACGTAATATGATCCGATACTTCATTGATTGGATCGCAACTCAATCAATCGGTGATATTAATGATGATCAATTTACGGCACCGAAACCGCGCATGGTCGAGAACTTCAATAAATGGATTCATAATCCGAAGTTTACCCTCGGCATGGTAAAAATGGGTAAAGATAAATCCATATACATCTACTACAACAAGCGACAAATACTTTGCATTAATCTATGAAGGCACTTACAAATTACTTTGAGGGGTTGCTTGATGCGGACTTTGATATAAAGGATGATGCACTATCCATCGCCAATAATGCAAAGAAGATTAAAAGCGACCTGTATGTGCGGCCAAATACCCAGGCCCTCCAATGCCTTCGGAAATCGATTCGATATGATAATGATTATGAGCGGCCGGCGAATTTGTTAGACCAAACCCGGTGGTCAGCCGGGTGGTCCGAGGTTGAAATAATCCTTAAATGGATATGCTCGAAGCCGATGTCGTGGGTGACCAATAAACTTACCGGAGAGTTTTATGTGGCGTTCTGTAATCAGCTTCTTACCGACTATGGTGCAAAGCGCAAATGGCGGATCCTAATTGAGAAGTTTACACTCATGAACACAACATATAAGGTCTATGTTCAAATGCTCCGAGGCCAAAGCTGGGAGAACTTGGTGGTCGCAGCTATCTATACATAGCCTATTTCGCGTTTTAAGCGGTATTTTACGCACTTAAATACAAAGCCTGAAGATTTATATATCTCCAGGCTTTTCCTTTGTTAAATCACATTATATTGCATTAATGCAACAAATGAACATAGTTCATGCTATGCGCTCTATGTTATCGCAAATAAACGACGAATATTTCTATCCGAGTTCATGTAGGGGTTCACTGCGTTTTTCCAATCCTCGATATTCTCCGGCGAGGCCGATTTGAAGTCGTGGGCCACCAAACGAGGTGAGGTATCGGACCCCCAAAATATCCGGTCCTGTGGAAGTTGGGTTATGAGCAGTGGATTGTTTGAAAGGTAGTCCGCGGCATCCCACGAAATGTCCAACCAACAATTACCATGCTCTGATGCCAGCATTTTGGCGGCATTGAATGCAAAGTCATGATTCGATTGGTTCATTCCGAGGTGGCAAAGTACTATCGGAACGTCCGGGAAATCACGGAGGAGTTTATCGACTGCCCTAACATGCTGAGGTTCAATGAGTTCATAGTGGATGTAGACTGGTAGGTTGCCACATTCCTCCGAGAACTTACATACCTCCCGGGCAAATGATATCTTTTTGAAATTCACTGGCTTACCCTTGAACTTATCGTACAATTTGAGCTCTCCGAAACCGACTATGTCGTTGGGGTGCCGCTTATAAATTTCCTTTATATCTTCAATTTTTAGTGCCGTCGCAAGCCACGCCCCAATTCCTTTACATTTTGGCATCATCCTATCATACATGCCCGGAATATCCTTATATTGGTCGAGACAATCAAGCTCGATGTCGGCAAAACCAACCCGGCGCTCCGCATTGGACATTTTATTTACACCACGATGCGAAAAGGCATGGAAATGACCATCCCATTCCAAGGAAGTCTGTACTCCGGCCATTATATATGATGAAAGGCTTTTCATAATAATTATGGAAATATTGGCCTCACATTAAGACCATACTTTTTGGCTACCTTTAATAGTTTTTTGGTGTATTCCTTGCACTTTTTACCATCGAGCAGATCTTCCTGATCCAAGGAATGGATATAGTCCGGGTCCCAATAGAAGTTATAGAAACTTCCGGAACCATGCCAGTTCCAGCGATAATCGTCCGGATCCGCGTTGACAATTTCCGAATCCGTTGCCCGTGCGTCCGGATACCTACTTTTTGCGTAGCTACGCTCCTCCCAATTATCGATGTCGTCGTCCGTGTTATAACAGGTCCAAGGTGACCAGGCCGCAAGCATAAAATCACCAAGGCTTCGTTTGAAATCGGTAGGGGCATGATTGGTTGCCTGTCGGAAACCGTCCTGAGTAACATTGAAGAGTGCGGCCTCATAGTGGGGAGCATCCTCGGCCTTGAGTTGTCGGACCCACGCAAGGTCTTTCTTCATCTTATCAAGTTCCTCGATGTAGTCCTCGATACCGGATTCAACATCACCCAGGATCCCTTCTCCGAGGAGCCCTCCACAAACATCGCTTAATGACCGCATAGCGCCTTGAGTATTGTTAGAACGGCCTTGTCGTCCAATTTGAGGCAATGGTCGGCACGCGCATTGCATGCAAGTTCGCCGGTCATTTTGTTAATGTAGTAGTCGCGCGGCTTGTCATTATTGATGATTGAGATATTACTGCCATTTTTGACTGACCAATCGGTCCGAACAATCTTTCCAAATTGTGGATGTAGGCCACCCCAGGCCATTACCCAATCACCAACATCTATTTTATTGCCACATGCATCGGTTCCTGGTTTGTATTTATAACCAAACATTGTGGTCTCCCATTTACCAAGGAGTTTGATAATTCGATCCTCGTTGACACCCGATTCAATATCTGCATCAAGGTCTCCGAGGATTCCTTCAAATATATCGGTTAGTTGTTTCATTCGTCATAGTAGGGTGATTTTGTTTTGTACATTGTGGCACCAACCACCGATTTCCATTTACCACCGTCCCACACTTTGAGTTCAACACGAATACCTCGATCGACATCGCTGAATGCGCGTGGATTTCCACAACCCACGCTAAACTCCCATTCTTTTTTGGCACCGCGTTTGGTGAGGCAGCTTTCCCTGAACTTATCGGCAAGTCCATATGAGCCATTATACTTGTCCTCGAACATTGCCATTGGCTGGCTAAGTATCCATGACCAGAATTTGAAGACATCGTCCCAATCCTTATATGATGAGTTGCTCGATTTGTATGGCTTAAATCGACGGTGGTTAAACATTGGATCGACCGGGACATTTGCGACGTCGATCCATGTATTCATTTTCTTAAGAAGCGTTGGATTCGCGGTCTTTTCACCATTGATTGAAAAATCCTTTACAACATCCGAGGCCGAGTTGGCAAATTCATGGCTATCAAGATCGGCATCGAGAATCCCCTCGAATAGTGATTGTAATGATTTCATACCTTATTGTTTAACCTTGATTTCACATACAAATACAATATTGGTAGCCTTCCATTCGGTGCCGTCCCTAAGGAGAGCTACACGGTACACCATATTGTTTCTCTCGGTATACGATTCGACGCACCAGGTCCAGGTATGCTTTTTGCCATCGGCCGTGAGCATTTCCTTTGCGAAGGCTCCACTGAGTGGTTCATTTGGTTTACGATCGGAATCCGGGCTATTTGCAATCCACCCAAAAGGCTTTGTACCAAGCCATTCGGCGATACGGTATGTCGGATCGGTATCGGTGTTTGCGAGTGTGAACCGGAAATCAGCCTTTGGTAGCTTAAACCTTTTGTCCGGGTTTATTTCGGTTGTTAGTGTTTCGAGATGAGCCCGCGAGTAATCGATTGGATCGGCCGGGAACGGAATAATCATGGCCTTCATGACCTTGCTTATGGGCTTTATGGTATTGGGATCAGATGGATCCTCCGAGAGTACTGACTCGAGTATTGAATATAGGGAATTCATATTGTTGCGATATATTTACATCGTGTTTGGCATCATGAAGTAATCACATGCACGATTATTTTGTGCCCATTCCTCAATCTTATCAATTTCGTCCTGGGCATCGGATTTGTGCATATCGTAGTTGATGGTGACTCCGCCGGGTAGTTTGAACTCGAATGTACCATAAATGGTCGAAAGAGATTGCTTGCAATAGCACACCACAAGGCGGAAGAAGTAATGTGAGTTATATAGGTCCTGAATACGGCAGCGCTTGAAGCATTCAATAATCAGATCCGAATGGCCAAGGTCGCCGAGGATATTGAGCTTGGAACTATAAGGATTAAATGAGTACGATACCGGTGGATTGAGGAATTGGTTGAACGTATCCACCTCGAGTAGGCTTACCATCACATCCGGCAGGCTGTATCCGGTTCCTCCGGTGAGGCCCATACCACCACCAACTATACCGGCACCACCGAACATGGAGTACGAGGACATCATCATTCGCTCAAGCGAGAAGTCACCCATTGTACCGTACCGGAGATCCTCCTGAAGCCGGTGCACACCGTACACGGCCGATATCTGTTGTGGAAGCTGGATTATCTTATTGAGCTTGTTACCCTGGCATATATCCTTATTGCGGATGAGGTAGTTGCGCTGCTCTACCGACATATCCACATTTTCCCAGAACCAACCCGCGGCTTGCAATATTTTTTCAGGGATGCGTTCGGCCGGCAAGGCCATCGGCAAGGCACATGATTGGGTCACCTCAGCCTGGACACGCTTTATGAACATTGCATCAATCTCATCCTCGAACTCATGGGTCCACATGAGATTGTCATTATTTGGGTTGCCTAAATTTTGCATAAAATTTTTCGTCTTATAACTAAATAATCGGAGGTCTTTTGTTATTTATATTCGTAAGGCACTAAGGCCTGATGAAAGAAACAATGAAGAAATTAGTTGAAATAATCAAGGACGAAACAGTCAAGGCAATCGAGGTCTTCAACCCGAAGTTGGCACGTAAGATCAAGACCCTCGAGAAGAAGATGGAAATATGTGAGGGTCATAGATATGATCCTGTGG
>JAIECF010000107.1 GCA_029068655.1 Muribaculaceae bacterium | reverse complement strand
CCGTTAAGACTGTCGGAGAGTTGCCCGAAGTCGGGGTATCAGCTCCGGCATTCAGTTTGGCAGCACAGGATCTTTCAGACTTCGATCTTGAATCGCTGAAAGGGAAACGTGTGGTTCTCAATATTTTCCCGAGTATCGATACTGACGTTTGTGCGGCATCTGTAAGAAAATTCAATGTAGAAGTGTCTAATCTTCCGGAGACTGTTGTAGTATGTGTATCGGCAGACCTTCCTTTCGCCGCTCAGCGCTTCTGTGCTGCCAATGGCATCAAGAATGTAGTGACCGGAAGCACTTTCCGTTCTGATTTCGGCAAGGTTTACGGTGTAGAATTCGCTGAAGGTCCTCTTCGTGGCTTGATGGCACGCTCGGTAGTCGTTATCGACAAGGATGGCAAGGTATTGGGGAGCCGTATGGTGGAAGAACAGACCAACGAGCCCGATTATCAATACGTGGAAAGCCTTTTGGCATAATTCCTAAGATTGAAGAATTAATAGAATAAAGTAAAGCGGCGCTGGATCGAAAGATTCAGCGCCGTTGTTTATGAATCATGATAGTTTGAGGACTGTAGGGATTAGCTGACGCACTTTTTCTCCGAAACGTACCTTGTAGGATTTGGATACCGGATCATAGCTTTCTACAATGCCTTCTCCGAATATTCGGTGAGTGACTTTAGTTCCGGAGCTCCATATTTCCGAGTCTCCTCCTCCGAGTTCCTCGTCGAGAGTGCGGACCATGTTTCTTGTTCCTTCGAGAAGTGTCTTGTCCGGATTACCTTCAATGCGCAGCAGCCCATTTTCAATCTCAGATATGAAACGCGACGGATACTTCAATGCTCCGCTCTCATTGAGATATCCTTCTGAGTCTGACAGATACAGCATATCTTTAGCACGGGTGACAGCCACATACATGAGTCTTCGCTCTTCCTCTTCGCCGTCTATCCTACGTTCTCTGATCGAACGATGGTTGGGGAACACTCCCTCGGTCAGCCCCATAATGAAAACATGAGGATACTCAAGCCCTTTGGCTTGATGGATGGTCATCAGTCTTACCTTGTCCTTGTCCTCCTGATGGTCGGTATTAGTATATAGTGCGATCTCTCCAAGATAATGATAGAGGTCAGATTCGCCGTCCTCAAATCTTGAATTCTCAAACTCTATCATGGAGTTGATAAGCTCTGCGACATTTTCCAGGCGTTCCTCTTCCTCGTCGGTACGGTACATAGTGTCAAGTCCGCTCGACTGCATAAGGCGTTCAGTTAGATCCGATACCTTGAGACCTTCAGCTATCGACCTGGCATTCTCTATAAGGGATATGAAATCGCGTATCGGTTTCTTTCCGAATGCAGGTTCGCCGATATGACGCCGAAGGGTTGGATATAGATAGTCTCCCTCCGAATCTGCAAGTTGCTTCAGCTTTCCGAGCGTTACGCTTCCGAACTTGCGGGCAGGTACATTCACGATGCGGGTGAAAGCCATATCATCGTTTTCATTGGCGGTGAGGCGCAGATAGCTGATAATATCCTTTATTTCCTTACGCTCGAAGAATCTGACGCCACCCCACACAGTGTAGGGTATCTTTCTCTTTAGAAGGGCCTGCTCGATGCGTCGCGACAGAAATGAACTCCGGTAGAGCACTGCATTGTCTACAAAACGGCTCCCTTGCAGGGCATTGTTCTCGATCATAGTCGCTATCCATTCAGCCTCCTCGCTTTCGCTTTTGCAATGCATCCATACGGGAAGCCTTTCATTGAGCCGGACAGCAATTAATTCCTTGCGTATTCGGTTTTTGTTGTGAGATATTATGCTGTTGGCTACCGCCAGCACGTCTGGAGTACTTCGGTAGTTTATGTCCAGGATTATGTCTGTTTCCGCCTTGAAGTTTACAAAAGTCTTCGGAGTTGCTCCTCGCCATTCGTATATAGCCTGGTCTGGGTCTCCCACCACGAAGAGATTGCCATGATGTGCGGCGAGAATTTCGATAAGTTTCCAGTCATCACCGCTGCAGTCCTGCACCTCATCCACCATCACATAGTTTAGTTTCTCTGTCCAGTATTTCCTCGCGTCAGGAAAGTGGGTGAGAATATAAGTGGCCATGTATATGATGTCGTCGTAATCGAGGGCGAATTGCTTGCGCTGTAGTTGAATATATCTCACTTTTACGTCAGGAGCTCCTGCCTGGGCTCCCGGCATAAGGTATTTCGCGATATATCCGTCAGGATCATATCCCTTCAGAGCGGCCACATCTTTCAGAAGACGCTCTGCTGTATTCTTCTTTCTGTCTACGCAGAATTCCTGCATAGCCTCTTTTGCGAGATCTTTGGCATCGGTCTCGTCAATTATGGTGAAGTTTTTAGGATAACCAAGTTTATAAATTTCTCTTCTTAGCAGTTTGACGCAGAAGCTATGGATTGTGCATATAAGGTCATTGACGTTTCCACGGTCTACCATTCCTGCTATGCGGTGTTTCATCTCCTGGGCAGCTTTGTTGGTGAAGGTGAGACAGAGCACATTGCCCGGAGAGATGCCGAGCTCATTGACGATGAACGCAAAGCGGTGGGCGAGCACACGTGTCTTGCCGGATCCTGCTCCGGCCACTACGCGCACGCGTCCCTCGGTAGCCTCCATGGCCTGAGTTTGCTTTTCGTTGAGGTTCATGTCTTATCGGAGACTTAGTTGAATTCGGCTTTACACCGTCTCAGTGGTTTAAAGGAGAAGGGTTGAAATTGGAAAATTCATGATTTATTGAGTAGGCATACGGCCATGGCGGATATACCCTCTTTACGTCCGGTAAAGCCAAGCTTCTCTGTAGTCGTGGCTTTAACAGAGATATTATGCTGATCCGTTCCCATGACTCTTGCCAGTGTGGTGCGCATATCGTCAATATAGGGACGGAACTTCGGTGCTTCAGCACATATGGTAATGTCACAGTTTACTATTTCATATCCTTGCTCCCGTATGAGATGCATGACATGACCAAGCAGGATCTTGCTGTCAATACCCTTGTAACGGGGATCAGAATCAGGAAAAAGCTTTCCTATATCACCGAGTGCGAGTGCTCCTAACAGTGCATCGCACAGGGCATGAATAGCGACGTCGGCATCACTGTGGCCGAGCAGTCCGTGAGTATGTGGAATTTTCAATCCGCATATCCATAGTTCTCGATCATCCACGAGGCGATGGACGTCATAGCCTTGGCCAATACGTATCATAGTTTGGGGTTGTTTGTTGACTAAGATATTGAGTTCTGGAGTTAGCGGCGGCGTTTGCCAAGAAGGTCACGTATGCCGTCCATGTCGAAACTTAGAGTGAAGCGCATTGTCTGGTCGAGTGGAGAGCTTTGTGCGGTCGCAAGCATATAGGATGCGTCAAGACGAACTACATTGAGCGAGAATCCTGCGCCGAAACCAAAATAGCTTCGCCCACCCTTCATGGCATTCTCATAGTTATATCCCATACGCACGAAGAATTGATCATTGTATGAATACTCAGCACCCAGCGAGACATTGATCTCCTTTAGTTCCTCTGAAAAACCGCCGGGAGCATCTGAAAAGCTTTTGAATATACCTGTGATAGGCGACATTGTCTCCCATTTTTGCAGAGCATCATCGAATGCTGCAGCGTTCTGGGCCTCGTCTTTGTCCGGATCGTAGTATGCGCCGCCCGGATTGATATAATCGTTTTCACGTGGCTTGGTAGGCACGAGCAGCTTGTTAAGATCCAAACCAATCGAGAGCAGGTTGTAGTCGGCGAGAGGAAAGGTGAAGTTGGTGCCGAGGCGGAGATTGGTGGGTAGATAATAGTAGTTGGTGCCATGGTCATAGCTAACCTTCGAGCCGATATTACTTACATTGAAGCCCCAGCTCCACTGGCATTCGCTTCTGCCGATTAGAGGAAATGTAGTGTAATAGCCGCTTAGGTCTACGGCG
Organism: Muribaculaceae bacterium; assembly: GCA_029068655.1. Lineage (GTDB taxonomy): Bacteria > Bacteroidota > Bacteroidia > Bacteroidales > Muribaculaceae > Lepagella. Next base: position 57,297 of record JAIECF010000107.1, on the reverse strand, counting down.
AATGCTGATCCTGCTGTATTGGTCTCCCCGGAATAGGAATCCTCGTATGAAAGATCAGAGAGGATATAGCGCAATACTACACCCATCGAGAATTTCTCGCTCAGCTTTCGTGAGTATCCGAAGTCAAGGGCGAACTCATAAGGATTTATGGTGTTAGTGCCGATACTCTCATCTACAATCACCTCTCCTAATGAAAAATATCTAAGCGAAGCGCTTATGGCCTGATTGTCGGAACTTCCGAGTTTCAGGTAGCCGCTTACATCAGCGAGGAATATGTCGTTTACTATCTTACGGAGCCAGGGAGTATAGCTGATCCCGACTCCTCCTGCCGAATATGCAAACGCATATTTGGATGGATTCCAGAACTGGGCATTGATGTCGGCGTCGGTTGCCGCACCGAGATTGCCCATAGCGCTTCCTCGCGCGTCGGGTGTTATGCTGAGTGTGGTCACACCGGTCTGAACCGGATTAAACTCGTTGTCTTTTATGTCATTGCCGCTTTCTGCCAAAGCGTAAGACACGAAAGTCGCCGCCGCTATAGTACACAGTATTCTTGAAGTTTTCATGAATATTTAACGTGAAGACTGTTCTTTTATTATTCATTAATGGAGGTCAATCATTCTTACCTTATATTGAATCCAGGTGATTCATATCCGTTGATCTTTAAAGTCACTCTCATGTCAGGCATCACCTGTAGGCTCTCTCCCGAAAGTCCGACCAGTAATATATCACCCGTCTTCAGGGTATTGTCTCTGCTTATGGTCTCAATGCATGTGGCTAGCAGGGCAGCGTCATCTATACAGTTGCGTATGGTCTCTTCCTCAGCTCCATCCGGTCTGATACCAATGGAGTATTCGCAGGCTGGGATTTCATCGAAAGGTAGATTTATGAATTTCCCAATTGCAAGACATCTGTCATAGCTTATGGCGGAAGTCCATGGAAGACCCTCTTCTTTAAGGGTCCGGAGAAGGTCGGAAGCTGTAAACAATACTGCAGGCGCCACTGCTTCTACGTATCTTGAAGCAAATCTTCCGGCAATACCCTTGCCAAGCTTACCGATCCTGACAGCCAGAGCCACCCTCGCCTCAAAGTGTTTTGCAAAATCGGGCACGAAATAGGGATTACCCCCCTGAAGAATGCCCGCTGGAGATATGAGTGTCCATATCGGTCTTGGATAATCCTTAGGGGATGGCAACAATGGATTGACTATAGCGTAGATCGTCATTTTGCAGGAATTGCTATTTTTTTGCTTTGAGATGTTGACAGCCCGTCTTCTGATGTTACGGTTACCCTCAGGTTGTAGATTCCTCTCGGAAGGCGGTTGCCGTTGGAGTCATTTAGATCCCAGTCGCAAATGAATGAGCTGTCGCTGTCCGAATATGCTTTTCGCTTAAGGCTCCAGATGAGATTGCCGGAGAGATCAAAGCATTCCAGACTGCAATGTAGCGAACATAAAGCCCTGTCGGTGCTGACTTTCACGCTGAGCTGATCTTTTTCCCTGCTGTAGAATGAAGTCAGTTCGTTCACTTCCGGACGCATGTTGAGGCCTACCTTGAAGCTTACCGTTTCGCTTGAAGAATTGTTGGCGTTATCCCAGACTGTAAGGGTCAGTTGATGCTCTCCCGGTTCGAGATTCATCAGAGGATATGAGATGCTTCCCTTAGTCTCATCATAAGGATCGGGCACGAAATAATGACTTACATCGTCATACATTTTCTTTGAATCAAGAAGGAGACTCATCTGATGTCCTATTCCGGCCTCTGAGATATTAATGCCGCTTTCATCGCTGAATACAGCCATGGCCACCGGATTTGAGTGCACCATGGATGAGGAGGATCCTATTCCAAAGCTTTCGATGATCGGACCATCTGAATCTTCCCGGGAGTCTGCGTCATATCCATATACATAGAGCCTGTCGGTCGCTCCATTGGCTTCGTCATTATTGGCGGTGTCATATGCATATAGTGATATCATAGCCGGCGAGAAATTGTTGGATATCTCTGAGGGCATAAGGATAGTTGCCGACCATGAGCCTTCTTCCACATTGGTGCTTCCTGTAGCGAGTTTCACCGTTCTGTCCTGATATACGGACTCCTTGCCGTTATCGCCCCAGCCGTGAGTGTGGACACTGGTCTCCGCGTCAAACAGTGTGAACTGTAGCGGTCCGTTGAAGGGTATGATATTCCCTTCGCTGTCAGTAACCTTCCCGGATATCTTCACTGAAGATCGGGCCTTAACAACAGGAGCGTCAGATATGTCGGTGGCAAGAGGCTTTCCATCGATGGAGTCTATCTGAACTGTATATGCTGCCACAGGCATACGAAGTGCTGGATCACCGAAGAGATGGTAGCGCAGCATATTGTCGTCCGGCTTTTCCGATTGGTTTTTTCCTATTCTCATTATGTCGCCGAGACGTTGCCCTTTTCCGTCCGCACCTCTGCTGGTCATTTCCTTCGAAATAGAGTTGGTGATATAGCCGTTCTTGTTTATATAGACAGTACGACTGGGAGTTATCACCGCTATAGCTCCTCCTGTAGGATTGGTGAGCATGATCTCAGCGCCGCTGATATCCTCTGCATCCCATTTACCGAAGCTGCATGTCGCAGCATAGAGCACGGGAAGGTATTGGTTCGACATATTGTTTATATCGTTCCATGTCAGTAGTTTCTCATGTGTCCATTCTTTTGGATTGGCATGGCCGATATAGGATATTAGGGAGGTCCCTTCTTTCTCCCACTTCATCAGCATTCTTTGTTTGGCATCCGGGAAGGTAAGTCCCGAGCCTGAATTTTTTCTCTCGAATGCGTCCAGATATACTCTCTCATAAGAGTAGTTGCTTCCGGCCTGACTCATCATCATGTGTGAAATGGCGGATTGTGCCTGCTCAAGATGCTGGGCATTGTCGCCATCATCGGCAATCACCATAACATTGTTGCGCCATACTCCGTAGTTGGGAGATGTTGTATATGCTTCCAGTTTAGCCGCAACCGTTTCAGCCTCGTAAGCCGATGTGACCGTATATCTGCCAACTCCCACAAGGAGTTTCCTGGAATACATAGGACGTTCATAAGACTCGTCTTCAAGCATAGCGATGAAGTCGTCAGTATTGTATGAGGATGCCTCTGTCAGAGCGTTTGGAGACTGCCATATCAATGTGTGCGCGTATCCGGATTTTATGGTCTCAGGATTCTTGAGTTTCTGATCATAAGTCGGGCGTCCCATCAGCAGGCAATAGCTGAAGGTGCGTCCTTCCGTTTCGGTCTGACTCCGGTCATACCACATCTTGAGGAGTTTTCTGAATGCGGATACGTCAGGGTTTCCGCTTGAAAATTCGTTGAAAATTTTTTCAGGAGACAATATATGCACAGTCATGCCGTCTTGGATGCGGTGGATGTCGGCTATCTTTTCCGCTGCGGACATGAACTCTTCAGGAGTTATGATCACCATATCCGGAGTTGGGAGTCCGTGTATATCCTGATTGGCGGTCTTGAAACGTCCCGGCACTGAAGCCCCCTTTACAGTAGGGTCGAAAGCGATGAATTCTCTCATTCCGGCTTCTTCTACCGATATTGTCAGCGTTTGAGCTGATGGGTCGAAGCTCCCTTTCACTTCTTTTATTTCCCATGGTTTGGTCACATCCCAAAGAATGGTCTGCTCGGATACTCCGCTTATCTTGTAGGCAGTGGGAGATGCCGGATTTACTATGAAATGGAGGCGGGAATCCTTAAGTGAAATATTTCTTTCATATTCCACTTCTATCCAGTCAAGTCGGGCTACATTTACAACACCCCCTTGTGAATATTCAATTCCAACAGTAAGAGAATTGCCGACTCCCTCAGCCGTCTTGGTGCTTGTCGCTACCCTGTAATATTGATCGCTTGAAGTCACGGCGGCGATCCTGTCGTCAGAAGTAGCGGGGAGTCTCTCTCCGTTGGCGCTGACGATGAAGCTGCTTGGTGCTCCTGTTGTGTTGGTGCCGAACTTGACTCTTATCCTTGCGTCTCCTGTTGCATTGTCTGGAAGTTCGAAATTAAATGTCTGGCTTTTGTTCGACCTGAAATCCTCCCCCAGATAGTCTCTTCCTGAAGTAGCACACTGGAGTAGATCGCGCTCATGCACGATCTGGCAGGTGAAAGTCTCTTCAACATTATCCAACTTATTGGAAAGATCTATCACTGGTGTGGAATAGATCGGCTCCACGTCACTCAGAAAATAATACGATGTATCCCCGTAAGGATTTATGTAATGGTCGTATTTCATCTGGGAAGTGGATGAAGCTTTTGCCGCTATGTTGCCGGTGGCATAAAAAGTTATGGATCCATCGTCCTTCCTTACAACAGGCACCGGAGGCAGATCGTCAGGATGGTCCGAATTGAGCGTTTCTGAGATCATGCGGCCTCCGTAGCCATAGACATAGACTGTTTTGGGATCGTTGAATCCGAAAGTCTTTAATGTCTGGCGGCTCAGCGTCTGCAATCCCGGTGTTGTCACGTCGATTTTTACCCAATATCCGGTTGAGAGAGCGGAAGATGACGTATATCGTCCGGTGTCTGCGCCTAGCGCGACTGCAGCAGAAATTATGACCATTGCAAGTGCAACGGTCAGCCTGAAGGCATATATCGATATGTAATTAAATATTTTCACCTTTAATTAACGGATTTATTAGCTTTATATTGTTGCCTTGAGATAAACTCCCTCCACTCAGATTCAGGACCTCCAAAGACATTAAGGTCTACCGCTCCTTTTACTCCCTTGACGGCCCCTTTATGGTTGTGCTGCCAGAATGTCCACGGGGCGGCGATGGGATCAGACGAAAAAGAGCATATCCAAAGTGAATTTCCTGGGAAAGAGTCTGCCATATATCTGTAGTAGTCTGCCTTGTTGCAGTATAAAGTAGGAGCGAGTCCCCGTAGGTTGAGATAGTCCACCATTGCTGCTATCCTTTCCTTAATGAGGTCTTCGTCAATGTTCTGCGGATTCCCGGAGGTCTCGACATCTATCGCCACACCCATCTCAAGAATTCTGTCGTCGATAGCCTCAAGGAGATTTATGGCCTGCTCTACACCGTCCTTGTCGAAACGGAAGAAATGATAGGCTCCTCGTTTCAGACCGGCTTCACCGGCCCTTTTGTGATTGATGGCAAATCTTTTGTCTCGGAAATCTGCACCTTCCGTAGCTTTGATCCATACGAATTCCACCCCGTCGGCGGCTACTTCCTTGAAGTCGATCTTACCGTTGTGGGCTGAAATGTCTATACCTCCTACCGGAAACACCTCTCTGTCTACGAATGGTGGTGTGGTGCGGAAGTTTACCCACGCAGCATATGCCGCCCATGTCAATAGCGCCGCCGCCAGAAGGAAGCAGAGAAATACCATAATGTCCGTCTTGCGGGTATTGATGTCGGCCAGTATCTTCATTCTTCTACAAAGTTAATAATATTTGGGTTTCTTGCCAAATCATAAGATGTAAAAATTCCTTATTTTGCAAAATTTTTATTAATTTTGCAGTTGAAATTAAAAGAACGAATGGGAAATAAATGGGAGAAGCTATCTATCATATATTAGTTATAGCTGTGGGGCTCGTCGGTATATTCCGTGGGTTTCATGCCGGGATGATGCGTCAGGTGTCGAGTCTGCTCGGTTTTGTCTTTGGCATTGTGGCTGCTCGTGCCTTAGGGCCCGATTTCACAGCATGGCTTTTAGGCTGGTTTCCTCATGTTTATCACCCGGTTGCGAAAACTTTTTTTGTGTCCATACTTGGATACGGCATCATATGGGGACTCTGTCTGCTTGTTTTCTCAATGCTTACGGGAATTCTTAACTTTATTCTCGGCATGATTCCGGTAGGAATAGTGAACTCAATAGTCGGAGCGGCGTTTTGTCTATTGAAATATTTAATGTTTCTATCCATTCTGTTCGACCTTGCCTTGTGTCGCCCTTTTGATTCTCCTTTGATGCACTGTGCACGTCATGATGATGGCAATCTTGTAGACGGGGTCATACGTCTTGCGCCTGAGTTGCTCGGTACAATGTCTGCCGACGAATATGTCCACCGTGTACAGCTATGGGAGGCGCGTACCATCAGTTGAGTTAAGGAGTGGTCGGGCGGTGACGATGGGGAGACATGTTGGAGACTTGAATTTGAATTAATTGGATAATAGAAAATATAATATAAGATATGTTATCAGTAAGAGATCTACATGCGGAAATAGACGGTAAGGAAATCCTGCGAGGTATCAACCTTGATGTTCGTCCGGGAGAAGTACATGCCGTAATGGGACCGAACGGTTCGGGAAAGTCAACCCTTTCAATGGTTCTCGCCGGCAATCCTGCTTATACTGTTACAGGTGGAAAAGTGACATTCATGGGTAAGAATCTTCTTGAGATGACTCCCGACGTGAGAAGCCATGAGGGCCTGTTCCTCGGATTCCAGTATCCTGTAGAGATTCCGGGTGTATCTATGGTCAATTTCATGCGCGCGGCAGTCAATGCCAAGCGCAAGTATTTGGGCGAGGCTCCTATGGGTGCTACCGATTTCCTCAAGCTCATGAGGGAGAAGCGGGCGATAGTGGAACTTGATAATAAACTTGCTTCCCGCAGTGTCAACGAGGGTTTCTCCGGAGGGGAAAAGAAGCGCAACGAGATCTTCCAGATGGCAGTGCTTGAGCCGAAGCTTGCAATCCTCGACGAGACAGATTCCGGTCTTGACGTGGATGCGCTTCGAATTGTGGCTGAGGGTGTCAATAAACTCCGGACTCCTGAAAACTCGGCGATCGTCATTACCCACTATCAGCGTCTTCTCGACTATATCAAGCCCGATGTGATCCATGTGCTCTACAAAGGTCGTATCGTATATACCGGCGGTCCGGAACTCGCTTTGGATATCGAAAAGAAAGGCTACGACTGGATCAAGGCCGATGTCGACGGCCGCGACGAGATAAAAAGGGAGGCATAGGCGATGGGTGCGCTTGATCAATATCTTGACCTCTGGCAGGAGCATGGAGATCTGATCGACTCTAAAGCTCCGGAAGTCCTTAACCGCCTCCGTCCTGATGCGGCGTCTTCGCTCATCGAGCAGGGACTTCCTACTCTTAAGGATGAGAATTACCGGTATACTGATTTTGAAAGAATACTCTCTCCCGATTATGGCGTAAATGTAGGAAGAGTTCGCATAGACGTGAATCCTTCAGATACTTTCCGTTGCGATGTGCCTATGCTTTCAACGTCATTGTTTCTTATAGTCAATGATGCGTTTGCAGAGACTTCCGGATGCCGTAATGTGCTTCCAGAGGGAGTTGAAGTGATGTCGCTCGCTTCATATGCTCGGATGAATCCTGACTTTATCGCCGGTCATTACGGTATGCTGGCTGATATCTCTAATCCGATAGTCGCCCTCAACACACTTTTCTGCCAGGATGGCGTGGTGATCCGCGTGGGCAAGGGCGTCAAGGTTGCTCCTACGATTCAGGTGGTCAATATATTCAATAATTCAGCGGCATTGCTGGCTGCCAGGAGGGTCCTTATCGTGATGGAGGAAGACTCTGAGGCCAAGGTGCTTTTCTGCGATCATACTCAGTCGTCTGATGTTGATTTCTGCTCGGTGCAGGTGATAGAGATCTTCGCGGGAGCGGGAAGTCACCTTGACTTCTATGATCTTGAAGAGAGCACCAGTAGCACTTCACGTCTCTCTTCACTATGGCTAAGCCAGGATGCCGGGTCGGAGATACTTCTCGACTCTATGACCCTCTATAACGGAACCACCAGGAATGAATTCTTCACGCGTTTTGCCGGTCGGCATGCGAGTCTGCGTATGCTCGGTATGGGTATAGAAGATGATTCCCGACGTCTCGACACATATTCGAGGATATCTCATGATGTGCCTGAGTGTAATACTGACGAGCTCTTCAAGTATGTCGTAGACGGAGACGCTATGGGTGCGTTTGCAGGCCTGATATATGTAGCTGAAGGTGCGTCAAAGACTGAGGCTTATCAGTCAAACCGCAATCTTGTCGGAAGCGACAGCGCAAGGATGCATTCAAAGCCCCAGCTTGAGATTTATAATGATGATGTGAAATGTTCACATGGCACCGCCATAGGTCAGCTCGATGAGAAACAGCTCTTCTACATGATGACCCGAGGTATCTCAGAAGATCAGGCGCGCTTCATGCTCAAGCAGGCTTTTATGAGCGACGTAATCGATGGAATTGCTCTCCCTCCTCTGCGCGACAGACTCAAGATAATGGTGGAGCGTCGGTTTGCAGGAGAACAGACTGCGTGCGCTTCCTGCCCCGTTTCGTGCAACGATCAATTATCAGTGGTCAACGATGAATTATAGAATGCCGATGATGAATTATGATGTCCAGGAGATAAGGAATAAGTTCCCTATATTGTCGCGACGGATAGATGGAAAGCCGCTGATATATCTCGATAATACGGCGACTTCGCAGACCCCTCGTAGCGTTGTGGATGCCGTTTCGTCAGGCTATCTTGACTTCAAGGCCAATGTACACCGTGGAGTACACACCCTCTCTCAAGAAGCTACTGAGCTTCAGGAGGAATGCAGGCGTCGGGTTCGTGATTATATAAGTGCTGCTTCTGTTGAAGAGGTTATCTTTACACGTGGCACTACTGAAGCCATCAATCTTGTCGCCTCTTCGTTCGGTTCGCTTTTCCCTTATGACGGTGAGATAATCCTCACTGTTATGGAGCATCACGCCAATATAGTGCCGTGGCAGCTTCTTCAAAGCCGTCGTCCTGACCTGAAGATAAGGGTGGTCGATATCAATGACATCGGCGAACTTAAGCTTGATGATTACCGGAACTTATTCAATGAGCATACATGTATGGCTTCATTCTGTCATGTCTCAAATGTGCTTGGTACAGTAAATCCGGTGAAAGAGATGATAGATTATGCCCACAGCAGGGGAGTTCCGGTCCTTGTAGACGGTGCGCAGGCTGTGCCTCATATGAAGGTGGATGTGAAGTATCTCGATTGCGATTTCTACGTATTCTCCTCTCATAAGATGTACGGACCAACCGGAATAGGAGTCCTTTATGGCAAAAAGGAGCACTTGCTCCGTATGCCTCCTTATCAGGGAGGAGGAGAGATGATTGCTCATGTCAGTTTCGACGGTACTACCTTTGCCGAGCTTCCCTTTAAGTTCGAAGCCGGTACTCCTGACTTTGTTGGTATCGGCGCTTTCCCGAAGGCATTAGACTTCATTGAAGATATAGGTATCGGCAATATTGCTGTTCATGAGCATGAGCTAATGGAGTATGCCGGGACGAGGATGCTAGAGATACCAGGAATGCGCATATTCGGTAATGCTCCGGATAAAAGCGCTGTCATTTCATTCCTTGTTGGAGATATACATCATTACGATATGGGTATGCTTCTCGACAAACTCGGTGTGGAGGTTCGCACCGGTCATCATTGCGCTCAGCCTCTTATGCAGCGTCTGGGCATCAGCGGAACAGTCAGGGCATCCTTTGCGGCTTATAATACATTGGAAGAGGTGGACGCATTTATCGCAGCTCTTCAGCGTGTCATCCCCATACTGCTTTAGAAAAATTTATTTTAACAAATGTTAAAATGTAATGACTTTGAAACAATTTTGCAATCTAAAATGTTTAAAATTCATAAAGAAGATAGATTTTTGTTCATTAAGAAAAACGACGGACTGATGCATTGCTTCAAACGTCGGAATCAAGAAGGGTCCCAATCGTGAGATTGGAACCCTTCTTGATTTACGGATGTTATACTGGTTAATAACATGGTCTATGTTCGGCAGGTTGATGCATGTGCTTTAAGCGGCATGTCCGCCATCTTAAGACTTAAGACTCATTTCTTTTCGTCGGCATCGGAGAAACGGTTAGGAAATTTCCAGTGCTGACGTGGCTTCACAATAGCGTATATTATCATTCCTATTCCAAGCAGGATAAATGGAATGCTCAGAAGTTGTCCCTGGTCTATACCCCATTCTGCACGCATCTGTATTTCCCATGGCACCTGCACGTTCTTGACATATTCTATCAGGAATCGGGATCCGAAAGTGACGAGGAAGAAAACACCAGTCATCAGCCATGGGCGTTCCTCCGCGTTCTTCTTCCAGTACATCCACATCAATAGCGCGAAAAGCAGAAGATAGCATCCGGCCTCATAAAGCTGGGTCGGATGACAGGGGAGTGTCTCTCCGTTGCGCACGAACAGGAATCCCCAGGGGAGGTCGGTCGGACCGCCGTAGATCTCCGAGTTCATCAGATTGCCGAGTCGTATGAGGCATCCCGTAAGTGCGATGGGCCCTACTATCTTGTCAAGAACCCAACTCATCGATTTATGAGTCACCAGACGGCTGAAAATCCATATGCCTATAAAGATGGCGATGGTGCCTCCATGGCTGGCTAGTCCACCGTTCCACACCTTAAGTATCTCCGCAGGATGTGCCGAATAGTATTCCCATTCATAGAAGAACACGTGTCCGAGACGTGCACCGACGATCGTGCACACTACAAGATATGTAAGGAGGATCCCGAGCCATTTCTCGGGAGCCCCTTCATGTTTGAACATCGCCGCCACTATCTGATAGCCGATGAAAAAGCCTGTCACGAACATCAGTCCGTACCATCTGACGGCAAACGGACCGAATGAAAACAGTATTGGGTCGGCGTTCCAGGTTACGAATCCAAGCATAGACCGAATGATTTATTTGCCTACGATGGCCGCTGTGTCTTGTGCGATCATAAGTTCCTCATCTGTAGGAATCACTACGACGTGCACCTTGGAATTTGGTCCTGAGATCTCGATCTCCTCGCCGCGGGTCTTGTTGGCTTCCTCGTTAAAGGTCACGCCAAGGAATTCAAGTTTCTTGCAGATCTTTTCTCTTGTGGAAATCTGATTTTCTCCAACGCCACCGGTGAACACAATTATGTCGGCTCCCCCGAGCACCGCTGTATAGGCTCCGATATATTTCAGGATTCTGTATTCATACATTTCGAGTGCGAGTCGTGCGCGGTCGTTGCCGGCCTTGATTCCGGCCTCTATATCGCGCATGTCGTTGCTTATGCCGCTCACTCCGGCCACACCGCTCTTCTTGTTGATCAGGTTCATCACTCCGTCAGCGTCAAGGTTCATTTCCTTCATAAGGTATACCAGAGCTCCCGGGTCGACGTCACCTACTCGAGTGCCCATCATGAGACCCTCTGTCGGTGTGAGGCCCATCGAGGTATCGACACATTTACCATCCTTGATTGCTGCGATGCTGCCTCCGTTGCCGATATGGCAGGTAATGATGCGCTGCTTGTCATAGTCAAGGCCAAGGAATTCGCATGCACGCTTGCTGACGTAGCGGTGGCTGGTTCCGTGGAAGCCATAGCGGCGAACGCCATATTTCTCATAAGCCTCGTAGGGAAGGGCATACATGTAGGCGTAGTCAGGCATAGTCTGATGGAAAGCGGTGTCGAACACCGCTACCTGAGGAACGCTGGGGATCAGCTCGGTCACTGCCTCGATGCCTGCGATGTTTGCAGGGTTGTGGAGAGGAGCCACGGTGTAGCATTCCTTTACTTTCTCTATTACTTCCGGTGTGATCAGTACAGACTTGTTGAATTTGTCCATTCCGTGCACCACACGATGGCCAACGGCATCGATCTCATCGAAGCTCTTGATAACACCGTCTTTCGGATCGGTGAGAACCTTGATCACGTTTTCTACAGCGGCTTTGGCGTCGGGCATCTCGACAGTGATGGTCTCCTTCGAACCATCGGGGCGCTTGAATTTAAGGAAAGAGTCGGGGAGACCGATCTTTTCTACCCCGCCTTCTGCGAGCACTTCCTTCGAATTGCTGTCGATAAGTTTATATTTCACACTGCTGCTGCCGCAGTTGAGCACTAATATCTTCATTTTAGGGTTTTATTTTTAAGTCCTTAAGGTCGTGGGGATGAATTGGATTATTTCTTTTCGGCAAGTGACTGATTGCAGGTCACGATGATAGTATTGATGATGTCTTCCACTGTCGCGCCACGGCTAAGGTCGTTGACGGGAGCGGCAAGTCCCTGAAGGATCGGTCCCACCGCGCCGGCGCCCGAAAGGCGCTGAACGAGCTTATAGCCTATATTGCCGGCTTCAAGCGACGGGAAGATAAGTGTGTTGGCGTGTCCTGCAACATCGCTGTCCGGTGCTTTCTGAGCGCCTACGTTCGGCACTATGGCCGCGTCGCTCTGTAGTTCACCATCGACCTTGAGCTCCGGAGCAAGCTGATGTACGAGTTCAGCTGCATTGCGAACCTTGTCAACCCTCTCATGGCTTGCGCTTCCTTTCGTGGAGAAGCTGAGCATTGCCACTACGGGGTCGAGTCCGGCTATGTTTTTGGTAGTCTTTGCTGTCTCGATGGCTATCTGAGCGAGTTCCTCTGTAGTAGGATCAGGCACTACTGCGCAGTCTGCAAATACCAGCATGCCCTGGTCGCCGAATTTGCAACCCTCGGGTAGAAGCATGATGAAGGCACCGCTTACGCAGGTTACACCCGGTTTGGTCTTCAATACCTGGAATGCGGCGCGAAGCACGCTCGATGTCGGGCTGAGTGCGCCGGCCACCATGCAGTCTGCGTCACCGGCCTTTATCATAAGGCAACCGAGATAGAGTGGATTCTTCACCTGGTAGCGGGCATCGTCAATGGTCATGCCTTTCTTTTTGCGGAGCTCGCATAGGAGTTCTGCGTATTTTTCAGTAAATTCCACATCGTCAGGATCGCAGATATGAGCGTTCTTGATGTTGGAGAGTCCGAGTTCCTCGGCTTTTGAGAGAATCGTCTCGGCCTTTCCTAAGAAAGTGACATCAGCGATTTTTTCCGCTATGATGTATTCAGCGGCTTTAAGTGTGCGTGGCTCGAGAGATTCAGGAAGTACGAGTCTCTGAGGTTTTTCCTTGGCCTTAGCGGTCAGTCTTTCAAAAAGTGTCATGGTCTTATATGTTTATTTTAAGGTCCGGCTTAAAGCCGGAGGCTTAAGGTTTAGTCGGTCCTGATTGGTCGGCTCAGCTTTAGAATACGCAAATTTAGCAAAAAATATTGGATTAACCCCCTTTCATGAGGAATTATTTTGTAACTTTGCATTCAGAAACGACATGAAAGTAATAAAGCGCCTACATCTATTCATGCTGCAGACATTTCTGCCGCTGTTCGCGATGACCTTCCTCATCGTGCTTTTCATCGTGCTGATGCAGTTTCTTTGGAAGTATATCGACTCTCTCGTGGGTAAAGGTCTCGGAATGGATGTGCTTGGTGAACTTTTTTTCTATGCCGCCCTGTCTATGGTGCCTATGGCCCTTCCTCTGGCGATCCTGCTGGCTTCGCTGATGACTTTCGGCAATCTCGGTGAGAAATTCGAGCTGACCGCCATGAAAGCCTCCGGCATATCACTGCTTAGGGTGATGGCTCCATTGATAGTCCTGGTGTGCATCATTTCGGTAGGAGCGTTTTTCTTTCAGAACGACGTTCTGCCTAAGGCGCAGGTTAAGATGTGGACCCTCTTGTTCTCCGTAAGGCAGAAGTCGCCTGAGGTAGAGATTCCGGAAAATGTCTTCTACGACCAGATACCGGGTTATAACCTTCTCGTGAAGGAAAAAAACAAGGAGACTGGCATGCTCTACGACGTAATGATCTACGATGTTAACCGCGGCGACAACGTGACTATCCTTCTCGCTGACTCTGCCCGCATGGCGATGACTCCCGAAATGAGTCATCTCTATCTTCATCTTTACGAGGGTGAGCAGTTTGAAAACCTTCGTGGTCAGCGCACTAGTGACCGCAACGTACCCTTCCGTCGCGAGAATTTCTTCGATAAACAGATACTTATACCTTTCGATGCCAACTTCAATCGTCTCGACGAGCAGGGCATGCGTCAGCAATACGTAGGTAAGAACATCACAGAGCTTCATCAGAGTATAGACTCGATCGGCCAGCGTGTCGACTCGATCGGGGATATGTTTTCGCGCGATCTGCGCCGAGACGCTTCAGTGCTTCTCCCTCGCCCCGACATGGCTCCGATCGTTCGGAGCGATGGAACTGTTGATGAATATGAGCTTAGACGTCAGGAGGAGCTTAAGAAGCAGTCGGAAGAGAAAGCAAGGACGACGCTTCCGCTTTCGATCGATTCCGTGCTTAACTCAATGCCTCCGGCCGAGGCTGCGCAGCTCGTTGGGCAAGCTATGGGTATATCAAGGGAGCATCAGAATATCAACGAATTCAAGAGCTTGACGATGGATGAGGAGAAGCGTAGCATTCGTCGCCATGAGATTGAGCTTATAAAGAAATACACCCTTTCGGTAGCATGCATCATCTTTTTCTTTATCGGTGCTCCCCTCGGCGCTATCATTCGCAAAGGGGGACTTGGCACTCCGCTCGTGGTGTCTATATTTCTCTTCCTTATTTATTACATATTTGATAACACGGGCTATAAGCTCGCTCGCGACGGACGTTGGCCGGTAGACGCCGGCATATGGCTTTCCACCATGATTCTTGCTCCCCTGGGGGCGTATGTGACATGGAAGGCGATGAATGACTCCTCTGTATTTGACGGCGACCGATATAAGAATTTCTTCAGAATGCTTTTCGGGCTACGCTCTTCACGGCATGTCGCTCTTAAAGAGGTCATTATCCGCGATATTGACACATGGAGGGCTGAACGTATGCTTGAGACAGTATCTCGCCACTGTGATGTCATAGCGGCAGACTTGGAGCCTTTGCGCAATCCGTTGAAGTCATACTATGCCTATTTTGTCGATGCTGTCGATACTAAGGCGATTCATACTGTGGCAGAGGAGATCAACCGAACCATCGACTATCTCTCAGACAGCAGGGATCCAAGGGTGGTCATGAAACTATCGGAAATACCTCTCATAAGGGTTCTCTGGGTGTATGCACCAACTCCAAAGCGGTGGCTCGGATATATTGCTTTAGCTCTTCTGCCCCTTTCCATTCCTCTATGGCTTTACGGACGACGTTGTCTGCGGAATCTGCGTCGCGACCTCTTGAAGACAACTGCTGTGAGTGAAGAAGTCGTTGGATTATTGGGCGGCGATTTAATATGATAGATTTTTTAGGGAATAAATTTGGGAATATAGGAATTTTTTATTAATTTTGCATTCAGAAAAGCGCTTGTGGCGTAATTGGTAGCCGCGCTAGACTTAGGATCTAGTGTCTAACGACGTGGGGGTTCGAGTCCCCCCGGGCGCACGAAAAAAGGACATTGCCTTGATGGTAGTGTCCTTTTTCATTTTTTTTGCCTGTGGGAGAATAGAAAGACGGGTAAATATATGAGGACCGCAATGAGCGACATTCCAAGGCCTCCGATGGTGCCGGCCGCCAGTGGAAACCAGAACCCTTCTTTAGCAGTGCTGATAAGGAATGGAATGAACCCCAGGACCGTTGACAGCACTGTCAGCAGGATAGGGGTGATCTTAACGCGGAGTGCACTGATGTAGAGTTGTCTTGGCTCAGCGGCGGGGAAGAGCCGTCGAAGACCATTGTATTCACTTACTATATAGATTGCGGCATTGACGGTGATTCCTGCCAGAAGAATGAATGAGGCGAACCCACCCCGGTCGAAGTTAAGATTCAAGAGATAGAATGTCAGGAAGACGCCGATGAATGAAATAGGAATCATGAAAATGATTGCGAGAGGCTGAAGCAGGGAATTGAAGAGTATTGAAGTAGTAAAGAATGTAATAGCTGTCACTAAAAGTAGCAGAAGGTATTTCTGCGAATCATCATTGTCCTTCCATTCATTTTTCTGCTTTTCTGCTCTGTATCCTACAGGAAGCAAAGTATTGATCTTTTCGAGATCTTTCTCAAGCACGCGTTCCCCCTGTCTGGGAGAGCCGATGTATTCATATTGAAGGCACAACACATATTCCTGATTTTTTTTGACAATATCGGGGGGTGTCTGTTGCTTCTCTATGTATCCGATGTCGGTTAGCTTGAAAGTGCGTTCACCGGCGCTGAAGGGCTGGTGGAGAAGAGCGAATAAATCATAGCTCTCTCCCTGCCGGGAATAGAGACGTATCAGCTCGCTGCCGCGCTCAGTAGGTATAGCCGCGCTGGTAATGCCACGTCCGAATGTCGGCTCTATGGCTTCGAAGATATGGTTTACTGTCAAACCGGTTTTTGCGAGCTTGTCGCGATCGATGACAAGATAAACCTCGGAATAGTCGTCTTTCCAATATGAGAATTCAGAGCAGATCGTTACTTCTTTGATCCTTCGATGTGACAGGAGCGTGTCGCGCATCGCTTCCGTCCAATTGTACAACTCGTCGTAGTTGTAGCCGGTCATCTTTACGTGATAACTTCCCGCATTCTCCCTCACATCGTTGTTGAATGCCATATCCTGAAGTCCGTATACAGTCCACGAGCCGCCCCCGATAGTGAGTGCTTCAGACACTATCTCACCTTTGAGCCTATATGGAAACCCATCGTGCTGGTGATCCTCATGGAAAAAAACCGAAATAGAAGCTCTTCGAGGACTCGATATATTTGTCTGAAACTGTCTTATCTCCGAAAATCCTGCGAGATATTCCTCCATTTTACATATGAGGGTGTTCATCTGCTCGAGAGTAGCTCCATTTGGAAGAGTTGCATTTATGCCAAGTATCGGTTCACCGGGAGTTCTGTCCCAATATGAGCCATTGTTGACTTTCTCCACGAAAAGTCTAAGTGTACCTCCAAGTATGTTGTTGATCCATGGCCTTACTTTTTCCTTATATGTGACCGATCCGAACATGGCGTTGTATTTCTCTGCGATCCAATTATTCTCGTTTATTTTCTCGGGAATCAGAAACACCGGTAGGCCAAACGCAAGAACGATGATAAGGAGGAAGACTGTCCTGAACCTCAGGACGAAACAGACAATTTTACTATAAAAGTGAGAGAGTATGATCATTATTCTTCTCCTGAATCGGGAGACTTTACCGTCTTTGCCTCTTCTGTGTATGCCGAGTCTCTCTACGAGAGCTGGAACAAGAAGAAGTGCTACCGCTGAGGAGACCGATAGGTTTATGATGACTACAGCAACGAAATCCTGCAGGCTAAGGCGAGTCTCCTCATCCATAAATGCCACCACGGAAAGTGCGCCTATCGTAGTGAGGGTAGCCGCAAGGATGGCGGTGAACGCTTTGGTATTTCGCTGGCGAGTGTAATGGTCTGCCATTACTATAAGATTGTCTATTATGAGGTTAAGTGAGATTGTGATGCCCGCGAGGGAATAAAGCTGTATCTCAATTCCTGAAAGATAATATAATCCTATCGCAATAGAGATATTGACAGTAAGTCCGATGGTGATAAGGAGCATGTAGCGGAAACTCAGCGAAACCAAAGCTACGAACATAATCAGTATCAGTATCGTAAGTCCTGACCTGAAATATAATTTGTCGAGTTCCCTGTGTATTTCTTCAGTAGCGTCGTATATGGTCTCTACCATATATCCTGTGGGCATTGTGCGTGAAAAAGTTGATAGGCACGAGGTTATCCTTTCAGCTACATCAAGTTGATTCGCATATTCGTCAGCTGTGATACTGACATAAACGGAGTTCAGGCCATTTATACGGAAGTAGCCTGTAGGGGTGGTCTCTTCATGAATAGATTCCGTTATCTTGTCAAGAGTTATCAGACTTCCGTCTTTAGCGGCCAATGTGATATCGGCGGGATTAAAGCTTCCTTGATGGATTTCCGACCCGATAGAGATGCGGAGCCAATCCTTACCCTTTTTTCTTATTATGGGGGAGATGCCGAGAAATTCTGACTTATATTGTTCACTTATGGCTTCGCTGATATCAGATGGGGTGATCCCAAGCGTTGAAAGCCTGTCAATGTCGTAATGTAGCTTCCATTCCATCGGTTGTGCACCGCTTAACTCCACTTTTGCTACTCCCTTTATCCTTGCAAGCAATGGCTTAAGATTTTCTTCTCCGTATTTCATTATCTCGGGTGGATTGGCTGGTGCGTTAAGTGTAAGGGTCATGAAGGGTCGGGAGGAATGGCTGTCAGCTTGTCGGAGCGATATGATAGGATAACTTACGCCTTCAGGAAACTGACTCCATATCTGCCTCACGAGTGTAGACACCTCAAATCTCACAAGGTCCATATCGGTATGGCGGTCAAGACTCAGTGATACTCGTCCTCCACCCTCCCGTGATTTCGAGTCTAGATCCTTGACCCCGTTTATTCGTGCAAGTACAGACTCGATTCGTGACGTGACCTCTTGCTCGACCATGCGCGCAGACGCACCCGGCATCGAGAAACTAACCGTGATTGAAGGGAGTGTCATCGATGGTACGAGTTTCACAGGCAGAAGAGGGAGAAGTGCACATCCCGCTATCGACAGAGCGATAAAGAGCACGATTATTGAAAAATGTCTCATAGGTCAAATTCTCGGGAGAGGGGGAGGTCCATTACAAAATCGTAGAGAGTGAGGCGGCGTATCTTGTGATGGCTCAGCCAGAAGTTCTGGAGTGCGAGGATGTAGTTTTTAGAGGCTTCCTGCTTTCTGTTGAGCGCAAGCGTCATGGAGTTGACGTCTGCCTTGCCTATGATGAAACGCTGCTGAGTCTGTTCGTATGCCATGTCTGCGAGATCAAGGGCTTCCGAGGCGGAGGCTATCATGTTTTTGCGTATCTCATAGTCACTGACGGTCATCAGTATTTCTTCCTCTATCGAAAGTTCCTCCTGCTCCGCTGCTATACGTGTGACATCAAGATTGTTTTTCGCCATGTTCACCTTTCCCTTGCGCACTCCCCAGTCTACAATAGGAACCGAAACTGTAACATTCACGAGGTCTTGGCGGAGAAGCGAACGGTAAGCTTCAGGCAATCGGTCAGATACCTGATTGAAGCCGACAGAAGCATTTACTGAAGCATTAAAGCGAGCCTCTGCCACAGTCCGGCTTACTTCCCGTTCTCCTTCGAGAATGTTCTGCCTGTGTTCGAGAAGGGTAGGGTTGTTTTCCTTAGCGTATGTAAGGGCCAAGTCGGCAGGAATGTATGCATCTCTTGGCTTTCCGGGCAATTCCACCTCTATATAGGAATTCTTGTCCATCCCAAGAAATGAAGCTAATGAAAACATCGCTCGTTTCAGGGAAATGCGAGTGTTTTCCAATGTGTTGCGCGCATTGACTCGATCGAGTTCAAGGGTAAGGAGATCAGCTTTAGATATTGAGGCTATGCGGAAACGTCGCTCGCCGATGACATACATAGTGTCGCATGAAATCACATTTTCCTCTGCCAGCCGGTATTCAGCCTGAGCAAGTGCAAGATTGAAGAAGTATGTCACTGCCTGTTCACTCACTTTCTCCATATTATAGATAAGTTCCCTTTTCGCCTTCTCATATCGGAGAGGCTCTATCTTACGCTCCCATTTGAAGGAATTGAAGCCTATGAGGTTTTGCCGGTAGCCGATTCTGACGGGGACCGATGAAAATTGCGTATAGGTATTTGCGCCGAAATTGCGCATATATTCGAGATCTGTGTCAAGATAGAACGTTCCCCCCAAGAGGTCGAAATTCTGCTGTAGCTCCAGCCCGGCCGATGCACTGAACATCTGCTGCTGGCGGAATACGTCTATATTCTGGTCGAAATCGTATCGCTGTGTCATATACCGGTTGTAGGATGCCGGAGTAACTGTCAGCGAAAGGCTCGGAAGGCGCCCGGCACGGAAGCTTATGTATTGCCAATAGCTTGCCTGATACATGTTGCGGTATCGGAAGGCCATCAGAGAGGAGTCGTTGGCAAGCTCTATCGTTTTGCCGAGTGTTAGAGTCACAGCCGATGCTGGGGTCATAAATCCTGATAGAAGCATCGCAAGCGTCAGCAGCAATTGGGATTTGCAAATAGAATGATTATAATTATGCATTATGAATTGTGAATTATGCATTTATAAAAAAGTGGGATAATGAAAATACTGACTGCGGTTCCAACTATCATTGACCCAATCATGGCTATGGCGAGCGGACGTTGCAGTTCTGAACCCATATCGGAGGTAAACAATACAGGTAGCATCGCGAATACTGTAGTCAGCGATGTCATAATGATTGCCTTAAGACGGCGGCGTCCGGCTGTGTGAATAGCCTCAAGAAGAGGAGTTCCCTCCTTTCGCAGTTCGTTTATTGCATCGAGCTTCAGGATGGAGTCGTTGACAACTATGCCGCACGTAACGATTATGCCGATGGCCGACATAAGGTTTAGGGTCTGTCCAAACATCATCAGCGTGAGTAATGCGAATGCAGTGTCTATGGGAATCTCGAGAAGCACGATAAGAGGCTGTATGAAACTTCCGAACTGTGCACACAGGATGAAATACATCATCAGCAGCGAGACGAGTAGGATCAAGGTCAACTCTTTCATCATCCTGGAATTGCTGAAAAAACTTCCCGCGAAGTCTACGTCATGTCTACCGTCAGCACGTACTGTTTCAGATATAATATTCATAAGGCTTTCCTCATTGCCGGAGGTATTGAATCCTATTGTGACGTACTCTCCGGCCTCTCCCGCCGTGATGGTCTTGAAATCTTTACTTTCGTGTGTATTGATAAGGTTTCTTAACGGAATTTCCGTGCGGTAACCTTGTCTGTCGGCACGGCTGCGCACGAAGAGAGAGCTGATTGTTTCCTGAATATCATTATTTCTACCTGCTATTTCAATAGGAGTGTATTCCTGAAATGAGCGGAGAGTGGACACCTTATTTCCCTTGAAAGCCGTACGCAATACCCGTTGCACTTCTGAATAATCCACATTGTAAAGTGCCAGTAGGTCGCGGTTGATGGCTATATCGATCTGGCTACGCAGTGGTATTGGTGATAGATAGTTCCCGGTTGCTGTTTTCAGTCGCTCCCTTAACTCCATAATCTCAGCTGCTTCGGAAGCTGAATGTCCTGAGCCTGAATGTATCCTTGCCTCTATATATGCCTCATCTGTTGAGAATATCTTTTCGAAAATATTTTCCGTTTTCGAAAAGTTCACAGTCGCTGAGGGATATTGGATATTGATTTTGTCAGTTATCCTCTTCTTTAAGGGTTCAATGCCGGAGGGTAATTCCGTCATGAAATAAAGCTCAGCCTCTGCTGTAGAGAGGTCGATGTCTGAATAAAGTAGATAGTCTTGTGGACCTATATAAGCTGAATATATGATGGCGTTGGTATCTGTCAGCGATAGCGTCCGTCGGCGGTTCTCGTCAAGACTGATGTTTTCGTTCCAGTCGATTTTGACGAGAGTCTCGTTGGAGTCTATGTCTGGCATCCTCTGTTGTGGCATCCGGAGGAAAAGCACCACGCATAAAGGCACCGTCAGCAACGTCGCGATGATCAACGGCCACTTGTGGCGGAAGCAAAAGTCCATCACATACTCATATCCGGTTTCCCAATGGCATGGCTTTGAATTATTAGATATTTCATGAATAATTAATCTTTTATCTTTAATATTTAATCTTTCAATCAAATAGTAGAGTACCGGAAGAAGTGTGATGCCTACGATATAGCTGGCGGCGAGTCCGACTGTGATGGAGAAAGCTTGGTCGGAGAAAATGGCACCGGCTATTCCGCTCATGAATATAAGAGGCACGAAGACAGCCACAGTGGTGAGCGACGATGAAAGCATTGGCGTGATCATCTCGTTGGTGCCCTTGACGCATGAATCCATCAGAGTATCGCCACGCTGGCGGTATTGGGTAATGTTTTCGGTCACAATCACTGAGTTGTCTATCATCATTCCTACAGCGAGGATGAGCCCGGACATAGATATGATATTGATCGATACATGGAAGAGATAGAAAAGGAGGAAAGTGATTATGAGTCCTACGATTATGCTTAGTCCTATGATAAGAGATGAGCTAATGTTCCGCATGAAAAGAATGCAGACTATAAATACAAGTATCAGTCCGAGTATAAGATTCTGCTTCAGGTTGGTTATGGTGAAGTCGAGGAGTTCCGTCTGGCTTCTCGTCTCAGTGAATTCTATGTCGGGATATATCTCAGAGAAATGATCAATGGTAGATTGGAGTGCCTTCCTCATGTCTTTCAAGCTTTCCTCGGAATGCTTTATGATGGCAAGTGTTACAGCCCGCTTTCCATTGTGGAGTGAGTATCCGGCAGGAGTCTGGGAAGTCAGATTCACGTCAGCGAAGTCTCCGAGAGTAAGAATCCTGTTCCCTTTGAGGATTTTTATCTCCCGAACATCCTCTTCTGTACGGAGAAGATTAGTGACATGGATATTGTACTCATAATAACCGTCACGGACTGTCATAGATCCCGGCTCGACGTTATTGGCTACAAGGGCAGATTCGAGATCCTCTACAGAGAGTCCGGCTTGCTTCATCTTGTCAAGATCCGGCGTGATTTTCAGCACTTGTCCCGGTATACCGGTGATATCGACCATAGCGATCTCCGGTTGCTGCTCCAGACGGCGGCGCACGATGTTGTCGGCTATTCTCGACATTTCATTGAAGCCACTTTCATCATTGACTTTAGTCGTCATTTGGAGATAGACAACCGGTATATCGGTTGCGCTGGCTTTCACTGCCTTTGGTCGTGAGATTTCTTTAGGCAGAGAATTCATGGCCCCGTCTATTTTCTCATTTACTTCAATAAATGCCAAGTCGGTATTGACTCCATAATCCATTGTCAAGGATATGATGGAGGAGCCATCACGGGTTTCGCTTTTCAATTCGCTCAGACCTTCCGTCTGCATAAGATGTCGTCGCAGTGGAGTGACAACAGTATTCTCCAGCTCCCGGGCAGATACGTTGTCTTGAGTCACCTGTACCGTGATATGCGGTATGTCAATATCCGGCAAAAGCGAGACAGGGAGTGTGCTAAAAGTCACGCACCCGAGTATCACCAAAGCCAGAAAGGCCATTATGACAGCTATGCGATGATGAAGTAAATATCTGATCATAAAAATTCCTTTATCTATTTACTCTCCACCCTCCGCTCTCCACTCTCCGCTTGACCGGTGCCTCATGCGCCAGGTTGATATTGCCGGTGACTATTATGGAATCGCCCGGAGACAAACCTTCTGTGATTGTGTATTGGTCGAGGTTTTCGAGTCCTGTGGCTACATAATTCCATATGGCCTTGCCCTCCTTAAGCGTGAATACCACCTGACGGCCTGAACGGAGCACTACTGCGCTTTTGGGAACAACGAGAGTATTTTCAGCTTCACGTTTCACGCGCACGCGTACGTTCATGCCGTCAAGTAGGTTCTTACCTCCGTCTACCGATGCCCATACCTTTACCATCCCGTGCTCGTCTACCATAGGGTTTATTTCCGTGATGCGCCCCGTTGCCTTGCTATCGGGATCCGAGAAGGATGACACTGACACTGCGTCGCCCTGATGAAGCATGGCGAGTTCGCTTTCTATCACTGTGAACTCTACATCCATACCTCCATCGTCGATGATGCGGCATAGAGGGTCGGATGTGGTCATGTTGTGCGGTTTGGAAGTAAGGTTTGCGATTATGCCGCCGACCGGTGAGGTGAGGGTGGCATTTGCAAGTTCCTTTTCAGAAGCAGCGAGCGTCAGTTCCGCCTGTTCGAGTCCGCTGCGGAGGCGGGCGAGGTGCATCACGTCTTCTGGAACTCTATCCGGATGCTCCGGATCGTATCCCTGACCGATCAGCACGTCCTGCATTTCGAGTCGGGCTGTAGCCACGGAGTTGCGGTCCCTGTCTGTCTGATTTTTCAATTTGTAAGTGTCGAGTGAGGCCAACTTCTGGCCCTTGCTGACGCGCTCACCGTTACGGACGTAAATCGCTGTGATGATTCCCTGCGTCTGAAAATTGACATCGACCTTTTCCCTCGCGGTTGCCTTTCCATTGCTTACTATCTCGTGGCAGAACGTAGAGGGCTGCAGCTCCATGACTGTTACTTCCTGAATCTTTTCGGTTTCAATGGCTTTGACTTTAGCTGTATGCTCTTTTCCCTCATCTTCTTTTGACTGATGGGAGCATCCGGCAGCCAAAATGCAGGCAAATATAATAATTATAGTTTTCTTCATATCCATCTACTGATTTTTGTTGTTAAAGTCTTTAAGGTCGTGAAGGACTTTAACGACCATATTAGCACATGCAAAATTAGGCATACATCACTAAAATACTAAATTTTACTGTACGGATACCGCTTCTGACCTTCAATTCCGTACTATCTTATCAGTTTCAACCATCTTTTTCGGTCTTTGGTCAGTTTATTTATTGTTTCCAATGGCCTATTAAGACGTAATGGTTTCCATCATGGTCGATTGAATTCCTCAGCTCCTCCATTCGTTTCAGTCCATCTTCATTTGCTGATGGGTGAGTGTCGGGGGCTGCTTTTAGCATGTCAAGCAAATCGCCGGGATCACATGACATGGTGAAATAGCCTGGAGTACTCATAAAGTCCCAATCTTTCTTAAATGTAAGTGTACCAAGTTGGTCAATCATCAATTCTGCAGGAGCACCTTTGAGCGAGGTGCGATCGATCACAAAAGGCATATTGCTGCCAACCATATATGAATTTTCAGATACCATCACGGGATCACCGAAAATCTTCATTACATAAAATTGGGGGAAAGACCTTAATGAATGCATCGGCACCTTCTCACCGAAATCATATGTGAACTCAGGGTGAATGGTCTTGCCGTCTGACCGATAAAGAGTATCAGCTATCAATTCAGTAATAAGACACTGGGAGTGATAGAGCTCTTTCCCATCAGAACTCATGCCCGGATTGATTTCATTTGAAAAATCGGGAGTAATGCCAAGATCGGGACGCTTAACTTCAGAAATAAGGTTGCCGTCGAAGTCCTGAACCCAAACGGGAGAACAGGGTGCAACATCTTTAAACTGCATGCTTGCAACTGTGATCCGACCATTTTCCGGGTCTATCTTACAAAAGCCTTTAGGCGATTCATAGACCAAAGGAATACTGCCGGCAAAGGTGCCGTCGGCAACATTATATGTATTGATCTGTGAAGCTGAATACGTCATCATGTATATTTTCCCTTGCATCTCATCGATTGTCAGGAAATAGGGTGCGATGGAGTATTCACCAGGTCCTTGTCCTCTTGCTCCAACATTAGCGATAAACTTTCCTTTACGGTCGTAAAGTTTGACATTATTACCATCATAGACCAAGATATGATTTTGGGAAACCCATGTCGTGCCACCTCCTGTAAGGGCACCTTCAGTATCCTCAAGCTTTATCAGCTCAAACTCGTCGAACATCTCGGAAGCAAGTAGAGTCACAGGCTCCGGTGCTTCTGTCAGCCGGGCAACGACCATAGTGTCTTCTCCCACTAAGACCCGCTGCGCTGCAACAGGCGAGTCTGCGAGAATTTCGGAAATTGTACGACCCTCTTGAGATGATTGGCCGCCCCCTTTTTGACCACAAGATGGAAGCAACATAGCGGCAGCTGCCAATGCCGTAAATGTAATTAATTGTTTCATTTTGTCTTTAAATTATTGTTATAGCTGATTTTATTTGTCTTAATCATAAGTGTCTTCTTGCCATATGAATAGTCATAGGCTGAAAAGTCAAGGAGCCGTCCGGAAGATTTCGAGAATGTCATGCAGAACTCGTATTTTTTATTTTTTCCTCCGTTTTTGATAATGATATCATCCCATTTTGTCTTCATCTTTAGATCCTGAGTATCCAATATCTTAATGAAATCAGGATCGGGAGAAAGTAGAGCGTTAGACAAAACGGAAAAGACTTCTGACGGCAGAGTACTGCTTGATACCATTGCGTCATGGAAATTTACAACGTTTCCCGAGTACATTGTGAGGCAATGCCTGGAATTATCATCTGTCCACTTAAGATCAATCCTATTGCAGATACTGTCAGAATTGAATGTCATTGTCACGGGTTTCAGCTCTCCTCTGGGCGACATCTTAAGAGGATAAAGGGAGCGGCTTGGAAGTATCCTTGCGGAAAACTCTATGTTGCAATATCCGGATGTGCGTATATTGTCGATTGCTGATTCAATGACCTTTACAGCACCGTTTGTTGGCTGTGACTGGCTTATTAATAATGTCACTAAGCCGGCGATTATCAATACTGCAGCAGCCCTCCCGGACCATAAAATCAACCACTGTAAAGAATGTTTTTTCTTTGGAGGGGTGAACTTGATGGAGGTTTTTGGGGCATGACGGGGTTCGAGCATTTCGATAAGCCTCCGGTAAGATTGATAGTTTTCGTAGTCGGAGAGTTTCATATCATATTGAGTTTAGCACGTAAATATTCTAATCCTTCATAAAACCTTCTTTTGGCGGTAGTAGAGGATACTTCCATAGTTTCGGCAACTTCATCGAAAGTCATCTCAGCGTAGATTCTTAACCTTACATAATCTCGTAGATTTTCAGGCATATTTTCCACAAGTCGATTGATCATTACTGCTTCTTCCTCGAAATTCGAAGGATCTTCAGCGATTTCAAGTGTGTCGCAAGTGGCAATCTTCGATATGTTGGATTCACGCTTCATGAAATCGGAACAGGCATTCACAACAGACCGGAATATGTAAGCCCGGAGGTTTTCCGGATGTTTTCTATACTCTATGGATTCTAACAGTTTGAGATACACATTCTGTAGGATGTCCTCGGCATCTTGCTGATTTCCGAGGCGGTAACAGGCATACCTGAAGAGCCTTTGTTTCTGGCTCTCCATCGTTTCCGTCAACAGTCTTATGTATCCTTTTCTGTTCATTTTCTTCCTATGACTACGAATGACTTAGAAAAGTCCAGATTTTAACATAAGTATATTTTAGTTAACATTTGTTTGTGTTTGATTATGGAGTGGAAACTATTACAAGTGAATAATTGAGATAACTTTAAGAACTATAAAAAGTTAGGCGCAGTTTCTACCCAAGAAACTACACCTGATGATATGCTTTAGTTTATTTAGTTATGATTGTATTAAAGCAACATATTTTCAAATAAAGTTCTGATATTGATTTTCAGTTGCGGCAACTGTCACTTCAGTTCCACAATCTCATAGTCCAGGGTTCGGTCTTCGTTGTCTTCGTTGAGGTTTGCTCCGATGAGATAGACTTTACGCGAATCCATGGCGTAACGGCCTGCATAATCTTGAGAGTAGATCTGCTGCATAGCTTCATCGACGCTCTTATTGTATTTAAACTCAAATATATAGAAGTAGTCAGGAGTCAAAGCCTCTAAATCGCTGCGTCCCTTATAGGAGTGTCTTTCAGGAATCGCATCCGTCCCGGAAAGAAGGCAGAGAAGATATGTGATGGCCCTATATGTTGACTCCCTATGGTCCTCATAAGGGAGATCTTTAATTAGTGAACCAAGTCTCTTCATAAACGAATTGGGGTCGCCGTCATAAAGGTCGTCTTTGAATCTCTCGATACTGAAAGGACTGTCCGGTCGGTCAGTGGACGGTGCGTAAAGAGGCAGCAGATTTTGCGCGAAACCAATCTCAACTTCACGGTTTGGGAAACGAAGCGTGTATCTTTGTCTGCGTACATCGTATGATTCGATGGTAAGATAGCCGGTTTGGAACATGAGGGGAGTAATATTGTCAGTTCCTACTCCTACGGCTATAAGGTTGCTGTAGCTTTGGGTCTGACCGTTGAGTGATTCCGGATCTATCCCGCTTTTCTTTATCTTTTTCGCAAGAAATGTCGGAGTGCCGGTCTCAAACCAATAAGGCATGATCTCCCTTCCCTTAAGAGCTCTCAAAACGCTGAAAGGATTATATATCCTTGACCCCTTGCCAGAAAAAAGATAACCGTCGTAATAATCCCTTAGTGCGCGAAGAGTCGTGTCGAAATCCTCTTCGCGTTCGTCTGCAAGAGCTTGTATGCCCGTGCGGAAGTTGTTGACAAGTTCTTCTTCTGTCCATCCGCATATGGCGCAATAGTCATTGAGCATGGATATATCCTCAAGGTTGTTCAGGTCGCTGAATATACTCACCTTGCTGAAGCGTGCTACTCCTGTGAGCATACCAAACTTAATGCAGGCATCCATCGATTTCAGGTTTGAGAAGAAACCTTTCAGCATTCTTTGGTTTTTCTCAAACTGCTCAGGATTTTCGTCAAGGTGAAGCAAGGGTTTATCATATTCATCAACGAGTATGACCACTTGCTGCCCCGTTTTTTTATAGACCTGCCTTATAAGGTTCTCAAAACGCAATGCAGTGTCTTCTTCCATTGAGACTTCCACGTCATATTCCTTTTCATATAATCTCAAGAGACTTATCAATCGGTTTTTAAGACCATCAGGATGTCCATAGTTTCCAGTGTTGAAGTCAAAATAGAGTACCGGTCTTGGTGTCCAATCCAAGTACATATTGTCGATGGCAAGTCCCTTGAAAAGTTCGCGTCGTCCCTCAAAATATGTCTGAATAGTCGAGAGCAGAAGACTTTTGCCAAATCTGCGGGGGCGGCTTAAAAAGTTGTATTTACCACCTTTTACCAGTTTACCGACAAAATAGGTCTTGTCAACATAAGTGTATCCTTCCCAAATGATTTCGGGGAAATTTTGGATTCCTATAGGGAACATTCTATCTGGGTAAGCCATCGTTGCCATCGTCTTTATTTTTCCTTGCAAATATAACACTTTCCCACCTCAAATCCAAATTATTCCGATAAAATGATAGGACAGTCCGAAACCGATAAGAATGTTTTCGGTCTATGAGATAGTATGCTTCTTAGTGCAGGCAGAGGATGTCGATGGAGTCGTCCTGGCGTGTTAGGTAGAGGTTGTCGCCGTCTATATAGGCGGGATGGTAATATGATTTGTCAGAGTCAATGTAGGTGGTGGATTTTCCGGTCTGCTTGTCGTAGACGGTAATGTAGGTCTTTTCGCGATTGAGGATATTCCCTATTACGAGCCAACGGTCGTTTTCAGCAAACCCTTTTATTTTCACAGGGATATTTCTGATCTTAATAGCCCAGTCATTGCTCGCGTATTTGGCCTTGAAATCCTCTTCTGATGGCCATTTGCCTTTATAGTCCAGTTCATATGCCTCAACTGCTTTTCCGTCTTGAAGTGCGTAGATACGCATTTCAAGACTTGGGAGGTAGCGTAGCTCTCCATTGGGTAGCTGAAGCATATTGACCAATTCCACGGTTGTCATACCTTTGAGATGGTCAGGGACTCCGAGAACGGGAACCGGGTCGCTTTTCTCATCTGCCTTCCATGCGAGTTTTAGATCCTCATACTCCTGGTTGGAGTAATCTATCCAAATGCCTCCATTTTTATCCTCGATTGCAGCCAGAGCGAACACCGGAAGGTCGATGCTCTTTTGAAACTTGCCATCTTTAGAGAAATGTATAAGCTTTGTTCCCGCCATGTCAAATACTATTATCTCAGTATCATTGATGGTAAGGCTCATAGGGGATGATATGTCTTCCGGACCGACACCTTGATTACAATACGCAAATATCTGTGAGCCATCCTTAAGGTAGGCATAGAGTCCGGGATTCTTTGCAGGGTCAACGGCATAGATGGTATCGCCTCTCACAATCATCTGTTGTATGCCGCCGATTATCTCCTCGGTGTCTTCGTCAAAAATAATATTACCCACTTTTTTGAAATGTTTGGTAATGGGCTCTGCTCCATCGAAATCAATCTCCACCGTCCTTTTTTCGGGAAAAGTCATTGTTTCAGGCATAATTGATTCTGTGTTCCTTTTCTCTTTATTCGAACAGGATGCTATCATCACGATAAAGGTCATTGTTGATATAACCTTAATAAAATGCACGAATCTCATAGTGTTAATTTGAAATTATTATTTCAATTTCTTGACTTCGAGGAGGGTTGGGTTTGCTTCTTCATCATCATTGGGCAGTATGAAGATGAAGGAATCGTCGCTGTCGCAGGATCCAAAAGTGACTATATATGGCACGTCCGGAGTATCGCAGATATCGTTTTTGATAACATTCTTATCCTCGGGCCATACCTTGTATTCCTTGACTGTAGAACCATTGTCAATTACGATTGATCTTTCATCCCCGGGATTAAGCATAAAGACCAAAGCCTGATCACCTATTTTCCGAAACCAACATACTGTTGAATAATCCTGCCGTACCTTTGAAGTGAAATCAAAATATCCATACAGATCATAATATTTGCGGTTTATCTCAGTAGTAGCGAGTTGATCATTCTTAGGCGAAAGAATATCCTTGATTTTGAATGATGCAGAGTCAGTCACATAGCAGACAGCCGAATTCGAATCCCCGAGCTGGGTAGCTATGCAGTTGTCGATTCTTACAAACTGAACCGGGAAAGTAGTACTGTTGGCAAGATCCTTCTCGAAGTATTCATTGAGCACTTTCCCATCCATGGAGACTACTTTGTAGACTATATCTTCAGGCGTATATGCTATGAATGTATCGTTGCCGAGATACTTGAAACTGTTGGCAAAGAATTTCAATGGTATTGTTCCGCTGAATTCCATCGACGGATACTCATATCTGACGATTCCGCTATTTGATGAGACCCAGATCTCGTTATATTCCGGGACTATGTCATAGTCAAAAATGCTCTCGTATTCTTCGGGTCCACCCCCGACTCTCGATAGCTTATCCTGAAAGTTGCCGTTTTCTCCAAACATCAATACTTCATTGTTCGACCTTACGAAAATATGACCATCTTTCTTGATAATCTTGTTGGTTCTTCCTCCGATCAGGCTCTCGTCGGTGGTTTCCAATGGAATCAAGCGATAGTCTCCTATGATTTCTGAAAGAGGAGTCTGCGTATCGACGAAACTGCCTAATGTGATCTCCGGCAATAATACGTTGGGATCTGCATCCTTTCCTTGTCTTGAACAGGAAGAAGCCATCCCGGCTATGGCTATTACAGTGAATGCCGCGATAATGCTTTTACATCTCATGATATGATAAATTAGAATTTGGACGCAAAATTATCAAAATCATTATGATTTACGTCGTTTTACAGTACGGATAAGACGGGATCTTGCCCAATCCGTACTATAATCTTGCAATTAGGCGGTCGAGGGCTGAGGTGTCGGCTTTCGGTCCGAATATCTTTTTGGCGAGAGAAGAGCGGCGGTCGGTGATAGCTGATTTGGATCTGTAGAGGAGAGATGCTATTTTCTTGGGAGTGATACCGAATTTTGCTAAAAGGGCTACCTGATATTCGCTTTTTGTGACCTTTCCGGATGCCAGTACTTCAAGTTTTGCACGAAAATCCGGAGAGACAGCCTCTACGGTCTTTTCAATACCTTGCCATATATCCTCGTTGGTTTGGGCTATGCCTTTCCCTTCTTCAAGCATTTTATGAAGAGTCTCCATCACCGGGGATTTCAAAATTTCATCTTGCACATCTGCCTTGGGCATCTCTTCGCTAATAAAAGCCATCAGGCGGTCAAGAAGCTCTTCTTTCAGTGATGGCTTGTCTGAGTGAGCCATAGGCAGCGCCTTGAGACTCCTGATATATTCTATTCTGGAAGAAGGTACTTCTACTGACTCTACGGCGTTTTTGAGTTCTGCCACAAATCCAATCCTGTCGATGATATTTAGTGCTGTTCGGAGTTGAAGCTCGTTTTTCAGACTTCTGATTTTGAAATATACCGCTATCCCGCAGGCTATAAGCAGTAGGATGCATGCAGCAAAAATCAACTGTCTTTTCTCTGCTTCCGCTTTACGGCGAGCCTTAAGATGAGTGTCATAGTTGAACTTTGTCTTTTGCATCATCTCTTCTTCCGATTCATACCGATTCATGTGTTCATTGACTCTTGACTCATATGCCATCACAAAGGAATGAACTGAATCTTTTGGAATCAATGGGTGCCTAAGCTCGGTGACAACTAACTGATTGTTGAAGTCACGACTGAATGACAATTCCTTAGCATAGATATATCCTGCATCACTGCCATCCTTAAAAAATTTTCCGGTCGGTATATATGCATAGTTGTTGTAAAGAGAATCCACAAGCCGGGTTAGAGGTTTCATTATTATCATGGCGGAATCCTCTTTCCCTTCACTTATAAGTATCGATGCTTTTTCAGACCTGATCCAGGCCTTTCCCTCTTCAGGTATATGATCTGAATATTTGATAGCCTCAGAAAGATGATGTTTGGCCTGATCAAAGTCGCTTTCTTCGGTGAAAATCTTTACAAGCTGGAGGTTGTCGTAGACAATTCCTGTGCTGTCATTCTGATATTTGAGGTCGTAGATAGCTTTCTTTATATAGGGAATTGCCTCCTGGTTACGCTTTAATTCTGCTTGAAGACGCCCGGTTATACTAAGCGCTTCAGCCCGAAGTTTCAGGCATTCCTCGTCGTCAGTGAGGTGGGAGAACTCATCGGAAGCCTTGCAATAGTATTCGATAGCTGACGGGAGATCGCCAAGATGTGAATAAATGCGCCCTGCGTAGAAAAGCGACTGCGCGTATCGCTTTTTATCGTCAGTCTTGGAATAATAGCTGATTGCGTCAAGGATAAGGCTATCAGAGGAGTGCCTGGCATAAGCCTTGTCGCGGCTTTTCACATAGAGAAAATCGTAGTAATGGCGTTCTTTTTCAGAAAGGTTTCCATAGTCGATGCTGTCGAGTGCAAATACTGCCTGTCGGGGACTGCTTTCGCAAAGCGTGTCGATCCTCTCGAGTTGCTTCTGAGGTCTGCCGCAACCGGAAAATCCGAACAGCAGTATCAAGCAAGCCGATATGACATACAAGCTTCTCATCTAAAAGCAGATACCTATTACACCTGAGCACTGGGCGAGCCTGGTAGTGATGCCATTGCATTCGAGACCCTGAAATCGATAGTCAAAACCAAGTGTGAGTGCGTAGCGGCCAAGCTGCCAGTCAGCACGCAACCGGCTGCGTACCTGCGGACGGTTGCCCCACCATCCGAAATGTGCCAGCCCGTTGTGATTTCCGAGATATATCTCATAGTAGGTCTCTCCATAAGCCGGGCAGAAGAAACAGCCTATAGAGGGAATTTCGATACTTTCACTGATGCGCAGAGGTTTGCCGCAGAGTTTAATCCTGTCGTATCCACCGCGGGCTGTCAGTGTTCCTCCGGCCCACATCAGTGCCTGTGCCGGATTATTACCGTTTCTCGGTAGGTATATGACCCCTCCATCGGCTCCTAACGTGGCTCCGATAGCCCAGTTGAAGCCGGAGACTGTACGCCACAGTCGTTCCACACCCCAATCAATGCGGAATGTAAGGTCGTACATCCTGGAGTTTTTAGCCGGGCTCAGGAGATAGCCGTAGTCGAACTGGGCATGTGCCTGCATTCCTGCTGTCTTGTCGCGCCATGCCGAATGGTGCCATTCGTATGACAGCCCGTAACCTGGTCCTGTGTATGAGAGTGGCGACAGATAAGTGCATCTTGTGGTCTGATGTCCCCAGATGAATTCAAGATGCTGCTCGGCAAGTATAGAAACGGCTGAGGCCACAAGGCAAGAAACTATTACAGCGTATCTTCTGAAGTCGTTCATGTATGGATTGAAAAACAGCGGTATGGTATCTCCGTATGGGATAGACGGAAATACCATACTTGATATATTTAATCTTTAATAATTTATAATCAATCTTTATTCTTTAGTCGCCCTACGGGCGCGGCGCCGCGGTTGCGGCTGTTCGGTGACGATCTCTTCTACGCCGGCGAGTACGCCGTCGATTAGAATACGACCGCAATATTCGCATACGATGACTTTCTTGTGCATCTTGATCTCGAGCTGACGCTGAGGAGGTATGCGGTTGAAGCATCCGCCGCATGCGTTGCGCTGAACGCAAACGATGCCGAGTCCGTTGCGCGCGTTTTTGCGGATCCGCTTGAAGGCATTGAGGGTGTAGTCGTCGATCTTTGTCTCCAGTTCCTTGGCCTGCATGAGGAGCTTTTCTTCCTCCTGCTTTGTCTCGGAGATGATGTCTTCAAGTTCCTTTTTCTTGTCTTCGAGGTTGTGCTCGCGATCGGTAAGTTCCTCTTGTGTCTTTACGATCTCCTCCTGCTTATCGTTGATCTTATGCTGGGCATCGCGGATGTTCTTCTCTGCAAGTTCGATCTCAAGGTTTTCAAATTCCTTCTCTTTCTCAAGGAAAGCGAACTCGCGATTATTGCGGACGTTATTGATCTGCTCGTCGTAGCGGGCTATCTTCTCGCGGCGCATCACGATCTCTCCTTTCTTGATGTTGATGAGGTCTTCGTGGCGCGCTATCTCGTCCTGATAGTTCTGTATGCGTGTCTGAAGACGAATTATGTCGTCTTCAAGGTCCTTCACCTCAAGAGGAAGTTCTCCACGAACGTTCTTGATTCGGTCTACCTCAGACAGGCAGGTCTGGAGGCGGTAGAGGGCGGTGAGTCGTTCTTCCACCGAGCGCTCTTTGTCTGTTTTTTTATCTGTAGCCATATTTTTTTAATTATTTCATAATACATGATTCATAATGCATGATCCGTTGTCTTTACATTATGCATTATAGGAGGCAAATGGGATTGCGCTCACATTCCGAGAAGTAAATGACGCAATCAGGATGGACCGAGCGGATCGCCCGGCTTAGTATCTTGCGGCTGCATCGCTCGCTTTCGAAGTGGCCTATGTCCGCAAGAAGGATTTCGCTGCCATAGCTCGTGAAGTCGTGATATTTGAGATCGCCACATATATACACGTCTGCGCCTGATTGAAGAGCCTTCTTGATAAGACTTCCCCCTGATCCTCCGCATAGCGCTACTTTCCTCACTACGATACCTGGTGTCTGCGCGGAATAACGGAGGTCCTTTACTTCAAAGGTCTCTTTTACTCTACGTAGGAATTCCAGCTTCGGTGTTGGAGTAACTGTACCCACGATTCCGAGGCCTTCTTTCTCTCCTCCCGTTGTGCTTCTTTCAAGAGGACGGCAATCTTTCATGCCAAGCATGTGGGCCATCTCGTAGCTGACGCCCTCGAAAGCTGAGTCAAGGTTGGTATGTGCTGAATATATGGCGATATTGTCGCGTAGGGCGCCAGCCACTATCCTCTCGGTGGGCGTCTCGCCTGTCAGGCGTTTAAGACCTCCGAAAATCAGAGGATGGTGACTGACGATCATGTTGCAGTCACGCTTGCGGGCTTCCTTAAGGATTTCTTCAGTGACGTCAAGGCAGAGCAGAATGCCTGTCACCTCCATATCTCGGTCGCCGACTTGAAGTCCTGGATTGTCCCAGTCTTCCTTCAGGCTAATCGGCGCGAAGTCTTCTATGGCTTTTGCTATATCCTTTACTTTAAGCATTATTCGCGTTTTACGTTATACGTTTTGCGTTATGCGTTGTTTTTCGGTTTCAGTTCAAGTTCGAGCTCGTCGAGCTGAGCCTGGTCAATGGGGGAGGGGGATTCATTCATCACGTCGCGCCCGGAGTTATTTTTCGGGAAAGCGATAGTGTCGCGGATACTGTCGAGTCCCGCCAGAATCGATACGAAACGGTCAAAGCCGAGAGCGAGACCGCCGTGAGGGGGAGCTCCATATTGGAATGCGCTCATAAGGAAACCAAACTGTTCCTGAGCCTTCTCGGGAGTGAAGCCAAGAAGCTCGAACATCTCGTTCTGAAGTTCCGAATCATGTATACGGATTGAGCCGCCGCCGAGCTCAGTTCCATTAACTACTATGTCGTAGGCTGTCGCGCGAACCTTGCCGGTATCGGTTTTCAGGAGCGGTATGTCTTCAGGGTTGGGTGAGGTGAATGGGTGGTGCATAGCATAGTATCGCTGGGTCTCATCGTCCCATTCAAAGAGAGGAAAGTCCACTACCCAGAGGCATGTGAAGTTATTTTTGTCGCGAAGTCCTAATCGGTTGCCCATCTCAAGACGTAGTTCGCATAGCTGCTTGCGTGTCTTCATGGCTTCGCCGCTCATCACGAGCAGAAGATCGCCCGCCTCTGCCCCTGCGCGCTTGCCCCATTCCTGAAGCTCTTCAGGAGAGAAGAACTTACCTATGGAACTCTTTATACTTCCGTCAGGTTCGAACTTGATCCACATCAGTCCTTTTGCACCTACCTGAGGGCGCTTCACGAAATCCGTGAGCTGGTCGATCTGCTTGCGGGTGTAGTCAGCGCAACCCTTTGCAAGGATGCCGACTGTAAGTTCAGCGTCGTCGACAACTGAGAATCCATGGCCTTTCGCGAGATCGGTCAGTTCTACGAACTGCATGCCGAATCTAAGGTCGGGTTTATCGCTTCCATATAGACGCATGGCGTCGTTCCATGTCATGCGGGGGAAGGGTTCAGTGAAGTCAATTCCCTTCACATACTTGAAAATATGCTTTACGAGTCCCTCAAACATGTCTATCACGTCTTCCTGCTCCACAAAGCTCATCTCGCAGTCGATCTGTGTGAACTCCGGCTGGCGGTCGGCGCGGAGGTCTTCATCGCGGAAGCATTTGGCAATCTGGAAATAGCGATCGTAGCCTGAGACCATCAAGAGCTGCTTGAAGAGCTGGGGGCTTTGTGGCAACGCATAGAATTCACCGGGATTCATGCGCGAAGGCACCACAAAGTCGCGGGCACCTTCCGGAGTTGATTTGACGAGGATAGGCGTCTCGATCTCAAGAAAGCCCTTCGAATCAAGATACCGGCGGATCTCGAAGGCCATACGGTGGCGAAGTTCAAGGTTTTTCTTCACACAGGGACGGCGGAGGTCGAGATAACGGAATTTCATACGCAGGTCATCGCCACCGTCGGTATTGTCTTCAATAGTAAATGGTGGAGTCTTGCTCTTGTTGAGCACCTTGAGGCCATCGGCGATAATCTCCACATCGCCGGTAGGAAGGTTGGCGTTTTTAGCGGTGCGTTCCTCCACTTTGCCGGTGATACGCACTACGTATTCGCGTCCAAGCTTATTCGCTGCCTCGAAAAGTTCGGGATTGCTTTCGCTGTCAAACACCACCTGAGTGATGCCATAGCGGTCGCGGACGTCGACGAATGTCATTCCGCCCATCTTGCGGGCCTTCTGTACCCAGCCGGCTATCGCTACATGCTTGCCGGCGTCGGCGAGGCGCAGCTCGCCGCATGTCGTGTCTCTATACATACGAATATTTCAATATCGACTGAAAATGTCAGAATTTTAATTTTTAATTCGCTTAAATACAATTGATTAAAAGTTGATTTTTTAAGTTATCGCATTTTGCGCCATTATAACTATGCAAAGTTACAAAAATCTTTTTAAACCTGCAAGAAAAAAGTCAGTCCCTACGGAACTGACTTTTATGAAATCTTCATTCTACTCCTTCGACTTTGCCTAATATGTGTTCTATAGCGAAGTCCAGTATGGGATCTATGCCTCTGATAAGCAAGGAGTCGGGCGAGTGTATCTCACATCCGGGCGAGGGATCTATGCCGAATTCCGTTATCCCTCCCCCGGGCGACGTCATAGGACATGCTGAAAAGCGGACTCCCCAGCCTATCGGCATCTCTGAATTGAATGGAAGACCACCGCCGCCACCGGTTCTTGCACCTATGATGCTTACGTTGGGAATTGTCTTCATAACCGACACGAAATCGTTGGCTGCGCTGTAGCAGCTTCGGTTGGTGAGGACTGCGATGGGGCGGTTGAGATAAGCTATGCGTACATTGGTGTCGCACGGTTCGTAGAATATCTCATATGGTTCTGAAAAATCATTGTGACCGGGTCCGGTCTTATGGCGTATGCTTCCTCCTGATACCTTATGGTCGATAAGGCGACTCACCAGAGTCTTGATATTTGTCAGGTTGCCTCCACCGTTGTCTCTGATATCAATGATCAGACCTTTGCTCTGATATAGGATGGCAAGGATATAGTCAAGATTCAGATTTCCGATGTCGTATGAAAATGAGGGATAGTACATGTATCCAATCGTGTCGGGGAGCATCTTATAGGAAATACCTGATGTCTGGAGATAATTGAAGCCAAGATAGTTTTCCTGAATTGTGCGAAGTCTGAAATCCTGAGGGTAATCGCTCCACCATTTACGATAGTAAGAAGTATTGAAGGAAGAGATAAGGTTGACATGTCCGTCCTTCAGTTCATCGAGCATGGCAGCGCAGATACTGTATAGCTCGATATATTGGGTATCATCTTTTACGAGTGGCCGGTATTTCCTATAGACGGAGTCCCAGTCTATTCCTTTCTCACGGAAGAAACAGTAATGGTTGTCGATTGTCTGCCAGAGTTGGTCGAAATTTCCAATCGGATCATCCATGCGGATTCTATCGTCGTCAACGCATGACACGGCGATTCCGGATACTGCCAGAATAGATATTATCCAAGGAAGAATATTAAGTTTATTCATTCTGTGTTGATTTTGAGGTCGGAGCAGTGACTCGTTTCAGCGGGCACCGAGTGCCTATGTTACTTTTATCAGATATCATCGAAGAGAGTGCCCTCTATTATTGTCGGGCCAGCGGAATTATCGGACTCTTCCGTCTCAGCCTGGTCAGTATCGTCTTCCGGTTCCTCTGTTGTCTCGGTCTGGGTCGGCTGTTCCGGTTCTGGCTGCCGAAGGGGTTCCAGTTCCTTTATCTCTCCGAGCTGATAAGTCGTGATTCGTTTCCCTTTCGCCTTGTAGCCCTTTACGGCGATGAAATCTTCGGCTTCAATCTCCATCTCCGGGCGCACGGAGTCGTTCCCTCCAAATGATATCTGAAGTCTTGGATACGGTGTGTCTGTAAGCAGTATCATAGTCGACTCCGGACTGTTGCCAACAAATCTCTGAGGATTCTTAGAAGGTTCGAACTCAAAGCGCTTCAGATAAGGGTACCCAAGTTCTGCATCGTCGAGAGCGAGGGTCCATACCTTTCCCTTGATGAATTTCTCTATTCTCAGTATATTATCATCATAATGGTTTTCCTCTGAGAATGTGGTCGTATAGAATTCGCCGTCTTTAGTGATGACAAGTACGAGGTCTTCACCCAGGAACGATCCGAGATACTCACCTCGGCCATCATAGTTGAGACGCAATACGTCGCGGTCAAACCATACGTCTCGGCCGCCAAGAGTTGAAGTTCCTTTTTTGTCGAGTGTCGCAGACTGTATCGTAAATTTCGTAACAAGGTTTCCAAGCGACTCCTTTCCCTTGATGTCGAGAGCCGCGAAATCAACCATCACTTCACGATTGCGCGGGCGGCGTCCGTCAGGCCCCGGATCATCTTTCAGAAGCACCTTGACGGTCTCCGCCTCGCCGTTTGGATTTACAGTCATCCATTCTATGCGGCTTCCTGGCTCGCCCTTCGTCATATTATATTCCTTATCGCGTGTGAGGCCGGTGATGAAGAAGCGTTTCTTATAATAGATGCCTCCCTTGCCGTTGCGGTATATAATGTTATAGATCGTACGCTTGTCGTTTTTCTTGAAAAGTCCTATATGGATCACCTTCTTGCCGACATACAGTTTATCCTGAACCTTAGAGATCTTGTATGTGCCGTCGCGATATACGACCAGAACGTCGTCTATGTCGGAGCACGTGAACTTGAACTCAGCATCCTTGAGACCTGTGCCGATGAATCCACCCTCCTTGTCGTAATATAGACGCTTGTTTGCTTCAGCCACTTTTGTAGCGACTATGGAGTCGAATCCTCGGATCACCGTGCGTCGTGGGAATGCATGCCCGTATTTCTCCTTCAGGTGCTGATACCAGCGGATTGTATACTCTATTATCTGCTCAAGGTCTTTGCGTATCTCTGCTATCTGCTTGTCAAGCACCGAGATCTTTTCGTCCGCTTTTTCGGAATTAAATTTGAGGATTCGTCCCATCTTGATCTCCCAAAGCCGCATGTAGTCGTCGCGGGTGATCTCACGGAAAAATGATGTCTTGTATGGTTCAAACAGTTCCGACAGTCTTGCAAGAGCCGCGTCCATATCGGCAGCGCGTTCTATCTGCTGGTCTTTATACATTCGCTCCTCTATGAATATCTTCTCGAGACTTGCAAAGAGCTGGCTTTCGAGAGCCTCCCCGAGCTTTATCTCAAGTTCCCGATGTAATATTGCCTGCGTGCGGTCTGTTGAGAAGCGAAGTACGTCGCTGATTGTAAGGAATCGAGGTTTCTTATCCCAGATCACGCAGCAGTTTGGTGATATTGATACCTCACAGTCAGTAAATGTATATAGAGCATCGATGGTCTTGTCGCTTGAGGCTCCGGGAGCAAGATGCACTACAATCTCAGCGTTGGCGGAGGTATTGTCGTCTACCTTTCTCACCTTGATCTTGCCCTTCTCCATCGCCTTAAGTATGGTGTCGATGAGGGTGGCTGTAGTCTTACCGAAAGGTATCTCGCGGATTGCGAGGGTCTTGTTGTCTATTTTCTCTATCTTAGCCCTCACTTTGATCTGGCCGCCTCGAGCGCCGTCGTTGTAACGCGACACGTCCATAAGACCTCCGGTCTGGAAGTCCGGATAGAGTGAGAACGGCTTACCTTGAAGATAAGCGATGGCCGCTTCCGCGATCTCGTTGAAGTTGTGGGGAAGAATCTTACTGTTCAGGCCTACGGCGATTCCTTCAACTCCTTGAGCGAGGAGCAGAGGAAACTTGGCGGGAAGCGTGACAGGTTCCTTTTTTCGTCCGTCATAGCTGGGTTGCCATTCAGTAATTTTGGGCGAGAATAGTATTTCAAGAGCAAGTTCGCTGAGTCTGGCCTCTATATATCGGGGTGCGGCTGCCGAATCTCCTGTCAGTATATTGCCCCAGTTTCCCTGAGTATCGATAAGCATTTCCTTCTGGCCGAGCTGGACAAGGGCATCCCCTATAGAGGCATCGCCGTGGGGGTGATAGCTCATGGTGCTTCCTACTATATTGGCCACTTTGTTGAATCTGCCGTCGTCTAACGTCTCCATGGTATGGAGTATTCGTCGCTGTACGGGTTTAAGTCCGTCTTCGATATGAGGCACAGCGCGTTCGAGGATCACATAGCTCGCATATTCGAGATACCAGTTCTTGAACATGCCCGATAGCTGGTGCTTCTTGTCAGAGGCTCCGGGTATGCGGTATGAAGGAGTCTCTTCCTGCGGTATGTCCGCAGCGGCTTCCTCCTCAAGAACTTCATCTTCAGGAGTCTCTATGATTCCGGCTTCACCTCTTTCGATGAGTTCCTCTGTTGTAGGATTCTCGGATGTATTCTGGTTTTCGAAGTTAAGGTTATCTTCTTCGATGATATTGTCGTCGTTGTTGTCGATATCGGCCATAATGGTGCAGTTTGCGCAAAAATACAAAAAAAATCCCTCTTTTCCAAATTTTTCCTGAAACTAAATCCTATGAGTCGGCTATTGAAGGCATTCCTTTCAGGAAGTAAAAAGGGACACACTTTCGTGCATCCCAATTCCGAAGATTATTCCCATTCTATAGTGGCTGGCGGCTTGGAGGAGATGTCGTAGACTACGCGATTGATGCCGCGCACTTTATTGATGATCTCGTTGCTTACCTTGGCGAGGAACTCGTAGGGTAGGTGTACCCAGTCGGCAGTCATGCCGTCGGTGGAAATCACTGCCCTCAGGGCACAGCAGCGCTCATATGTGCGCTCGTCGCCCATCACTCCTACGCTCTGCACCGGAAGCAGTATTGCCCCGGCCTGCCATACTTGATCATACAGCCCGGCTTCGCGAAGATTACTGATGAAGATATCGTCTGCCAGCTGGAGTACGTGTACTTTCTCTGCAGTCACCTCTCCCAGTATACGGATTCCGAGTCCCGGTCCGGGGAATGGATGGCGTCCGAGAAGCTGCGGATCTATGCCGAGAGCCTTGCCAACGCGGCGCACTTCATCCTTGAATAGGAGACGAAGCGGCTCAACTACCTTGAGATTCATCTTTTCAGGAAGTCCACCTACATTGTGGTGCGACTTGATGGTGCATGAAGGCCCGTTGACGCTTACACTCTCGATTACGTCGGGATAGATTGTACCTTGTGCCAGCCAACGTGCTCCGTTGAACTTCTGAGCCTCTTCGTTGAATACCTCGACGAAATCTCGGCCGATGATCTTACGTTTCTGCTCCGGATCGGTGACACCGGCCAGATCTGTGTAGAACCTCTCGCTTGCGTCAACACCCTTTACGTTAAGCCCCATCCCCTTGTACTGCTCGAGGACTCCCTCGAATTCATTAAGGCGGAGAAGACCGTTGTTGACGAAGATACACTGCAGGTTATGGCCTATGGCTTTGTTAAGCAAGACAGCGGCCACTGTGGAGTCTACGCCGCCGGAGAGACCGAGGATCACCTGGTCGTCGCCTATCTTTGCCTTTAGTTCCGCTACCGTAGTCTCGATGAAGGAGTCAGGACTCCATGTGCCTGAGCATCCGCAAATACCCATCACATAGTTGCGGAGCAGCTGAGTGCCGTCGGTGGAATGATACACCTCCGGATGGAACTGTATTCCCCATGTCTGTTCTCCCTCAATATGGTAGGCGGCTACCCGGACATTCTCTGTGCTTCCGATAATATGGAAGCTTTCCGGAATATCAGTGATGGTGTCGCCATGGCTCATCCATACCTGAGTGGGAGAGGGAAGACCGATCATGAGGGGATCTTCGGCATCTACCACGGTCAGCATGGCACGGCCATATTCACGGCTGGGAGCACCCTTTACTGTTCCTCCTGACATCTGAGCGAGTAACTGAGCTCCGTAGCAGACTCCAAGCAGGGGAAGCTTGCCCCTGAATGTGTCGAGCGTCGGCTTGGGAGCTTCAGGATCATTGACGGAGTAAGGGCTACCTGAAAGGATCACGCCTTTCACGTCGGCGTCAATTTCCGGCACCTTGTGGAAGGGGTGGATCTCGCAATACACGTTGAGTTCGCGGATGCGGCGAGCGATCAACTGAGTATACTGAGATCCGAAATCTAATATCAATATCTTCTCCATTTTAGTTTCCTCTTGTGTAATTGGGAGCTTCCTTTGTGATCGTCACATCATGGGGGTGGTTTTCGATTACGGCTGCAGATGTGATCTTCACGAATTTGGCATCGTGCAGGTGATCGATGTCGGGTGCCCCAACATATCCCATACCGCTGCGCAACCCACCGACGAGTTGATATACCGTCTCGCTGAGCGTTCCCTTATAAGGCACGCGAGCCTCGATTCCTTCAGGCACGAACTTGCTGCTGTCGGTCTTCTCGCTCTGGAAGTAACGGTCTTTAGAACCGGCCTGCATGGCTGATATGGAACCCATGCCTCTGTATGACTTGAACTTTCGGCCATTGTATATGATGGTCTCGCCCGGAGACTCCTCTGTGCCTGCGAACATCGAACCCATCATCACACTATCGCCTCCGGCTGCCAGAGCCTTTACCACATCTCCAGAATATCGTAGTCCTCCGTCAGCTATAACAGGGACTCCGAGTGCATGAGCTGCCTTAGCAGCCTCGAAGATGGCACTGAGCTGCGGAACTCCTACGCCGGCCACAATTCGTGTAGTGCAGATTGAGCCGGGTCCGATACCTACCTTGATACCGTCAGCTCCTGCCTCGATAAGGAACTTTGCTGCATCGGCTGTCGCGATATTACCTACCACCACGTCAAGATCAGGATATGCTGCTTTGACTTTCTTAAGTGTATTGACTACGTTCTGGCTATGGCCGTGTGCCGTATCAATGACTACTGCGTCAGCTCCGGCCTCTACAAGAGCCTTCACGCGATCGAGAGTGTCAGAAGTCACTCCTACTCCGGCAGCCACACGAAGTCTGCCTTTGCTGTCTTTGGCAGCGTTTGGATAGTCTTTAATCTTGGTTATGTCGCGGTATGTAATAAGTCCGACGAGCTTGCCGTTCTCATCTACTACAGGGAGTTTCTCAATCTTATGCTTGAGTAGAATCTCGGAGGCTTCTGAAAGTGAGGGGTTGTTGGTTGTGATGAGATTTTCTTTTGTCATCACATCCTTTATGAGAATGCTCATGTCTTTCTGAAAGCGAAGGTCGCGGTTAGTCACGATGCCTTCAAGCTTACCTTCTCCATCTACTACAGGAATGCCTCCGATATGATTGTCGTGCATCAGTTGC
Source organism: Muribaculaceae bacterium (assembly GCA_029068655.1). Classification (GTDB taxonomy): domain Bacteria; phylum Bacteroidota; class Bacteroidia; order Bacteroidales; family Muribaculaceae; genus Lepagella. The sequence continues at coordinate 13,375 of JAIECF010000107.1, read as the reverse complement.
AGAGCATCGCCTACGGTCTGGTCTCCGTGGATGGTTACCGGATCATAGATCATGCCTGATTCTGCACGCTTCACTCGACGGATCTGGTCGGCTTGTGCCTGAATACTCATATTCTTATGGACGACGCCGATACCACCTTGACGTGCTATGGCTATAGCCATGTCTGATTCGGTCACCGTATCCATGGCTGCCGACACGAAGGGAATATTGAGTGGAATGTTGCGTGAGAATCGGGTACCAAGCTTTACTTCGCTCGGTATTACTTCGGAATAAGCCGGAATTAGCAACACATCATCGAATGTAAAGCCTTCCAATGCTATTTTTTCATCTAAAAAACCCATTGTCTTTAAGAGTTAAGTGTTAAGAGTTAAGGGTTAAGCGTTAAGGAATGTCGTTAGAATTCCTTCAGCTTTTCGGAGATCATGATGGTCTGCGAACGGTCGGGTCCTACGGAGATTATGCCTACCTTGGTGCCGGTAAGTTCCTCGATCTTCCTTACGTATGCCTTAGCCGCCTCCGGTAGCTCCTCATAGCTGCGGCATCCTGTGATGTCTTCCTTCCAGCCTTCCATTTCTATATAGACAGGCTTGCACTTCGCAAGCATATGGATAGTGGATGGCGGTGCCATCACTTCCTTGCCGTCGATCTCATATCCTACACAGATCTTCACTTTGTCAAGACCTGAGAGTACATCGAAGAGCATAAGTGCCCAATAATCGATACCTGCAAGTCGTGATGTATATCGAGCCACAACTGCATCAAACCATCCAATGCGGCGAGGACGTCCTGTCACGGTTCCGTATTCATGGCCACGCTCACGGATCTCGTGGGCCGTCTCATCGAAAAGCTCGGTGGGGAACGGACCTTCACCTACACGCGTGCAGTAAGCCTTTGCTACTCCTACTACATTTTCTATCCATTTAGGTGCTATGCCGGCTCCTTGGGAAATACTTGCTGCCGAGGGGCATGATGAAGTGACATAAGGATACGTGCCGTGGTCGATGCAGAGCATCATGCCCTGAGCTCCTTCGAAGAGGATCTTGGCGTCGCTATGGATAGCGTCATCAATAAGTAGGCTGGTGTCACAGATGCGGGGACCGAGGACTTTTGCTATATCCATATACTGGTCATAGACCTCCTGATAGTCGAGAGGATCAAGACCATACATACGGAGTTCCATATTCTTGACTTCGAGCGCCGCTTTGAGTCGCTCTGCGAAATATTCAGGATCAAGCAGATCGCCCATGCGGAGTCCGATCCGTGAATACTTGTCGGTGTAAGCCGGACCGATTCCTTTCTTGGTGGTGCCTATCTTGGCGTCCCCCTTTAGGTTTTCACTCGCTCCGTCAAGCATGCTGTGCCACGGCATCACCATGGCCGCCCTGTCGGAAATATAGAGTTGATAATCAGTGATTCCCTGATCATGTAGTTTCTGGAGTTCCGCGATAACGGAAACAGGGTTTACCACCATGCCGTTGGCCATAACGTTGACAGTCTTCGGGTTGAAGATACCCGAGGGAATGCTCTGAAGGGAGTATTTGTGGCCGTCGAACATCACTGAGTGACCTGCATTGTTGCCTCCTTGATAGCGTACTACCATGTCGGCGCGACATGCGAAATAGTCGGTGATTTTTCCTTTGCCCTCGTCTCCCCACTGGGAGCCGGTGACGACAAGTCTTTCAGACATATTATTTAGTATTATTCAATATTGTTTCTTTTGTAGATATAATCTACGTTCTTAAGGTAGTAATCGAGTGTGAAGCAAGCCTCGAGCTCTTCAGGAGTCAGCATTTCCATCACCGCGGGTGTCTGGAGCAGTAGATCCTTATAGTTGCTGCCTGTGGCCATAGCCTTCATCGCTACGGGCTGGACCGTATCGTAGGCCTGTTCGCGAACCCAACCTTTGCCGATAAGGGCGTTCATGACACGCTGGGCGAAGATAACGCCATTGGTCATATATATGTCAGCCGTCATTTTGTCTTCGAAGATGGTAAGATTTTCAAGAATTCCCATCATTCGGTTGAGCATGTAGTCAAGCAGGATGGTCGCATCAGGCATAATGATGCGTTCGGTAGCTGAGTGGGATATGTCACGCTCATGCCAGAGTGCTACGTTTTCATATGCGGTTGCCATATATCCGCGCATAACACGGGCACATCCGCATATGTTCTCGCTGCCTATAGGATTACGCTTATGCGGCATGGCACTTGAACCCTTCTGTCCCTTGCCGAATGCTTCCTCTACTTCGTGCACCTCGGTGCGCTGGAGATTGCGGACCTCCATGGCCATTTGTTCGAGGCTTGACGCAATGAGTGCAAGTGTAGCCATATAGTAGGCATGTCGGTCGCGCTGGATGACCTGAGTGGATATATCTGCAGAATTGATACCGAGATGCTCGCACACATAGTCCTGGATAAAGGGAGGAATGTTGGCGAAGTTCCCTACGGCACCACTGAGTTTACCGACTTCGACACCTGCTGCAGCAAGGTTGAAACGCTCTATATTTCGCTTCATTTCTGCAAGCCACAACACCCATTTCAGACCGAAACTGGTGATGTCGGCGTGGATACCGTGCGTGCGGCCGATACATGGTAGGTTTTTAAAGCGGATTGCTTGTTTTTTTAGCATTTCGCAGAATTTATAGAGATCCTCACGTATGATCTCATCAGCCTGCTTGAAGAGATAACCGTTAGCGGTGTCTACAACGTCGGTAGAAGTCAGACCATAGTGCACCCACTTGCGTTCTTCGCCAAGACTTTCACTGACGGCACGTGTGAATGCTACCACATCATGACGGGTCTGCACTTCGATTTCCTTGATTCGGTCGATGTCGAAAGTAGCCTTGTCCCAAAGTTTTTTCACGTCCTCCTCCGGGATGATACCAAGCTTGCTCCATGCTTCAGCAGCAAGGATCTCAACTTTCAGGTAAGCATCGAATTTATTCTTTTCAGTCCAGACGCGACGCATCACGTCTCTTCCGTATCTGTCTGTCATTTTATGATTTAGAATTTAGAATTAGAATCTTGAATCTTTATAGAACTTGCTTGCCTATGTCTGTGCGGTAGAAGAGACCGTCCCTGGCCGATTTCTTGACGTCGGCATAGGCATTGGCTGCGGCTTCCTCAAGGGTCTTTCCTTTACCTGTCACCATCGCTACGCGTCCACCGGCGCTCTGAAGCTTGCCGTCTTTTACCGACGTGCCCATATGGAATACTTTAGAGCATCCGTCAAAGTTGAGTTCCACTCCCTTTTTATATGAGCCCGGATAGCCCTCTGATGCAAGCACGACTCCAAGGCAAGCGTCATCACTCCATTTTGTCTCATGGTCGGCTGAATCTATTGCTGCGTCAAAAAGGTCGTAGATATCGCTTTTCAGACGAGGAAGCACAACTTCCGTTTCAGGATCGCCGAAACGGGCGTTGAACTCGATCACTTTCGGTCCATCCTTGGTAAGAATGAGGCCTCCGTACAGGATTCCTGTGTATTCTAAACCTTCGTCGGCAAGGCCGTCGGCTGTGCGTTGCAGGATTTCCTTGAGTGCTTTCTCGCGTATCTCTTCGTTTATGAATGGGAGAGGTGAGTAAGCTCCCATTCCACCTGTATTTGGTCCTTTATCTCCGTCATACGCACGTTTATGGTCCTGTGCAAGAGCAAGGGGATATACCTTACGTCCGCCTACAGCACACATGAACGAGAATTCAGGTCCGTCGAGGAATTCCTCTATAAGCACCCGACCCTGGCCGAAAGCGGAGTCGAGAAGCATATCTTTCAACGCGGCATCTGCCTCTTCCCGGGTAGCTGCAACCACCACACCCTTTCCGGCTGCCAGACCGTCGTATTTGATCACAGTGGGCAACGGGAGACTTTCGGCATATGCTTTGGCATCCTCATAGCGGTCGAAGCTTTTATAGAAACCTGTAGGCACTCCGTATTTCTCCATTATCTCCTTTGCGAATTCCTTGCTCGACTCTATACGGGCACCGTCTTTCGTCGGACCGAATATTCGGAGACCTTCAGCCTTGAACGCGTCTGCTACTCCGGCGGCAAGCGAGGCTTCCGGCCCGACTACTGTAAGATCGACTTTCCTGTCTTTTGCAAAGTCTACGAGATCCTGGATATCAGTGACACCGATGGGAACGCAGGTGGCATGCTTAGCCATACCGGGGTTGCCCGGGCAGGCATAGATCTTCTGAACCCTTGCGCTGCGTGCGAGAGCATCCACGATAGCATGCTCGCGACCGCCACTACCAATTACCATCACGGTCTTTCCCGGACGGATCTCTTCCTCTCTTGCCGGTTGCATTTTCGGAAACTGAAGCGGATTATCCTGTGGAGGGAGGGCTTCGCTATTGAAATGATGTATTTCCATTCTTGATCAGTGTTTGAAGTGGCGCATGCCGGTGAAAAGCATTGTGAGCCCTTTCTCATTGGCCTTGTCGATCGATTCCTGGTCGCGGATCGAACCACCTGGCTGAACGATGGCTGTCACTCCTTTGTCAGCTACAAGTTCGACAGTATCGCCGAAAGGTAGGAATCCGTCGCTGCCAAGCACGAGGCCTTCCGTGATTCCGGATGCGAGTGCCTGTTCGAGTGCGATATCGGCCGAGCCAACGCGGTTCATCTGTCCTGCACCAACACCGAGAGTCATGCCCCCCTTTACGATTACGATCGCATTGCTCTTCACGTGCTTTACGATACGCCATGCGAAGTTCATGTCTTTCAGTTCCTGATCGGTGGGTTTCTTCTCAGTCACAGTCATGTCTGCCGTGACATCTTTTGTAGTTGTGTCGGCATCCTGAACGAGGAGGCCTCCGTTGATCCCTACATACTGGCGCTGCGCCTCACGGGAGCCATCCATCTTCACTTCAAGAATTCTAAGATTCTTCTTTGTCTTGAGCAGTTCCAGGGCGTCAGCCTCAAATGCGGGGGCCATCACTATCTCAAGGAAGATTGGTTTCATGGACTTTGCTACCTCAAGCGTGAGCGGACGGTTCATAGCCACGATGCCACCGTAGATGCTGACTTTATCAGCTTCGTAGGCCTTCTGCCAGGCCTCTTCGATATTAATTCCTACTGCAGCTCCGCAAGGATTCATATGCTTCAGGCCTACGCAGAACGGTTCGTCAAACTCGCGCACGATGTTGAGCGCGGCGTTGGCATCCTGAATGTTGTTGTAGCTGAGTTCCTTTCCATTGAGTTGCTTTGCGCTCAGCAGTGAATAAGACTCTTCTTCAGGTGCTTTATAAAGGGCAGCCTGCTGGTGGGGGTTCTCACCATAGCGGAGAGTCTGTACGCGGTCGAACGAAAGGAAGAGTTTTTCTTCCAGCCCTGCCTTCTCGCGCATATAAGTCGCTATGTGGCTGTCGTATAGGGCTGTATGTGTATAAGCCTTGGCGGAAAGCTTGAAGCGTGTCTCGAGAGTGGTGTCGCCGGTAGCGCGTATCTCCTCGATTATCTTGGCATAGTCATCGGGATCGCAGACGACGGTTACGGATGCGAAGTTCTTTGCCGCGCTTCGGAGCATTGATGGGCCACCTATATCGATATTCTCGACAGCGTCGGCCAGTGTCACTCCTTCCTTTGCAATCGTAGCTTCAAACGGATAGAGGTTTACGCATACCATTTCAATGGTCTCTATGCCGTTGGCTGCGATCTCTTCCATATGTTCCTGTACATCACGGCGAGCCAGTAGGCCGCCGTGAACTTTCGGATGAAGAGTCTTGACACGTCCTTCGCAGATTTCCGGAAATCCGGTCACGTCGCTGATGTTGATGATCTTGAGTCCGGCTTCGCGGAGGGCTTTCATGGTGCCTCCGGTAGCTATGATCTCCCAGCCCATTTCCTGAAGTTGACGGGCAAAGTCTACGACACCGCGCTTGTCGCTTACGCTGATTAGTGCTCTCATTATTTAGTGTTTGAGTTGTTTAGTTGTTTATGGAGTTGAAGATGTCTACAAGGTTGGGAAGGCTTCGATGAATGATTTAGACTATCATGACTCCGGGCTTATCAGTTATCTTTCCGATGACCGTGGCTTTCTCGCCATGCTTCTCAAGGATCTCTATGGCTTTAGCTGCGTCTTTCTCGTCGAGCGCAAGTACCATTCCTATGCCCATATTGAAGATGTTGAACATCTCGCGGTGAGGCACCTTGCCATATTTCTCAAGCAGTCGGAATACCGGGAGTATTTCCCAGCTACCTTCCTTAACCTCTATGCCTTGACCATCGTGGAGGATACGCGGGATATTCTCATCGAAGCCTCCTCCGGTGATATGGGCTACTCCGTGAACGTCGACATTGCGGATAACATCCAGAACCGGTTTAACATAGATACGGGTAGGTGTGAGAAGCATCTCTCCCAAAGTCAGGTCTCCTGTCTCCTCATACTTTTTGTCGAATTCAAGTCCTGCGTCTGCTACAATCTTACGTACGAGCGAGAAACCGTTGGAGTGTACGCCTGATGAAGCGATACCGATGAGAACGTCGCCGGTCTTAACCTTGCTGCCGTCTATAAGGTTGCAACGGTCTACAGCTCCTACTGTGAATCCGGCGATGTCATAGTCGCCGGGTTGGTACATGCCCGGCATCTCGGCGGTCTCGCCTCCGATTAATGCACATCCCGCCTGACGGCAACCCTCTGCCACACCGGATACTATAGCTTCCACCACAGCGGGTTCGTTCTTGCCGACCGCTACATAATCAAGGAAAAACAGAGGTTCGGCACCTTGGGCAAGCACGTCGTTGACACACATTGCGACTGCATCGATGCCGATAGTGTCATGTTTATCCACTGCGAATGCGATCTTGAGCTTTGTGCCGACACCATCGGTGCCGCTCACGAGTATCGGCTCCTTATATCCGAGGCTCGCGAGGTCGAACATACCGCCAAACGCACCTATATTTCCCATCACGCCCGGTCGGTTTGTGCTTGCCACATGCTTCTTGATGCGGCTCACTACTTCATATCCGGCTTCAAGATTCACGCCGGAGGCTTCATATGATTTAGCCATAATTTATATAATTGAGAATTGAGAATTGAGAATTGAGAATATTCTCAATTACTTTCTGAAATATTTCATTGCGTTGGCGAAGAGGTTCTGTCGCTTGTCGCCTGCTATGTTTTTAAAGAGGCCGTCGTCATAACGTTCAGAGTGGCCCATCTTTCCAAGTATCTGACCATCCGGACTTATTATGCCTTCGATTGCATCAGATGAGCCGTTGGGGTTGAATGGACTCGTCATCGTGGCGTTGCCTGATGCGTCGGCATACTGGAAAGCGATTTGTCCAGCCTCGGCAAGCTGTCTCACGAGTTCCGGGCTTGCTGTAAATTTACCCTCGCCATGAGACACTGCGATGGAGTGCAGCTGACCGATCGAGAATCCGTCGAGCCAGGGTGATGCCACACTTCCTACACGGGTGACGGCTATCTGTGATATGTGCCTGTTGATATCATTGCGGAATAGTGTCGGGCTTTCTGCAGATAGCTCGCCGATTTTGCCGAATGGGAGAAGTCCCGACTTCACCAGAGCCTGGAAACCGTTGCAGATGCCGATCACAAGACCGCCTCGTTTCAGAAGACGTTCGATGGCTTCTTTCACTGCGTTGTTCATAATGACGCTTGCTATAAACTTGCCGCTGCCGTCAGGTTCGTCGCCAAGAGAGAATCCTCCGCTGAAAGCAAGCACGTGGCACTCGTCGATCATCTTAGCCATTGTAGCTACAGACTCCCTGGTCTGTTCCGGTGTCAGATTGCAGAATACGCTTGTAGTGCATGACGCTCCCTCGCGGGTGAAGGCACGGATCATATCATAGTCGCAGTTAGTGCCTGGGAATACCGGTAGATATACTATGGGGTGTTCAACCGGTTCTCCTGCCCATACTGTCTTGTTCTCTCCTGAAGTTGCATTCTCTGCCACTCCTTTGGTATCGGCATGGTCCGGATAGATCTCGTTGAAGCGTGCGCTGTTAGCTTCCTTAAGCATGAAGATCTCCTTACGGTTTCCATTGATATTGATGATCGGGTCGGAGATTGTAGCGCCTATAGCCTGATATTCCTTGCCAAGTTTCTCTGGACTTTCCACGAGGATAGCTCCATAGTTCCATTTGTAAAGGTCATTCTCCGGATATTCTATTTCAGCGCCTATTTCATTGCCGAAGCTCATCTTCGCAACAGCTTCACCGAGGCCACCGAAACCAAGGGCATATGCAGCCTTGATGCGTCCGGCCTCGATGTCTTGATGTATAGCGGCAAAGTTTTCCTTAAGCTTATCTGTGTCGGGCATGCCGTTGGGAAGAGGTTTGGCCTCAAGCAGGTAGAGCACGTCGCCGGCTTCTTTAAACTCCGGGCTTATCACATTTCGGGCGTCGACAGGCACGATTCCGAATGCTATCAGTGTCGGAGGAACCGATATGTCTGCAAATGTTCCGCTCATCGAGTCCTTGCCGCCTATGGATGGCAGTCCGAATTCCTTCTGCATCTTGAGTGCGCCAAGAAGGGCCGCTGCTGGCTTGCCCCATGACTTATCTGTATGCATACGCTCGAAATACTCCTGATAGGAGAAGCGCATGCGTGTGGTGTCACCTCCGGCAGCAGCAACCTTCGCTACTGCTTCCACCACTGCGTATGCGGCTCCATGGTAAGGACTCCATTCGCTTATGTAGGGATTAAATCCGTAGGCCATCATGCTTGCGGTATTGGTAAAGCCTCCGGTAGGAAGCTTCTGTACGCTGACCTGAGTCTCAGTACCTTGAGTCTTTCCTCCGAAAGGCATGAGTACAGTTGAGGCGCCGATCGTAGAGTCGAACATCTCAATGAGTCCTTTCTGGGATGTGACATTGTCGTCGGCAAGCATTTCCTCGATTGATGCCGGGGTATTGTGAGGCATTTCCGAGGCCACAGCTCCGATCTTGACTGTAGCCTTGCGTGTGGCTCCAGCTGAGTCGATGAAGTCTCGGCTCAGGTCTGCTACGACTTCACCGTTCATCATCATGCGCATGCGGCCACGGTCAGTGACATCTGCCACGTGGGTCACCTCCAGATTTTCCTCATGACAATATCTGATGAATTCCTCCATGTCTTTCTTCTCGACCACGACACTCATGCGCTCCTGACTCTCGCTTATTGCAAGCTCCGTAGCGTTGAGACCGCTGTATTTCACAGGAACTCGGTCAAGATAAATGTCGAGTCCATCTGCCAGCTCGCCGATAGCTACGCTTACGCCGCCTGCACCGAAGTCGTTTGATTTCTTGATGAGGCGAGTAACTTCCGGGCGGTGGAAAAGCCGTTCAATTTTCCTTTCTTCCGGAGCATTGCCTTTCTGAACCTCACTGCCACACTGTTCAAGTGAGCTTACGTTATGCTCCTTGCTTGATCCCGTGGCTCCCCCGATGCCGTCACGGCCTGTTCGGCCTCCGAACATCAGTATTACGTCGCCGGCAGCAGGACGCTCACGGCGTACGTCGGCCTGCTTCACAGCGCCGACGACAGCTCCGACCTCAAGGCGCTTTGCGACATAGTTGGGATGGAATATCTCGCGCACATGCGTGGTGGCAAGCCCGATCTGGTTGCCGTAGCTACTGTAGCCGGCTGCCGCGCGCTTGGATATCACGCGCTGGGGAAGTTTTCCCTTCATAGTCTCGCTTACCGGTTTATAAATATCGCCGGCACCGGTCACACGCATCGCCTGATATACATAGCTTCGGCCGCTCAGCGGATCACGGATGGCTCCACCAAGGCAGGTGGAGGCTCCGCCGAAAGGTTCTATCTCTGTCGGATGGTTGTGTGTCTCGTTTTTAAACATCAGTAGCCATTTCTCCTTCTCTCCGTTCTCGGTATCAACGTCGATGACGATTGAGCATGCGTTGTTTTCCTCACTTTCCTCCTGATCGTCAAGTATCCCCTTTGCTTTGAGCCAGCGAGCGCCTATGCATGCGAGATCCATGAGACATATGCGTTTACTCTCGCGCCCCAGATCCTTGCGCATCTGAAGGTAAAGATCAAGAGAGGCCTTTATATCATCTGCTACGGGGCTATCCTCAACCTCTATGTCGGTCAGTTCGGTCATGAAAGTAGTATGGCGGCAGTGGTCACTCCAGTAAGTGTCGAGAATGCGGAGTTCTGTCTCCTTCGGGTCTCGCCCTTCGGCATTGAAATATTCCACTACTGTCATGAGGTCTGCGTCGTTCATTGCCAGACTCATTTCCTTAATGAACTCAGGTGCCTTTTCCAGTGTGATTTCACGGAACCCATCCAGTACTTTTACCGGAGATGCAGTTGCGCGCTCCGGTGGGCAGAGCACAGTCATGTCTTTGCTGCGTGATTCTACAGCATTGATCGTGTAGTGGGCTATCTTCTCCAGATCTTCTTCCGATACGGAGTCATCGAAAATCATAAGCTTTGCGCTTCTTATCTCTGCCTCAGAGGTCGGATCAATCAGTTTGATGCAGTCTTCCGCCGATGAGGCACGCTGGTCAAACTGCCCAGGAAGACATTCCACAGCCAGATATTTCTTGCCGTTAAGGTCAAAATCCTCGACTACGGTGTCGGTGGCAGGTTCGCCGAAGACACGGTATTTGGCCTCTTCTACAAGTGCAGGATCTGCGTTGAATACGTCATATACGCATATCAGACGCAGGTCCTTGATGTCAAGGCCAAGGTTTTCGTTCAGTTCCCGACGGAGACTGTCGGCCTCAACCCTGTAGGCCCCGCTCTTCTCCACGAAAATCCGTTTGTTTTGCTTCATATATTGCAATTGGTTTAAATAGTTTAAGTGGTTTAAGTGGTTTTAAGGTCTTTGGCTTAAAGAATAAGGTTAGATAGAATTAATTTTGTCTTTCTGTTTCCGCCAAACCTTTTATACCTGCTAAACTCTTTAAACATTCACAGTTAAATCAGTTCGCTCGCCAGCACTTTTTCTGCCTGTTTTTTGCGGAAAGCAGTCATTTTTTCTTCAAGACCCTTGTCCGTGACCGCCATAATCTCTACTGCAAGAAGCGCAGCGTTCTTCGCTCCATCAATGCTGACTGTAGCTACGGGGATTCCCGAAGGCATCTGTACCATTGAGAGCAGCGAGTCGAGACCGTCAAGCGTGCGGGCCTTAATAGGCACACCTATGACCGGGAGAGTGGTGAATGCGGCGCAAACTCCTGCCAGGTGTGCCGCACCTCCTGCTGCGGCGATGATGGCGGCATATCCTGCCTCGCGCGCACCAGATACCCATGCTTCAAGCTCATGGGGAGTGCGGTGTGCGCTAAGCACTTTTTTGTCGTATTCTACGCCGAATTCATCGAGAATCTCAGCACTTCCTTTCATTACGGGCCAGTCGGATGCTGAACCCATTACAATACCGATTTTCATTGCTGTCATTGTGTTTATATAAATGCAAGACCGCATTCCGAATAGTCGGAACGCGGTCTGTCCTATACGTATTGATCCGAAACTGCACGACTTGGCTTGACATCAAGTCCGCACACTTGTGCGATAACCCTCTTGCTGATTTGCAACAGGCGGAATGACTGATGTTTATGGCGTCGTCTTTGCTTACGTGAGATGAGCATGTTCCGGTGTCGAATTCTTTTTGTGAAAACTTGGTGCAAAGTTAATCAAAAACTTTGAATTTTCCAAATTTCAGAATCCACACTGTCGTTTTTTACATACTTTCAGCAATTAATTCAGTCCTTTCTGATAGCAGCTCTGCGGATTTTGCCAGAGATAGTCTTGGGCAATTCCTCTACAAACTCAACTATTCTGGGGTATTTATATGGAGCTGTCACGCGTTTCACATGGTTCTGGATATCCTTTATGAGTTCCGGACCTTCCTTCCCCTTATAGTCATTGGCAAGAACTACCGTAGCCTTAACGACCTGTCCACGTACTTCATCCGGTACGCCTGTTATGGCGCATTCTACCACCGCCGGATGGGTCATCAAGGCACTCTCTACCTCAAACGGACCGATCCTGTAGCCTGATGACTTGATAACGTCATCCTTGCGGCCCACAAACCAATAGTATCCGTCTTCATCTCGCCATGCCACGTCGCCTGTGTGATACAATCCGTCGTGCATGGCTTCATTGGTGAGTTCTTCATCGTTGAGGTATTCCTTGAAAAGGCCGAGCGGCTTCTTTCCGGGATGCAATCTCACTACAATCTCTCCATGTACACCATCTTCCACCGGTTCGTCGTTGTCATCTACCAGATCTATGTCATATTCCGGACCCTTGAGTCCCATTGAGCCGGGTTTCGGCTCACACCATGGATAGGTCGCGACTGTCAGAGTTGTCTCGGTTTGGCCGAATCCTTCCATCAGTCGAAGGCCGGTGAGCTTTTTCCATTCGTCGAAGACACTGGGATTAAGAGCTTCGCCTGCGATAGTGCAGTATCTGAGGGTTTTAAGGTCGAATTTCGATAGGTCTTCACGGATGAGGAAACGGAAGATGGTAGGAGGAGCGCATAGCGACGTGATGTGGTAGTCCTGAATCATATGAAGTACATCTATCGGCTCGAATTTGTCGAAATCGTATACAAACACATCTGCTCCGGCTATCCATTGCCCGTAGAGCTTTCCCCATACGGCTTTTCCCCATCCGGTGTCGGCGAGTGTGAGATGAAGGCTTTCTTCGTTGAGATTGTGCCAATAGCTTGCTGTGATTATATGGCCCAGTGGATATGTGAAATCATGTGCTACCATCTTGGGTTCACCGGTGGTGCCCGATGTAAAATACAAGAGGCTGACGTCGTCGTTGGTATTTGCCAGTTCCGGACGCTTGAACGGAGCCTCTTTTTCTATGGAAGAATTGAAGTCATACCAGCCTTCGGGTACTATAGGGCCTGTAGACACAACCGCCTTCACTGATGGACACTGAGGAAGGGCTTTCTCTATGTGCTCTACGATTACTTGATCTCCCGCGCAAACTATCATCTTTATGTCGGCCATCTCGCAGCGGTATTTGATGTCTTTCGGGGTAAGAAGGTGTGTGGCGGGAATCACCGTTGCACCCAGCTTATGAAGGGCTACTATTGAAAACCAGAACTGATAGTGACGCTTTAGAATAAGCATTACGCGATCTCCTCTGCCGATCCCGAGAGATTGGAAGAATGAAGCTGTCTTGTCTGATTCTCGTTTGATGTCCGCAAAAGTGAAATGACGGCATTCTCCCTTGTCGTTGGTCCATAGCAAGGCTTCCTTGTGCGGTTCTTTTTCTGCCCAAGCATCGACAACGTCATATCCGAAATTGAAATTTTCAGGCACATTTACTTTAAAATTGGCCATAAAATCTTCATAAGACGAGAAATCCGTCTTATCCAGAAATTTTTCTAACATATCTTTTTTACCTGTAGTTTATGTGTCGTGAGGTTGTAGGTTATTTCATGATTAAACT
>JAIECF010000106.1 GCA_029068655.1 Muribaculaceae bacterium | reverse complement strand
GTTGTTTGGCTTTTTGTTCGTCTCTGTAACGATGAAGGGCTTCGTCAATACTGAGCCCGGGATGACGGCTCAACCATAGTTTGAAATCATCTGATATTCCGTTTCCTGAGGCAAAACCTTGATCGTCTTGTGCTCCACCTCTGAAAGTAGGTGATGACAGAGTTATTCCCACTCCTTGCGATTGCGGTTTGTGTACTTGATGTTGAACATCAGGATTGGAGCTGTAAAAGCCGGGAATCATACGATCCGGATCGAATTTGATATACATCGTCGGATAATTACCTTGGCAACCCTCAACCCTGATTGTCTTGCCGGCGATATAATCATTGATCTGTGTCCGGGTCAACTGAACACCTTTGTAACTTTTAATGGGTACGATAGTGCCATTGGCATACATCCATTTTGACTGAGGATGCAGCGGTCTGTTCTTACCAAGATGAGCCTTGATATTGCCGTAACTGAAACGACGGTCAATCTTGGATGCCGGAAAACGCTTCCCCTTTCGGGTATACCATAATCCCTGAACTTCATTCGTGCCACGCTTGAATTTGTATTCCACACCGACACCGGACGCTTTCAGCTTTGCCTCAAATTGACTGAAGGTTGAGATTGAATTATCATTCCAAGCGGCATCAACAGCATTGAAAATCTCATAGCGGATTTTCTCATTTCCGCGAAGTCTGTTGACGTTGGTCTGTCGCTTGCTGTCGGAGATATGAAGCCCATACTCTTTTGTCAGGTCAAGACAAATGTCCTTGTTGCGCTCATAATCGTTCTTGTCGGAGATTGTCTCGGCATGATTATCGATACGGCTGAACACGATATGGCAATGCGGATAATCCTTGTCAAGATGCCTGACGATGATATATGGAGTGTCAACAATACCCATTCTTTCCATATATTTCCGGGCAATTTCCACCATTTTCTCATCGTTTATTTTATCCTTGTCATCGGCGTGGAAGTTAAGCGAGATATGTCCGACCGGATTTTTCAGACGTGGATTAAGGGCGCGGTTATCCTCAAAGGATGCGATGATGCTTTCTCTACCTTCCAAGTCTGACACATCTTTAAGGTCAATTATGCGCCACTCGCTGCAAGGTGTTCCGTCGGGATTATCTTTCTTTTTGCGGGTTACATAATCCACGCATCCTCCGAAACTGCTGCCTTTTGTAATCTTTCCCATCATAGGCTGTCGGGGGTATCACGATAGGTTTTAATCAGCGAAAGAACGAAATTCTTGCACGCGATCAGTTCCTGATATGTGCGGATAAACTGCTCGTCACTTGCTCCGCCTTTGATTATCGCACTTACAAATTTGGCATTGCGGTTCAGGTTTTCCGCTATTCCCTGAAGGTCGCGGATAGCCTTCACATCTTTCGGTTTGAGGCGTTCAACCACCTTACAGTGAAGGGCGGCATGGCGCATGTATTTCGAACGGTTGAGTCCGGCAACGAATGCCTTGTCGGTTATCTCCTTGTACTGGTCGATGTCAAGTTTCACTGACACGAGGATTGACTTCCGCTCTTCGGCGGGGAGTTTGGGTCGCCCTTTTGAGGGGCGTGAATTGGTATGTCTCATTGTCTGGGGGATTTAAAGTTTGTGACCATCGGGAGCTGAATGGGGGCGAGTCGTTTTCGGATTACTTGTAATACGAAAACATAAACTCGCTCCATCCCATTCCGAACCCTGCTGATAGTTTCAAGCTGCGCGAAACTAAGAGTTATTTTTAGTGCTTGTTTATTTGTCTTATCATTCGAGTGAATGGCTGTTTGGATGAACATATGAACTGCTGTATGAATGAACAGCTGAACGAATGAACGTATATACTTGCAATCAAGAAATCAGAGCTTTCGCCAGACCTCGATGTCGGAGGCATAGATTTTGAGGTGTTCCGAGAGGATGGCGTTGATGTAGCTGCCGACGTTTGAGCCACGGTCACCGAGGATTCTTGCGATGCGCTCAAGCTGTTCCCATACCGATTCCTCGATGTTGACGGAGTGGCGTTTCGTCAGCTTGGAGGGCATGAGATATGTTTCCTTGAAATCGGCGAAATCCGATTTGCGCTGTTGCTTGCCTATACGCTGTTGTTTCGGTGGCATGGATGTTTCGGGTGTGGTCTGTTCATCGTTGAACAGATTGTCGGATGTGGGGGTGTTGATAGTGTCAACACACTCGTTGCTGTTAACAGCAGGGGTTGGATTGATAGAGTTGTCCTTAGTCATAGAGCTACTGGGATTAAGAGTTAATACTGGATTGGCTGTGGCATCTGCCAACTGAGTTGACTGAGATACAAATGTTGTAGGTGTGTCCGTAGTAGTCATTTTGTTTCAGATTTTGAAGGGTTATTGATTGTATCAGTTATCTGGTTATACCGTTCAACTGATACGAGATTACATTGCAGCTCATCAATGAGTTTCTGTAACATTGGATTATGCCGTATCATTGCTTGCAGTATTGCTTGGTCTGGTTCGATTTGCAGAAGGTAGTCTGCAATGTCAAGTCCCGCTGTCCGCTCATCATCAGTGGCAACATCTTCAAGAAAGTTGAAAATACTCGCCTGAATACCAAGATTGCGGAGTAAACAGAGTTTCTGCCTCCAATGGTCAGTCGCGCCTAAATCAGGATACAGAATTACATGATAACCTTTGAGAACACTGAGTGCATCGGTATTGAAGCAACCGTTTTTACCGCCGGTTGCCAACCAAATGTATTCCGGCAGATAATACGATGCCACCAATGCGGTCTTTTCGCTTTCGACTATTGCAACAGGTTTGCCTCTGTTCTTCGGTAACAGGTGTTCGCCGAAAAAACACTGACGCAGATTGAAGTCAGTTAACCGGAGTAACGAATGTACCCACGTCACATGATTGAAAGGGTATTTGACGCGCTTACCGTTGTCGGAATTATATAGCATGACTTTCCCGGTGTGTGTTTTACCCTCTACATCTGTCTGCCAGAATACGCATGACCCCGGCCAGTGTTTTGATGTGCCGACACGGTAGTCTTTCATCAGTAGTAGAGCGTCCTCGGTTCCAAACTTTGAGCGGAGGAAAAGATACAGATTGTTATTCTCATAGCCGTGCAGAGTCTGTAAAACAGTCTCTGCCGGAATAATGGATGGTGTCTTTCGTGGTTCGGTCGGTATGGCTCGACATACTGACGGAGCAACGAAATCGGAGTGCATGGGCTTTGCTGCGGGATTATGCTCAAAGTATTCCTTTGGGCTGTAATGATACCCGCAACTCTGCTCATGATCACATCTGCCGACATCATCAGGGAACGAAATCTGTTTCTCGGTGTCTATATACCGAGTGAAACAATGTCGCTTATGACAAGCAGGGCAAGTATGACGGCTACCAATACCTTTGTATGGTTGGAGTATAAATCGGTGTTTATTCATAATAAAATGCGGAAAATGCAGAAAGCGCAATGGTTATAGTTTAGAATACAGTCCATGCTTTTCTCGCTGAAAATAGCTGCCGACGGAGACTGATTTTTTTAGAAAATCCTGAAATGTACGTCCTGGCATACCGTTTTCGACAGCTATTCGTATTCCTTCTTCGGTCGTAAATACCTTAGGTAACGCCGCTACGACAACTCTTTGCTGCTCCGTAAGCGTCATTTCGCTAATGATACCCTGCACTCGTCTGGCTGTCATCTTAAAATAATTTACGAGAGATACAGCATTTTCAACCGAAACGAGGTCTATTTCATACTTATCAGCCTCGCCACAAGCCCAGCGTGCTAATTGAAGTATCAGGCAGAATCGGATAGCATGAAAATCAAACTTGTTATAGATGCCTTTCAGTGCATCGTTTTCCGCTCTATTGCAGTCGTCTGTATTCTCACGCTGCCATTCGTACAGCCTTGATTTTGCATCCGGAGCAAACTGAAGAATCTCAGATACGATGTATCCGTTCTCATCGGTAGAATATGGCATACCCATAAGTTTACCGATGATCTCAGCCCATGCCGTTTCGATGTCAAATGTCGGCTCCTTATCACTCCATGGCTGTTTGTCCTGATTGTTTGAGATTACGAACAGTAGACGGTCAATGAAACCATTTGACGATCGGCTACCTTGGGCAAGTTCATTAAGAATGCCATTTTGGATAGTGCCGACAACCGAAACAAAAGGACGGCTGATATAAACGGAGTTTTTCGCGCCTTTTCGGTCGGAGAAAGTTGGATTGGCATTGAACAGCTTTAGCCAATATTCTTCATCAGAACCTTTGTTGTATCGGCTGAAATTCTTGAACCATCCGGCAAGCTCATCATTCCACATGCAGATACCTCTAAGATTTTCAGAATGGATCTGCAACATGGCTTCAGGTGTGGCATCAGAAATAAGATGTCTTTTGCAAACAGGGGCAACGGGTCTTGCCTCAGTGCGTTCTTTCATGGGCAATTCTCTCTGACGCTCATATTCCGCGTATGCCCTTGTATACTCCTGAGTTGATTTGCAGTCGAGGTCAGAGAACGGACGTATGGCGAAATTCAAGGGATGAGACTTGCATGCGCCGGGACACCCCACAAGAGCCATGAAAAGAATTGCGCTCTCGTCCCACTTTCCTTTGAGTCTTGCGAAATGAGTGTTGCCGATACCTAATCCAAGAGCTACAAGCATAGCTCCGGCCAAATAGTCGATGGGAAACCCGTAGCACTCGTTAGCTTCACGTATGATGCGCTGAATCTTCATCGGCATTGCACCCAAAGGGAAGTTGCCTCCTTTCAATTTTACGCTCATGTCAACGGCTTTGCCGAGAACAAGCATTGGATCAACAGACTTTTCCATAGGCTATCGGCGATAAGTTGATTTGCCTCGTGTGCCTCGGCTGATTTCAGCCTCCATTTCAGCAAAGGACAGGATGGATGACTGACGCTTGTTCTCCCTGACATGGTCTATCAGTTCAGACTCTATGAAACGCCATGACTTTTCTTCCGGTCCTTTGTATGCCGGAATCTTTCCACCCTGAGCAAGACGGTAGACAGTGGATTTTGCTAACCCAAGAATCTCGCAGGCATGATTTATGCCGATGAAACCTGTTGTTGACTTTCGTGAATGATTCTCGGAGGTAAGTTGAGCACGCAGCTCCTTTACCTCATTAGCCAATTCCCATACGAGATTGACCAGCGATGACACTGCACCCGGCAGCTCATCGAATGTAAGTGTACCATTTAACATAAAAGCTGGCGAACCCACGTTTATGTGAATTCGCCAGCAAAGGTCGGAAGTGTATGAATGGTGGAATCCGTAACCCGAAAATCAAGGTTTTCCCCCCTCATTCCACCATATTTCCACCATTAGTAATAACCGTAACCGTCATCATCTAAAATGTTGTCTCCGGGGCAATAAGGCTCAATTTCCATATCTGCGAATGCTGCTGCCATTGCAGGATGCAAATTTTTTTGACGTTTGTTGACTTTGGTAGTATTTGTTGCTTTTTTAGCTGTCGTTTTCTTTACCTTAGGAGTATTTACTTGTTTGGCGTTTTCTTCCGCCTTTTCATCTTCAGTAGGAACTTCAAACCGTGCAACATTCTCATTGATTTTTATATTGCCTTGTGTGCCGTTGCTTTTAAGTTTCCTTTCAATTGTACAGACTTCGACATCCTTAAATTTCAGTGCAAACACTTGTTTAAGGAAATGAGCGGTATGGGGATTACTCTTTTTGAAAGGCTTTGCAATATTCCACCCAAAGTGCATCATATCAGTTGTCGTGAGTGTGTCGGGCAAATCTATAGCCTCGTCATCGTAGAATTCCGGAACACCTTGTGTGTGGATAAATGATGTCACAGCATCAATGATTTTTTCGACGATATGTTTGTCGACAAATGGAGATAGGATATAACCTACATACAAAATTACATGTTCCTCTTTTTCATAAGCCCTGTCATCCTGTTGCTTCTTTGCCTGTTCTCTGCGTCCCTCGTAGTCAATCACTATCTTCTTAGGGGTTGGAGTTTCGATTTTGACGATACCCGTATCAACGGGCGGAGTTACCACCTCGGTCTGTATTACTGGAGATTCTGGCAAAGTGGCTGTAACATCCGGTGTTGTTGGTTCGGGTTCAATCTCAGCCACAGGTTCTATTATTTGTTCTTGTATTTTCTGTTTGAAACCAAGCCACTTGAAAAGTTTCTCAAGAGATTTCACTATTCCGGTGCCAAATTCTTTTGCAAGGAATTCATGGAATGCCAGATAAAGCAATCCGATTACTACAAGAACACCAACGAATATCAGGTTGGCGTTAAATCCGCTCATTCCACCTATGTCAATGGCGGATTGTCGGGCAAGTGC
>JAIECF010000105.1 GCA_029068655.1 Muribaculaceae bacterium | reverse complement strand
AAAGAATTATCATTATAAGTCTGGGGCAACAGATATTCTACGGTAATATTTTCTTCTTTAGACATATTGTAACAAAGAATGTTTTCAAGGAAAATATTAAACCTTCTTGCATCCGTCGCAGTAAGACATGCAATATCTACCTTCATATATTTGAATGCTTCAGCAAAATACCTCTGAAAGAAATCAACACTACATCCACCTAATATACCCGTGTTGAAGGCATGCAGGTTGCAATCCGAAAGCCTCTCTATATTTTGAGCCACAACAGAGCCGGAAGTAATACGCTCTGGAAATCTCTCAAATAAGAAGACATCTCCTTCAATATGAAGGAAAGGCTCCTTTTGTTGAGCATAAGTATGAATCTTTGACAATACCCTGAGTTGAGGGTAATGCAGTCTCAAGTCATTCATGCTCTCATGCACCTCATCATAAGGAAGTTCAAGAACATCTATTAAAAGTTCTCTGGCACGTCGATTGCAATAAAGATACAGATATCCCAGTTGTTTCTTTAATGTCAGGCAACTCAATGTCAATCCCATAAGATGATAACATGGAGAGACCCATCCGAATGTATCCACAAACGGATTCTGATCGTCCCTGATGAAAAGTGTCTGAATATATTTCATTGCATATAACTTATATTGTCAAGTATAAAATAGTCTCTCAGTATTCAAGGCACAGGTAGCTTCAACCAGAAAAGATCAGGAGGATCTTTTTAAGGATGAAGCTACCAATGTATCCTATACTAACTCAAATGCCTCTTCCCCCCAGAACATCCTTTGCATATCCGTCAACATCGTCAACTGTTTTTTTGCCGAACTTCCATGTCACACCAATCCAGAAGCTTCGTTGGAAACCATTAGTGATCGATTTGTAATTATAGTCCTGATAGAAACGTTTTGTCTTGGATATATTCTGATTAAATATGTCATTCGCTCCCGCTGAAAGTACAAGCTTATCCTTAAGCAGGGAATAGGAATAATCGATATTCAACGATCCTATGCCGTTCGACTTCTGCAGCCCATCATATGAAGGAAGAGTCTGCCAATAGGAAATGCCCCCACGCATGGATTTCGAGCGGTTCATGAAGAAGTTGGCATAAAGATTGAAATTACCGCCCCAGCCGTCCATATCACTTATATTGAGTTCCGGAATATAACAATGGCTGTGGTTGTAAAATCCTGACACTTGAGCAGACACCGACATCCATTCAACCGGAGAGATATAGTAGCTCACTGAAACACCTCCCTTCCGAATATTGGATGCGTTGAGCGCAAGCTGGGTCTGATCTCCGTTCTCCAAAAGCAAGGGTATGTACTCGATATTGTGATTGACCGCGTTTCCCCACAAGGTCACATTGAGGTTCCCCTTATAGGAGTAGTTCAATTCCAGATTATGCGACTTGCTTGGTCGAAGATTAGGGTTGCCCTGATGGAAATTATTGAAGTCGTAATATCTTACAAATGGATTTAGATCCTCAAAAAAAGGTCGTTGGATACGGTATGCGTAGTTAAGGCTCAGTGCATTATCATTATTGACATTCCAGATAACAAACGCGGACGGGAACAGGTTCCCATAGTTGCTGGTTGAAGATTCATCACTGTCAAGGCTATGACCCTTTACCTGAGTGTATTCATACCTGACGCCTATTTTGCCATACACCGCATCTCCTATCGGCCGGGATGCCGATACATAGGCTGAGTATATATTCTCATCATACCTGTATCTTGAATTGCTACGGTCTTCTGGCGACCATTCGCTGTTGAGAGAGGTTGAGTTATCTACCATCTGACCGCTTATTCCGGTTTCTATCCGGGCAAAACTGAATGGTAAGGCAAAGTCAGCCAACAACGAATTAGTCCTATAGTAGTACATTCCTTTAGAGGACAGGTCTGACTCAACCGAAGTTATGGCCTGGAATAAGTCATTTATCTTCCTCTTGCGGAAATGGGAATTATAGGTTATTGTAAGGTTTTTCCCTGACTCATCAAGTCTGATGTCACCATAAACTGCAACATTGACCCTATGGTTTCTTGGAGTGCTCATCTGATACGTATTATTGATGGAAGATTGGATATCTGTGCCTGAAAAAAGCATCGAAGTGAACCTGTTGTCCTCCACTCCACCCTCGATGATGGTACCTAACTCCACTTTTGAGGATGGGGTGACCTTGATTATGGCGTTAGCGGCATAGTCCTTTATGTCAGCCTCCATTCTTGAAGTCCTTTCATACCGGTATGTATCGGCCTCAAATATCTCTGAGGAGTTCTGCTTTCCCCCTATAAAATGAGGGCTCAAACCGATTCGTGAGGACCACTTGCTTTTCTGCCAGTTGAAAGTGGCGGAAGGATACCAGCTATCCCTGTAGCCCTGGTCATAGTTAAGGCTCATGTTGCCTTGAAATCCAAGTGAGGGATTAGGTCTCAAACGAATGTTGACAAGCCCTATGTTCCCTTCAGAATCATATTTTGCGGGGGGAATGGGAATCACCTCAATGGAGGAGATCTCATCCGACCTGAGATTAGACAGGAAACTCCTAGACTCCTCTGTGGACAGCATCCTTCCGTCGATCATCACGCCTACCCCATCCCGCCCGATCATGCTCAGGGTGGATTCCTTCTGGTTCACCATTATACGCGGGGTCTGTTCCAGAAGTTGGATCGCTGTCTTGTTTATGGCAAACGGATCGTTCTCGACATTATATACAAGTCTGTCTACTTTCTGCGAGATCAGTCTTCCTCCGTTAGCGGTAACGGTGACCTCTCCGAGCAATGTTCCACCGCTCATTTCAAGTGTGCCTACATTATCATCAGACGACTCGATATACAGAGGGGAATAACCGGGATAGGAGATCCTGACAATCACCGGCCTCTCCTTTGTACCGATGCTGAAAGAACCTGAACTGTCGGTCATGCCTCCCGCAATCAGAGTCGAATCCTGTGGATGAAGCAGAGCCACATTCGCAAATTCCAACGGTTGTCTGTCCGAATCAAGGACAACACCTGAATACTGCGCAGCCATTGCTGACGAAATGCAGGTAAACGCCATTGAAAGGCTCAATAATTTCTGGTTCATTTTACTTCTAAATTAATTTTTCACTGCAAAATTAATATTCAAAGAGCCGTTTATACCTAAAAAGATTATTCAAGCGGACTAAACCGAAATCGAAACGGACAAATTCCAACTTACACCGGACACAAGGAGATTGAAAATTTCATAAGCAAATAACGGGATTGTTGTATCGCAACAACAGGACTACAATGAATAATTCAATACCTAATAC
>JAIECF010000104.1 GCA_029068655.1 Muribaculaceae bacterium | reverse complement strand
ATTGTAAATATAGTTTTAGGGTTGTTTTACGTTTCTTTAACTTCCTTAACGCCTAAGAACATCAAAAGTTCATTTCTTTTCTTAAAATTATTCTTAACGCATAATTTCACTTTTTTTTTGGAGAATTACATAAAATGCAGTAATTTTGTGGATTATCAGCTAAAGAACTGATATTGATTATGAAATTAAAATACTTGATGGCTATGGTTCTTATAGCCAGCCACTTCACTTCAGTTTACTGCAATGGAATTCTTGATGTATTCCCGCGAACTGAACCGAATAAGGGAGGCTTCAGAATCAAGGGCTCTCCTATCATATATGATATCAACGACTTTAAGACCGTTGAAAAAACAGCAGACATGCTTGCCGACGATATAAGGAATCTTACCGGAGAGAGTCCTGCAATCAGAAACAAAAGCAATCGAATTGATAGAAATTCCATAATAATCGGTACAGTCGGACACTCTTCGATAATTGACTCTATGGCTAAAGCCAATTTAATATCCGTTGTCGATATTAAAGGGCGCCCTGAGCTATATAAAATACAAACTGTAACGGACGGAAATGGTAACGTCTGCTTAGTCATAGCCGGGTCAGACCGAAGAGGAACAGCCTTCGGTGTAACCTCACTTTCGAGAGCCTTGGGTATCGATCCATGGGTATGGTGGGCAGATGTTCCGGTCAAATTCCAGCCCGAAACGTGCGTTACGGCAGACTATACCTCCTCCCCTCCCTGTATAAAATACAGGGGTATCTTCATCAACGACGAAGACTGGGGAATACTTCCGTGGGCTGCGTCCGGACTTGACAGTGATGTCGAAGATATAGGGCCCGAGACTTACGAGAAGGTTTGTCAATTGCTCCTCCGGCTAAAGGGCAACATGCTTGCTCCGGCAATGCACTCATGTACTGGCGCATTTTATTCGCATCCGGCCAGCAAGAAAGTTGCGGATGACTATGGTATAATAATCACAACATCCCATTGTGAGCCCATGCTTTTCAACAATGCCGCGAAGTCAGAATGGGATTCGGAGCGTGACGGAATATGGGACTACGGATTGAACCGTGATGTAATTTATGGAAAGTTCTCCGATCGACTCGATGAAGCAGCTGAATATGAAAATATCTATACAATAGGAATGCGAGGAGTCCATGACGAAGCGATGAGCCGTGAGCGTCCGTTGGAAGAGAAGATCGCACTTCTTGAGCAAGTTATCGCCGACCAAAGAGGACTGCTTGAGAAAAAGTTTGGAAAACCTGCCAGCGAGATTCCTCAGATTTTCGTGCCATATAAGGAGACCCTTGATTTATACCGTAAAGGTCTGAAGATACCGGATGATGTTATGATCATATGGCCGGACGACAATTATGGCTATATGAAAAGCCTTCCTACCCATGACGAAAGAAAACGAACAGGAGGAAACGGCGTATATTACCACACCTCTTACCTCGGTACTCCCCACGACTATCTGTGGCTATGCACCACTCCCCCAGCTTTTATGTATAGCGAGCTAAAAAAGTGCTACGACTCAGGTGCAGACAGATACTGGTTGCTGAACGTCGGAGACATTAAGCCGGCAGAACTCGACACTCAGTTTTTCTTCGATTTGGCTTGGGACATCGACGCATTCAACGATGAGAACGCCAACTACTATCAAGCGGATATCCTCGCAAAATGGTGCGGAGATAAGTTAAAAGAGGAGTTTCAGGCTATTCTTGATGAATATTATCGGCTTGCTTGGATAAGAAAGCCTGAATACATGGGCTGGGAAATCGAATGGGACAGTCCGGAGGCAGAAGATATACGCTCGACTGAATTTTGTTATTCAAATTACGGAGACGCCGTAAAGAGAATAGACGACTATGCTTATCTCTCAAGCAGGATGTCAGTGCTCATGTCATCACTTCCCGACTCATTGAGGGCTCCTGTATACGAGACTATCGGATATCCTGTGATGGCATCCAACCTCATGAACAGGAAATTCCTTTTCGCGCAACTCAACAAGGAATACGCAAAAGCAGGAAGTAAGGATAAAGCCAACTACGCCGCTTACGTCTCATCTTCTTCATCTGAGGCTATTGACTCCCTTACAAACGTATACAATCAACTCAAAGGTGGGAAATGGCGTGGAATGATGACGGTTCCACCCGGTTTCTGCGCAAAGTATCAGAATCGTCCCCCATTGATTATATATAAAGGAGAGGGTTCAAAAGCCGTTTGGCTTACCTACGACTCCAATAAGGCGGCTTGTAGAACACTGGATCTTAAAAAAGCCGTGTTTGACGATAGTGCGCGGAAAGCAGGTACGAAGTTTATCGAAGGATTCGGCTATGACGGATATGTGCTTCGTCTCGGCAATCCTACAGATGACAAAAGTTCTGAAGAAGTGCCGGAGGCTATTTTGGATCTCGGACCTCTAAAAGGAGAATCCGTAACTCTTCAGATTTTCCATCTTCCCTATTTCCCCCAGCACAAAGGGGAAGGATGCAGGATCGGAGTGTGCGTGGATGACAATGAAGAACAGGTAATCGAATTCCTACCGGAGGAATGGTCTAAACCATGGAAAGAGAACATTCTGCGAAACTCGGCCCTTAGCAAAGCAACTTTCAGCATAGATCCAGGCAAGAATACCCACACTCTGAGATTACGGGGAATAGACCCGGGTATGGCCATACAAAGAATTGTAATAGACGAAGGAGGTTTCAAGCCAGGCTATATCGGTCCTGACCTATAAGAAACATAAGGCTGCTGTTTGGCCCTGCATTAGTTAATGCATGGCCAAACAGCAGCCAAGGGACGTACAACTCGAGTCTCTGCCAATTCATTTTGCTGAAGTCATAGCGTCGATGAGGTCCTGATAACAAGTTACCTTATGATACTTGACATTATCGGTTGAGATTTCCTTAAACAGCCGGGTACAACAGTCTATCTTGGCATTCTCGATGACATTCAGCTGCATGGACTGAAGAGATCCTTTGGTTTCAGCAATGAAGAATATGTGCTTTACATCCCCTCTATTCATAGCTATGGCCCAGTCAGGCGCATAGTTTCCTACGGGAGTTGGTATCTGGAAGGCTCGCGGCAGTTTGGCATACACAACAACCTCACCAGCTTCGTCGAGTTCCCGGGCGAAGTTCCGCTCCCCTTTGCTGTCAGTCACTACGTAGTCCGTCACATGCTTTACTGCCTGATATGCCTTGTCGAATTCAGTCTTGCTTGACGCTGTGAATATATCTGATTCATATTTCCTATCCGTCATATGGTAGTGGATATGGTCTACTATTATAGTAGCCTTATGCTCCCGGATTATTTGAACTACCTTACGGATGAATTCCTCAGGATTGTTACGGAAAAGGAAAAGCTTCATTGGATAAAGCCCCTGTAGTATCCTTGCCGCAGTACGCCGCGTTATGTTAGCCCCTTTGGCTATCTGACCGATAAGGTCGTATTTCACTGAAGAAGTGCTTACATCTGTCATTTCCTTAGTACTTGAAGATGTATCACCGAACTCCATCACTATGTTCTCGTCTTGTTGACCCTCCACCATTATGTAACGCAGTTTCCTGACCTGCAGCTCGTCTGTATTCAGGTGCAGTATTGAATTGGCGATCAACTCCTCTGAGTCATAACTGACAGTATATACATACTTATGGTTGATGGCCTTCCACAATTTCTGAAATTCCTCCTTATTGAAATTGGCATTGAGGCGAGGAGCCGGAAGTCTTGTGGCAGAGCCGTCATCGGTGATGCCCTCAAGCAGTGAAGGATCAAGAATGGAATCAATGAGCCGTGTGACACCTTCTGCAATAGGTTTCAGTTTGTCAGGGAGTGGAGCAAGATTTCCTGACTCTCGCTCCTCATTGTATTTCGGAGTGATGTTTCCGGCTATGTCGATATATCCGTTATCTTCCAGATAAACCATTATACGACCGGCCTCTGAATCGGAAACGATATGTGGTTGTCCACTGACAGGGATGCTTTTTCCTTTGAAATAATATGTCGATGCCTTTGCAGCCCGATCCCGGAGCACGCCTCGTATCTCTTTCTGGAGGTCACCTGTAAACTGGCTGTAACTCTCATTTGCTATCACAGTCAGCACATTTATGACATGCACAGAGTCTCCGAGCAATTCCTTATCCTGTCGGATACCGTTTTTGTCCACACATATTCGTAGCCCCCGCCCCACTTCTTGACGTTTTGTAGTCTGTGAGTTGCTATGACGCAGTGTGCATATCTGAAATACGTTGGGATTATCCCATCCCTCACGGAGGGCGGAGTGCGAGAAGATAAAGCGCGTCGGTTCATCGAAACTCAGCAGCCGCTCCTTATCGCGGAGTATGAGGTCATAGTCCGAAGCCTCCTCGCTGACATCGCTGCCACGTTTGGTTTTGGTATTAATCATCTTCCCTTTCTTGTCGACGGAGAAATAGCCACGATGCGTCTGAGACGGACGGAGCAGTCGCAGGTATTCGTTATAGTCTTCATCAAAGATATGAAATTGATCGTTGACAAGTCGTGAGTATTCCTCTTCAAAAATGGTTTGGAATATACCCTTAACAGGCTCCCCGTTCTCGTCATACCTTCTGTATTTTGCAACTTCATCAATGAAGAAAAGCGAGAGGCATTTTATGCCTTTCTTAAACAATTGACGCTCCTTCTCGAAGTGTGCCTTAATAGTCTCGCGTATCTGGACGCGTTGTATGTGCAGTTGATTGGTGTCGCCTATGATCTCACCTTTGCGTATAGTCATTCCGTTTGTGAATGTGACGTACCCGCTCGGCGATAGTTTAGTGCCTGAGTTTATCTCCGAGATATCAAACCCGCGGTACTGCTCCATTTCATTCGATTCCACGAAGAGGGACTCCCCTGTCGCCAATGTCCGGAAGTGACGTCGAGGCTCGCCGGAAGCGTTCTTGATTTCAATGCACATCCGAGCCATCGGAGGGTGTTTTGGCGATAGGATTATGTCATCAAGATACATATAGCCGTTGGTGCCTCGAAGGTTTTTCAATTCAAAACCGATAACACGGATTCGTTTCACGAGCCGCTCTCTATAGGCATCGAGGGCGTCGAGGGCATATACTGTATCGTGCTTTGTGCGGTGAGTCGCAGAGTAATTCAGAACGAAAAGCGGATTGAATTTTTTGAGGGCCGCTTGTGTAGCAGCGCCCTCCATTCTCTGCGGCTCGTCCATGATGATGATTGGGCGGTTGGCGGCAATCACATCAATAGGACGACGGGAAGCAAACTCGTCGCGTTTGGAATAAATTATTCGGGCAGCTTTATCTCCACCACGTCCTTTACCCTTTGCTTTTTCTTCATTCAAGGAACTTGCGAACGCCTGAGTATTTATTATCATCACATTCAGCCCTGCATCCTGCGAGAACTGGTCGAGCTGATTGAGGTTCGAGCTGTTATATATGAACCAACGAGCTTTCTTCCCATACTGCTCCATGAAATGCTCTTCAAGCATACGGAAGGACTTAGCCACACCCTCGCGGATAGCGATACTCGGCACAACGATAATGAACTTCGACCAACCGTAGAGTTTATTAAGTTCAAACATAGTCTTGATATAGACGTATGTTTTACCGGTACCGGTCTCCATCTCTACATCAAGGTTGACGGAACCTAAGCCATCGATCTTGCTCAGAGATTTGGAAAGCGGTACACCTGCGAGAGTCTGAACGGAATGAAGATTATCGAGCAGTTGCTTTGAAGACAACTCTACATCAGCATTACGGTAGCCATCATCGTCTCCGTCAAAACGGATTACTCCTGACCCACGTTTACCAATGTCACGACGATACTTTGAAGGGTCGCGATTTGGTTGCCCGGTAAAGATAGTGGTGGTATTACCCACTGCATCCGTTTGGTAGCCTTGAATCTTAAACTTAAACTTCATAATGAGTAGTTGTATGTTTTTGGTTTAATAAAACCACTCATTAATGAGCGAACTTCATAAACTGCCTTAACATAGGATTGTATATTCCTACTTTGCGCTTCTTTAGTGAAACTCCTCCGTTAAATGGATTTATTGCAATTTCATCGCAATAAAAATGGCCATTATAGTCTTCGTTATAGTCGTATGGAATACCATAGAGTTCTCCATCTTTTCCTTGCCCTATAACGTAATATTTGATGTCCTTTCCTTCCAACGGTAGCCCAAGCTCATCCAGATGTTTTTGCACACCATTTCTGCCTTTATATGCCTTTCCCTTCTCTTTGGCTTCGACAGCATCCATATTAGGATTTACCAACACAACCTGACATATCGGACGAATAAAACTTTCTCCAGTTGTATTGTCAGTAAGAGACATGGATCTTTCTACAAAATCGTTAGATATATCAAGATACCATACATCACCGTCTTCACACCGATATGCCTTTTCCGTTATCCATTGGTATTTTCCGGGATAGTTCTTGAACACCAACCAGTGTTCGCATTGCATTTTTTCTTCCTCATACGAGGGATCATCCTTTATATCCTCATAATAGTCTATCTCATCAGATGTGACAACTTTTACAAGGATGGCATCTGAGAAATCCAAAAATTTCCCAGTTTTACCAAAGCCTACTATTGTATATTGTTTTACCATTAGTTTCAAAAGAAATTACAGAATTTTACGAATCGTATCCGGAGAATAATGCTTGAAAATCTGCTCGAAGTTATCGAGGACATTGTCATTGGCGGCAGAGGCATCACGCATAACGAAATAGTCAGGTTTCATCTTGGCTATTTCAGTGACGGTTGACTCGTTAACTTCGGTGTCGAAAGTGGCGATAAGATAAGTGCCGTCAACGAAGAAAACCTTTTTGCCGTTGACATCGCGCTCTTCAATTTTGGCGGAGAGTTCGATGCCGAGTTCAGGCAGAACTTGGAACAGGAGGTCAAGCGGAGTGCGGTCAGACTTCACATTATCAACGTAGTTGAAAAGGTGCTGTTCGTTAAAATCTTCGGGAGTGTAGAACACATCCTCCATATTCGACGAGTCAAGTTTGAGCACACGGAAACCGACATCAAGGTCTTTAGCCTTGTCTCCGGCTTCTTCCTTGACATTCTCACCCGCACGGCGGATGCGCTCTTCTCCGATTTGGCAGATGTTCTCATAACCAGCCTTATGCGCTTCGCTCTTCTCATCTGTCACTTCGGGAAGCTGCACCATAATAAACTTACGTTTTCCGCCATCCTCTGCATTGAGCTTCATAACGGCGTGTGCGGTTGTAGCACTGCCACTGAAGAAGTCGAGGATTATAGACTCGTTATCACTAAAGCCGATAAGAGTATAAAGCAATGCTACTGATTTAGGATAATCGAAATATTTACGATTATCAAATAATCGTTGAACTTCAGAATCTCCATTTGAAATATTTGTGACGATATCTTTTAGAGTTGTGGTGTTGAAGTCCCTGATACGAGTATAAATTTCATAGCCGCCCTTAGAAGTCGGAAGAACAATTAAGTTGAAGGATTCTGAATCAACCTTTGGGCGTGACCATCGCCATGCATGGTATTTATGAACGCCATCACTATTGGTATGGGGTAAAATCTCGACAAAACCAGGATATGATGCGCCAATATCACCTGATTTGATTTCTTCAGTATCAGGATTATAGAAAATTGAAAAAACAAGATTTGGACGTGTTTCTTCATTAAATTTTCTATTATGATTGTAGAGAGTATCACCTATTGCAAATGCACCATGCTCATCTTCCCTTAGGTCTTTATTGAAACCCTTGTAAGCATCAGGCATGTTGTTCTTAGCAAAAGCAATGTCAATATCAAATGTAGATATTGCCCTACTATTTTTTGCATATACCAATATAGGTTCCCATGTTTTAGCTGCACCTTTACCAGATATTTGACGACCTGTAAGGTTATTAACCCACGCAAAGGTATTTAGAAAATTTATACTACCAAATACCTCATCGCAAACTTTCTTTAGATTGTGTTCTTCATTATCATCTATTGAGATAAAAATAACTCCATCATCAGAAAGCAAGTCACGAGCAACTTTCAGACGGGGATATATCATGTTGAGCCAGTCAGTGTGGAAACGACCATTACTTTCGGTATTGCGCTGCATAGGGTCGAGGATTTGGTTGCCATCCTCGTCATAGATACCACTGGTTGCCTCAAAGCCTTCCTTACCTTGCGCAAAGTCGTCGTTATAGACGAAGTCATTGCCGGTGTTATACGGAGGGTCAATATATATCATCTTGATTTTACCAAGATAGTTCTCGCGGAGAACTTTCAGTACATCAAGATTATCTCCCTCTATGTAAAGATTGTCTGTGTTCCAGAAATCTTTAGATGCTTCCAAGTCAGGGCGAAGAGTCTTGTCGATAGCAGTATTGGCAAGACGAGAAGCGGCACGCTTATCGGGCCATGTGAACTGATAGCGTTCTTCGTCCTCTTCGAGTATGTCCTTTGACAACTCCGCGCGGAGCTTGTCAAAGTCAATGGCAAGTTCGGCGATGCCGTCCTTACCTTTGCGCTCAGTGACGCAATTAGGGAACAACGCAGCAATTTTAGCCACATTCCCGTCAACCGTGTTAAGGCTTTTCATTCGTAATTTATCCATATATTTATATTCTTATTTTTGTCGGGTCGAAACCTTCAGAGTAATTATCCATATAGTATCGGAGAAATGCTGAGAAGGATATAGTCAGAGTATGAAGAACCTCTACGATAGACTTTAATTTTGTTTTATGATTGATAAAAGTATCGTATTCTTTTATCAACTGCTTAAACTTCACTTTTTTTGAAGTTAGCAGATTGTAAAATTGTATAAGACAATCAATATCAATAACTAATAAATCGTGGATACTGATATTACCAGGAATAGAGATATTTGATAAGGCAGTCTTAAATTCCTTATTAAGTAGATTGCTTATCCCGTTTGAGACAAAAGACGCTTCGCCAAATACCAATATTGGATAGATATTTTTTATTCTTTTAATGTTGGAGTCAGGCAGAAATTTATCCTTACAAATCAAACTTATATTGGATATTAGTTGTAGTACCGCTCCGTTCTTATTATTCCCTTTATCTACCAACCGGTTGGTAATATAATCGTCAATAGCTTCTTTATTGGGAATTTCTCGAAGTTCAGCGGCAAACCTATAGTCTTTTAACTCAAAAAGGAAAATGTCTGCACCATTGCGTATATAATAGTCGGGAGCACCGTCAATCTTATCTTCATCACACTTCTTTCCAGTAACGTGTTTTGCGGACGGATATACGCTATCTTTAAGTAAAGCATATAAAAGTTTATGTTCTGTAAATTCTAATGTAAGAATTAGATTTACATCAACTTTAATTCTTTTCTGTTTGGCAATAGC
>JAIECF010000103.1 GCA_029068655.1 Muribaculaceae bacterium | reverse complement strand
AGATAAAAGATTTTTTTCTTAAAGACGGTCAGAGCCAGAGCGACATTGCAAGCCGTGTCGGAAATGACCGGGTGGCCATAAGTCGCTCCCTGAACTCCCTTGAAGAAAACGGCTTCATAATCCGCAAGGCACTTTCAGGCTCCAAGAACGGCATCTTCCTGACTGAAAAGGCGATTGAAAACCGCACCCAAATAACCCAAGCTATTAATATGGCAATCGGCAAAGGACGTAAAGGTATCGCCGAGTAAGAATACGAGACAGGAATTAATTTCCTCAAAAAAATATATGAGAACCTACATTTGGGGGCTCAGCCCGGTTACCAGTCGGAGTAAGTTAGCCGACAATGATTTCCAAGAAAGGTAAGCAGCGACACGGCTCCACATTTATATGGTCATAGCAGTTGGACTATTTGTTAGAGCTTAATCGTCGGTCACAGTATTCAGATGGGGTCTCACCTGTAATTTTCTTAAATGTTCGTGAGAAATGCTGCGGATATTCAAAACCTAAAGAATATGCGACTTCCGATGAACTCATGCCTGATACGAGTCTATTTTTAGCAAGTTGAATCACATATTGCTTGATATAGTGATTTGCAGCCTCTCCGGTTGACTTTTTGATAACATCACTCAGATAACTGGGAGACATGTTCAACTGTTCTGAACAATATTGCACTGTCGGTATACCCTCTTTCAGTTGTTTTTCATGTTCAAAATAGTCTTTCAAAAGATTTTCAAATCGGGTCAGTATGTCATTGTTAGTGATGGTGCGCGATACGAACTGACGGTTATAAAAGCGTTGGGCATATCTTAACAGAAGGTTTATAAATCCGACGATAATTCTGTTTTGTATCTCGTCGGCCGGAAATCGCAGTTCGTTTTGAATTTGTCTGAACAGACCTATTATAATGTCTTTCTCTTCTTCCGACATATGAAGAGCCTCGTTGATACGGTAGTCGAAAAACGAAAAATTTCTTATATCTTTTTCCAATCCGGTTCCTTGCAAGAGATCAGGATGAAATAGAAGAGCCCAACCGCTCAGATGCACAAGCTCTCCATCATCTTCTTTACCGCCTATCTGACCAGGTGCAACACAAATAAGGGTTCCATCAGAATAATCGTATTTCCCTGTTCCATACGTGAGGTCAATTCCATGTTCTTCTCCTTGAAGAAAAATGCCATATACCTCATAACGGTTGAGACTATGAGGCACAGGAGATAGTTCGCTATAATTTATCACGCTTATAAGCTCGTGAGTATCAGTCTGACCCATCAAGGAACTATAGTCAGATGGCTTGCTTACTTTTAGAATCTTACTCATATAGGTGATACGGATATGATTTTCGGCTACAAATTTACTAAATAATCTCTGAACAGCCTCATTCGTAGGCAAGTATTGAAGAAAATGGTTAGACCTTAGCGATTTTGAACACTTCTATCATTAATCCTTGGTGTAATTTTGCAGCATTAAAAATAATCAACAGAATGAGGACAAAAATTACTTTATCAAAAGACTTCTGTGAAATGGATGCGATTAAATATGTTGCATCACGATATCGTACCACACCGGAAAAAGTGCTGAAACACTACTTCGTACAGACAGGTATAATCCCGTCGGGCGATGCAGACAATGACGGTTATGAGCTTAAGTCCAACGAGCTGGCATTATTCCATGACCTTGGCGTCCGGCCGACAGTATTTGAAATTAGGTAAGGATAAAATAAACAATGAAGATATGAAAAGGATCTTATTTTCTCTCACCGTGATAATAGCAGCAGTGGCCGCTCAGGCAAAAACACTCGTGGTGTATTACAGCTATACAAATAATGTAAACATCATTGTAAATGAGTTGACCAGGCAGATTGATGCTGATGTCGTACGTATAGAACCGGCAGAAAAAGGTCTGGATTATGCCGCTAACAACTATGCAATTGGAAGCGCGTTGATTTCTGCGATCCGTTCCAATCCCGATGAAGCATCTTCATATCCCGCAATTGACCCTGTGGATGTGAATCTCGATGACTATAACTGCATCATAATCGGGGCTCCTTTATGGTGGAGCAATATGGCGGCTCCGTTACAGACTTACCTATTTCAAAACGGCTCAGCCATGGCGGGGAAAAAAATCGGGCTTATCGTTTCAAGTGCAAGCAGCGGAATAAATGGTGTGGAGGGTGATGCCAAGCGTCTTATCCCGGATGGAGATTTCCTTTCTCCAAGTCTGTGGATCCGTTCATCTCAGACATCCAATGCCTTGACATTGATTGAGTCATGGTTGAAGGATATTGATTATGATGCATTGATAATG
This sequence comes from Muribaculaceae bacterium, assembly GCA_029068655.1. Classification (GTDB taxonomy): domain Bacteria; phylum Bacteroidota; class Bacteroidia; order Bacteroidales; family Muribaculaceae; genus Lepagella. The sequence continues at coordinate 869 of JAIECF010000103.1, read as the reverse complement.
CAACCTGAGGAAACGGTGGCGGAAGCTGTGGATCTGGGACTCTCAGTAAAATGGGCATCCTGTAATATTGGAGCAAGCTCTCCGTCTGAATATGGTAAGCTTTACGGCTGGGGAGATCCAACCGGAAACCTCACGACCGAAACACTTGACGATTATCCTTCAGCTAATCCTCCAGCCTCAATCTGCGGCACAGAGTATGATATTGCAACAACAAATTGGGGAAGCGATTGGAGGATGCCGACCCAGACTGAGTTTGAGGAGCTTGCGTCGAAGTGTGATTGGGAATGGACCGAGATGAACGGTATTAACGGTATGAAGGTTACCGGTCAAAACGGCAATTCAATATTCCTTCCGGCTGGAGCGAGCCGCACGGGAGAAAATGTATCAAATCAAGTAGGTCAGAGGGGCTGCTACTGGTCAGGAACACTATGGGAGAATAATATAAATTTTGCATCCTATCTGTACTTTTACTCTAACGCCGACAATGTCCAACCGGCAAGAAGCAACCGCCGCTACATAGGTATGTCTGTAAGAGCAGTTGCAAATGACGGTAATGCTGGAATTATGGATATTGAAAATTCCGATAATGATTTCTCGGTTTCAATTTATGAAAGGACGATTGTTTTGAACGGTATCGACGATAACAGCAAAGTATATGTCTATGACATAATGGGCAATCTTCTCTATAGAGGTAAGCAGCCTCAGATAGAAGTGAACGGCAGCGGACTGTATTTGGTTAAAGTCAACACAATGACAAAGAAAATCAGAATCTAAAGAGTTTTATTTCTGGTTGTAATCTAAACAAAATCTCAGTATACGAACCATTTTTTCAGTCTAATAAGCAATAGGATACTGCAAGTTGTTTATAT
>JAIECF010000102.1 GCA_029068655.1 Muribaculaceae bacterium | reverse complement strand
AACACCGACACCATAACACGGATATTTCAGAACACGCAATATCATTACAGACAAAATAATGACACACTGCTGTTTCTGGGATATGAAAACAACAGGATACGCATTCATAATGTCGTTCCGGAGATAGTGATGCGTTTCCCATTGCTGAAAGACGAAAGCCTGTATGGTGTGCTGAATTCTTATGGGATGTACTGCGACCGTGTGTTTTTGAAGAAAGAAGGCGAATATCATACTAAAGCGGTAGCTGAGGGGACTTTGTTTCTGTCAGAGACCGACTCCATTGAACATGTTCTTCATATCACCACTGATAGGAATTTCACTGTGAGTACGCGGGAGGACTCTTTATCTGCCTCCAATCTTATGCGTATAAATGAGCATTATGACCGAATGTATGCACCCGGTTACCGCTATCCGGTAATAGAAAGGCAAATATTGAGAAAGGCAGATGACGGGGGACAAATACTGTCACAGGACATGTTTTACTGCTCCCGTGAGATACAGTCACAAAGCAACCTTGACGAAGCCAACCGCAAGCTGCGGCAGGACATTGAAAGGACACAAAGCCAGAACGCTTCAGGCGACTGGTGGACAGACTCTACAGAAGATATATCTGATTTTCTGTCATTCGACCATGAAAACAAAAGTATATCATTTACATATATGTCGGACAAGCCAACATCCGGCATGCTGATACTTGCAGACATATCAGGCAGGGTTTACAAGATAGTCAACTTTAATGGCGCAGCATCAGAGACGACCAGCGTCTCGATAAGCTATGCTATGTTGGGATTCCGTCAGTATGTTTTGTTTGTAAAGATTAATGGCGAGACATACAAGTGTTCGTTTTTTGCATCATAGCCATGAAGTATAAGGTTTTAATCTCTACCGTATTTTGCATTATACAGGCCGGTGTCACACTTGACGCACAAGATTCGGGAGTGCCGCAGTCTATGTATCCCAATCAGCCTGCCAGTCCGCAAGCCGAGGCAATAGCACGTCTTGGTGTCTATGTGATGGATAATCCCATGGGAATGCCCGACATCACCATTCCGCTGTTTGACATTGAGCATTATGGATTCCATATTCCGTTAAAACTTAAATACGAGGCACAGCCGTTAAAACCGGGATATAACTATGATGTGTTTGGCAAAGGGTGGACCATGACCGGACAATCATGTGTGTCAAGAACGATCAGAAGTGTAGCTGATGAAACAAGAGATTTCAAGCTTGACAGTGATCAACTTGAGAAAATTATATATTTGAGCTACAACAAGAATCCTTTTGAATACAGTAAGTATTATAATTTTCAGTACGATATATTCAATGCGGTGCTTCCTGACGGACGCACATTTGATTTCTTCATACATAAAGAATCCGGCAACAAAAACAAAATGGTCTACGAACTGTCAAACGGTAATGCCGACATAAAAATAAACTGTTCATTCACGTCAAATAACATTGATTCATTTACGATAACCGACGAGGAAGGTGTCGTATACGGGTTCTCCGTGGCGGACAAGGCTACAAATGACTGGATAAACCTGAAAAGAAGCAATGTCACCTGGCTGTTGAGCAGTATCGGCTTGCCAAATGGCGGAACCATATACTACAGTTACAATGACCTTCAGAGAATACACACATATACCATTGATGAACCGATCCTGACATTCGGACAGGTGTTTCCTTATCAGAGTGAAGTATCACAGGGCAGTTCTTTAGTAGAGAACCCTTACTACTTCATGCTTGACCTGCAGCCCGCTTGCAGTATCTACGAAATGCGTTTTTTAAAAAAGATCTCATATGGTGCAACTTCCGTCAATTTCTCATATAAACCGGACGGACAACACCTGTCGGAGATAGAAATTGTCGACAGTGGTAATGTCATAAGGAAAATCGCGTTTAACATCCCTAATGGTGGAATATCTCTTAACACACTGACTTTCAGTGGTGACAATAATACTGACAGGCTTGTCTACAAATTTAACTATACCGGTTATTCCAGCAGCAGCTATACAGACCATTGGGGCAATTATGGCAACGCGGGTAAAAAGACGGATATCGGCAACTTCAACTTTTTTATTGACGACATCGCAGGATCTCTGGATAACCGAAACGGTACCGTGATAGGATGTTTTAGGGTGTTGACAAAAAACTCTTCCGACATTCAGTCATTTCACAAATTGAAATCTCAGTTCTCGGCATCCGGCGACAGCAGGACCGCAACCTCTCCGGATTCTCACTGTATATTGAGAACCATCACATATCCCAATGGAGGCAGTACGCATTTTGAATTTGAGAACCACAGGTTTGTAACGGCAAGCAGTGCAGATGGAGCCTTGGAGCCTGACCGGCGTAAACAGCGCATAATTGAAGGAGGAGGCTTCCGAATACGTTCTGTTATCAACTATTCTGCCGACGGAACTTTAGCCGACCGGCGTGAATACAGATATGGATACACTTTTAGGGAAATAGATGCCCGTCACTTTCCCTTGCCGCGCCTGGCAGGAGCGGAAGCCGACCGTCATATAGGCTGTGGCGAGCCTGTCGTTGACCCAAATCTGCTTACACATTTAAATTTTGATTATTCATCCAGTGCTCCGTCGTGTTTTTTGAACATGATAACCGGAACAAGAAGCGGCCAGAGTGGAAATACCTTCGAGAATATTTCAATAGTGACAAGCTATCAGAGTCCATGGTGGTGGGAGGCAAGGCTCAGTGCCTTGAATTTCAGGAATCTGCTCGGGAACCGCCCTGCTGTCATGTATCCGCAGATATCGGTGTATTATGGCGATGTAGGAAATAACGAGAGTACTTTGTATAAGGCTATAGGAAAAACGGTATATAATTATGATATATATATGCCGACACCTGCAAACTATCTCAATGATTTTTACAGAAAGGGAATGCCGGACACAATATACTATGAGCCGATAAATTATTGTATGAATGTTCTTCGAGCCACAGTGCATGGCGACAGGAATAGCCGTTTGACTTCAAAAATAGATTATGCAAACATCGGCACAGGCACCAACGCTATCTTTAAGGAAACCGGGAGAGAGGAGTATTCATACACCAGTGATATGATTTATATGAATACCGGGTATGTATATAATAATAAATATAACCGCGGACATTGCTCAAATCATGATTTTCAGGCAAGTGTTGGCAGTCCTGTTTTTTCTCTCAATAATATGTATTCAGCTGTGTCTGATGAGATTGGATCAAGGAAGCTGAATGCCAAGACAATATCGAAGGTAAAATATGCGTCCGGACTGTATCGAACGTTCAGCACGCGTGAAACCTATTCGTATGTTTATGGCGACCATCTCAAACAGAAGACGTATCATGACAACAGGGAAATGGAGATTACGATGACCTATCCGGCCGAACATGCCGACACTTCCGCCATATGCCGGAAGATGATCGGCCGAAATATGCTGGCATCTCCTGTGACATATGATCATAACGCACTCTACTCCAATAGTAAGATACCGGTAGAGAATTACAAAACCACATATGCGGAATATATCGTAAATGGAAAGACGATGATTCTTCCTTCAATATATCATCAGAAATATAAAGGACAATATGAGGCCGTGGCCAAGGTGCTTCATTATTCAGAATACGGGAAACCTCTGGAGATTGTCAATTTGAAAACAGGCATACACACATCATACCTATGGGATGATTCAGGAAGATACATGACGGTAGAGGCGAAGAATGCCACAAAGGCCGAACTGGAGAGTGCGGCGGCAAGTGTTGCCGGGAGCGGCATGGAAAAGCTAAACAAGATCAGGGACATTCTTCCCGATGCCGAAATATGTACATGGTCGCA
>JAIECF010000101.1 GCA_029068655.1 Muribaculaceae bacterium | reverse complement strand
TCTTCAATCTGGTCGCATTCCAGACCGGTGGATGTGAACACAGCCGCCAGTTCCTTGGGCGACTCATTGAAATCGATATAGCGTTTAAGCCACTTGTATGAGATATCCATAAAGGTATTGTTATCCGTTGTTTAAGCCATCGGAAGAGGGAATTTACCCCCGCATCCGCTTTCAACTTGCAAAAGTACAAAATAATCGGCTAATATGCAAATAATAATTGAGAATTGAGAATTACGGTTAAACAGACTCAACTTATGCAGCTATTACTTGAGAGAATAAGACGTCATCGCTGGTTTAGTGACGACATACCGTCCGAAAAGATGGATGCAATCGGTGCTGAAGACGGCGAGGAAGGATTCGCCTTGAATTAGACGCCGGATCCGGGATGCGAATACAATGCAGCATGATTGAGAGTACACCTTATTATGAGAATTTATCGCGGAGGTACGGAGAGGCAGAGGGCTGCGGACTTTATGTGAATTTTCCGTAGGAATGACATCATAAATGAAAGAGCCGTGGAGGATTCCGGCGATTCCGACAGCTTTATTTGGCGGATTAGGGAAAAAGCATTATATTTGCGGGATAAACGTAGAAAACTATGGCAGAGCAGACTATAGGAGGACGGATATATCCCATCGGAATCCAATCCTTCCAAAAAATCATTGAAGAAGGATATACATATGTTGACAAGACTTTTTTTGTAGCCAAGCTTGTGAAGGAAACTCAATACGTATTCCTGAGCCGCCCCCGTCGGTTTGGGAAAAGCCTTCTGCTCTCAACGATCCATGCCTATTTCGATGGCAGACGCGATCTGTTCAAGGGGCTGGCAATCGACAAGATGGATATGGACTGGACTCCGAGGCCGGTGCTTCATTTCGACCTGAATACAGGCAAGTATGATCAACCGGAGGGATTGCTTAACAGACTATCCGCTTCACTGACCACATATGAGGGTAGATTCGGTATCCTACCGAGTATGGAGTCAGATCCTGCTTTACGCTTTGAGAATCTTATCAATGGAATCCATCAAGACACAGGCAAGAAAGTTGTCATTCTTGTGGACGAATACGACAAACCCCTTCTCGGCATTGAGGAAAATCCGGAACTCTATGAAAAAAACCAAAGAATGCTCAAGGGTTTCTTCTCAAACCTGAAGTCGATGGATGACCATATCGAGTTCGCAATGCTCACGGGTGTGGCACGCTTCAGCAAGGTAAGTATCTTCAGCGACCTCAACAATCTCGACGATATATCTATGGAAAGCGGCTATGCCAATATCTGCGGCTGGACAGAGGCGGAATTAACTGATAATTTCGAATTCGGCATCCGTGAGCTTGCCAAATTCAGGGCTGAAGAGGTAAGCCTAACCATTAAGGAATTGCGGGAGTATTATGACGGTTATCTGTTCGCCCCAAATGGATCACGGCTGTATAATCCTTTCAGTATACTCAAGGCTTTGAAAGCAAAGGCTATATTGCCATACTGGTTCGATACCGGAACACCTACTTTCCTTGCAAACCGGATAAGAAAAGAAGGAATAGACCCGGAATCACTCAACGGCCAGACACAGAGCTACAGCGAACTAATTGCGGTCGGACTCGGGACCAACAATGTCATCGCGCTGATGTTTCAGACCGGATATCTCACCATTGACTCATATGACGCGCGCAGGCAAATCTATACACTGCGTTTCCCCAACAGGGAAGTTGAGGTTGCTTTTGCTCAGAATCTGTTGCCGCTTTACGTGCCGGCGACAAGCGCCATCAACGGCCGATTCAACCTCCAGGCATTTAAGGATAATCTTTATTACGGGGATCCGTATGCTTTCATGGAGCGTTTGCAGGCTCTTTTCAAGGATCTGCCGGTGGAGGATCATCGGGAATCCACATACAGAGCCGTCACTTATCTTCTTTGTCTGCTTTCGGGCACGGAGGCCATACCTGAGAGACACTCATACAAGGGAAGAAGCGACCTGGAGGTGCTTACGACAGACTATGTATATGTGTTCGAGTTCAAGTACGACAAGAGCGTGGAGGAGGCTATGGAGCAGATCCACTCGCGCGATTATGCCGGGAGATATGCGCTTGACCCAAGGACAGTGTATCTAATCGGGGCCAATTTCAATGAGAAGAAGGAGGAGCGGGGGCTGCAGTATGAGATCGAAAGGATGGAGAAAAACTGACAGTATCATATGTAAATAAAAATCGCGCAGACCGAGGGATGTGACTTTTGAGAAGATGTTGTTTGTATTATTACAGTCAGAAATATGAGAAACGACGCATACCTAAAAAGCCTCATCATAAATAATTAAGCACTTGGCGATATTTAATGATTACAGCTTGAATTACTTCGTCTGCGACTTAAAGCAGTTGCAGACGAAGCAATTAATTTCAGTTCTTTCTCTTTATCAGATTACTCCGAATTTTTTGAATTTTTCCTGAATTATAGTCAGCGTGACACTCTTGTCGCCGCATTCAATGATGATTGATCCGGAACGTTCGTCTTTACTTGGATTCTTTTCACATTCCACTACGATTTCATCCTCATTTTTGGAGCATTTTACCCATTCCGGTTTCTCAGCTATCTTCCAGTCAGGATAATTGCATGTCACTTTTGCTTTCTTGAACTCGCCTCCTTTGCCCTTGAATTTTAGATAGGTGCAGTCGATGGAAAGTTGCACATCCTTTTTAGCTGGTTCAGCCTTTATATTATTTGGTGTGGCTGATTGTGAACCCTCTTCTTTATTGGATGATCCCGAGGCGGCAGGCTGCTTATCTTTCTTCGACAATTGAGCGATGATGTTTTTGCACGATTTTATCTGTTGTTCACACAGATCTTTCTTCGCTTTGGAATCGTAACAAACCTTTGCCTTTTCAAAATAAGTTATAGCCTTTTTCTGAGAAGCAACTGTCATTGTCTGTTGTAATTTCACGCCACTCGAATAGAGTTTTTCGCATGATGACTGGGCATTTGCGGAAAGTGTCATCAAGCCGGCGATAAGAACGACGATTATTCTTAGTCCTTTCATTTTTTCTAGTCTTTATTCTTCGGTTTTTATGTCAGTGTTCTTGCCTTCGTCTTTTTTTAGCTTGGATATGTCGATTACGTCGCTGATGGATTTAGCGCGTTCCTTAAATTCTGAGGATATCTCTTCATCATCGGAGAAGATTTCTGCTTTCTCGATAAAGGAGCAGTAAGCCTCATACAATTGTGATTCCAGAGTCTTGCGTTTGCCCTCAAGAGCTGAAGCTCCTTCAGGTATCTGCCCGTCTTTAAGTTTATAATCCATTGCATCTCCGTATATCCCATAGGCTTTAAGCAGTTCTACCTCATATGCTTCATCATGCTGGGCCCCCACTCTTGCAAGGCTGTCGCCGCGGGCTATAGCTGATTTCATAAGTGATTGGACAGAATCATTGTAGGCATTAGTCTGGCACTCCATTAATTCAGCTTGTTGTTCTTCCCGGCGGTTAGACGAAATTACGCTTATCACTATTACAGCCAATGCAAGGAGTGCTACACCACCAATTATCATCATTTTGTATTTTCCCCAGAATGTTTTATCTCCTGCAAACATTATTTTTCGCCCGTTTAGACCATCCTCTGCATATTTTTCAAGCTGTTCAGCAGTCGGACGTTCCCAAGGATTGGTACGAAGGCATCGGGATATAACTTCCTTAAGCTGTTTAGAATAATCTCCCTTAAGTTCAGGCACCTCAGCTCCCTTCATCTGAATAAGACCACCATCATCTCCGAAAGGAGTGTCACCCGTCAGCATCTCATAGACTGTCGCACCCAAAGAATATATATCATTGGCCATGATTGGGGTGTTGTCTTTACTGAAGCGTTCCGGTGCCATATAGGCTATGGTGCCCGCTGAACTGAAAGCCGCGCTCATGCTTTTCCTTAGTGTTGACTTAACGTGTGTGCTCACTCCGAAGTCAGTAATCATGAAATCGCCATTTTCTCCAACCATGATATTGTCAGGCTTGATGTCCTGATGGATCACCGGTGGATTCATGTTGTGGAGCCATGCCAGGCCACTCGCGACGTCACGCAGCAGTCTCCAGGCATCTTCTTCAGTCATCTTGCCTACATCCTTCATGATACTTCCTTTCTCGCAGAAAGGAAGCACGAGGAAGGGTTTCCGATCGCATGAATCATAGTGCATCGGCTTAAGCAAGTTCTTGTGATTGGCATTGATCACAAGAGAGAACTCGCGTGCGAACACATTGAGTCCTGCATCGTCCAGTCCTGTGGCCGGGGCATAGATCTTTAACGCCACCTTTATATCGGTCTTCGTATCCTTTGCGAGCCACACTTCAGAGAAGTTGCCCCTTCCGAGAAGTCTCTCAAGGAAATACCGGTCGTTAAATAGATTGTTGACTTCCATCTGTTTCTGTTTATGTCGTTTGAATCGGAGGATAAAACCCTATCTTATATCGTTCCATTCTCCTTTTGTTTTATTCCATGTCTGTGAGCCAAGCACGGCTCCTGTTTGAGTATAATAACTGCGTTTCTTAGGAGTTGTGTCATCTTCATCATAGTCTATCTTTACTCTGCTTACTCCATAGAACTGGTCGGTAAGCTTGCCATTTGCATCACACACTCTCTGCTCTGTAAGGCGATTCTTATCATTATACTTGAATTGTTCTACTCGAATGCACTTAGTCGTGTCGTAATATTTTGATTCGAGCTGGTTGCCGTGCTGGTCATAGGTGTGTTCGGCTTTTGCATATCCATTGTTCTTGCTGCATACCGGATTTCCGTCGACTCCTACAAATTCCTGTTTGAGCACATTGCCTCTTCTGTCGTAAACCGCACGAGATGCGAAGAATCCGTCAGATGAGAGGCGTGGATTTCCGTAGCCGTCATAACATGAGATTTCAGCCATATTTCCCCATTGGTCATACTTGACGCGGCCTTCAGGATTTACGTTGCTTCCCGATAATGGTTTCCCATCTACGCCGTAGTTGAGTTCAGAGATGACTCGGTTCATGGCATCAAATGTTCTTACGCGTCTATGCGATTTCTGCTCGTCTGTCCCAGGGGTGCCGTCGGCCTTCCAATAGGTGGATGATATGCAGTTGCCCATATGGTCATATTCGTGTCTTACGAGCGAGTATGCCTTACCTGGGTAATTGATTTTCTTGCCGGACAGATCGCTCACCCATTGGGAGGTCTCTCTGTTATTGGCATCGTATTCAGAGTGTTCTACCGCTGATCCGGGTTTTAGCTTACCATCTACCAGGGTGTATGCCTCCACTATATTGCCACGGCTGTCAAATTTCCTGTGAATGTCATATACGAGTCTTCCGGTCGTGTTGTAGTCCTTGATTTCAGTGAGGAAGTTGGTCTTCGGGTCATAGACATATTCAATCTTTGAATAGCCGTAGCTCGACATAGTCGGCTTGTTTTGAGTATCTACATATTGAAAAGTCTTCTGATTGCCTAATTCATCATATTCAATGACATAGCCAGAATATAGAGCATCCCCGGAGATGGGTCTGCCGTCTTTACCGAGATAACTCATTTTTGTCATTGCCCCCTGGCGGTTGTACTCCATGCCGAATGTAGAAATTCTTCCGTCGCAGGTGGTTGGATTCCCTTCTATATCGAAGTAGCTTTCCTTGATGAGGTTGTTGTGTTCATCATATTCCCATCTGCATTCATGATAGAATCCATTTGAGAGAGTTGGAGACTCGTCTTTGTCGAAAGTCTTCTGACTGGTTATATTACCGTTCGCATCATAGGTACTCACATACTTGAATCCCCCTTTGTCATCTTCCGTAGGATTGCCGTACTCATCATAGATACTGATTTCTAACGGTAATCCGGTCTCTCCCACTTTATATATTATTTTCCCGTAGGTTTCTCCGTCTTTAGAATATAGTGTCGGGGACCCGTTTTCATCCAGGAATGTGCGCTCCACAATGAAGCCGTTTTCATCATGACGGTCTGAAACCTTGACAATTCCAGCATCGCTGTATGTCGGATTACCGTCAACCCCTAAATAAATTTGTCCTGTTCTGTTCCCTTCATTATCGATTTCATATCTGAATCCGGCGGCTTTGCAGTCGGTGCGAATTGAGGGCTCTCCTTCCAGAGTATAGTACATTTCCGATATGCGGTTGCCATAATCGTCGTATCCTATCCGGACCACACTGCAGTTATTCCCGTCATGCGATCCTTCTCCGTCTGAGTTGAGGTAAGTGACGCTGTCCCAGTTGTCGTTATCATCATAGGTGTATCGTCGAATGGCCATACCGTCTGAATTGCTCGTAATGTTGCCGTCCGCACCTATATACGCTTCCTCGATTTTACGCCCTTTGTGATCGTATTTATAGCGGGAACCATAGATATTGTCTTTGTCACATGCCGGTACATTCTGAAGGCCAACATAGCGGCGTTCTTTCAGCAAGCCGTCTTCATCATATGTGAGGAGATAACGTGAGATACGGCTTTTCTCGTCCATTGCTGAAAAGCCGTACTTATAGAGCACGTTAGTATTGGCATAGAGGTTCATTTCCGTGCCGTACTCATCGTTCTGACGGAATGTGGCGGTCTTCAGATTGTCATCGTAGTCCATCTTGAAGAGAACGCGCCCGTTCGGGTCGGATATGAAGGTATAGTCGATATTGCCGTTATCAGTATAGAAATACTGAACGTCTGCATAGCGGCTGTTCTTCAGTTCGGTATCAGTGTGATCAATCACCTTTCCCTTTGAATTTACCAGCGATACGCGGCGTAGCTTATGCTTGTTATATTCGAACCTGTAGCTCAGTTCCCTATGTGCCATTTCGTTGCTGCTTAGGCGGCCAATTCCATGAGGAACTCCCCAGAATTCAGCGTAGTCTTTATAGTAATACACCTTCGTGCGGTTATAGTCCCACAGGAAGATTCCAAGACACATCAGAACACTGATTACTCCGGTAGCAACAATTGCTATTATTTTCTTTTGAGAATTCTTTTCCCATGACCCGGTCTCCTGATAGAGGTCGATTTTCTGACGTATTTCATTTGCCTTGATTCGTTTGGCTGGATCCTTAGCAAGACATGACATGATCATGTCCTTAACCTCTGGCTGTAGTTTAGGAAGTTCTGGAAGTGGCTCACCTTCAGCCTGCAAAAGACCTCCATGATCGCCGTACGGTGGATTGCCCGTCAATAGCTCCACTGCAGTAGCTCCGAGCGACCACATGTCTGATGCACTGTTGGTAATTCCCTCAAATCGTTCGGGTCCCATGTAAGCGCGTGTGCCTCCTGACATTCCATTGGAATTGAATAGGCCGCCATCGGAATTCACGCTTATTCCGAAGTCAGTCACCATGAAGTTGCAGTTGTCGTCAAGCAGAATGTTGTCGGGTTTGATGTCCTGATGTATTATGTTATGGTCATGGAGGTATTCAAGTCCTGCTGATACATCGTGGAGAAACTTTATAATGTCTTCTTCCTCCATTCTTCCGGCCATTCCGTTGCACGATCCGTTCTCACAGTATTGCATGACTAGGTATGGTCGCCCGTTGCATATGTCGTAACCCGTAGGAGGAAGCAGGTTGGAGTGCTTCATGTTGTAGACTGTAGTGAATTCCCTCTCGAAATCCTGCATGCCGGAAGAGTCCATTCCGGAGTTCTGGGAGAATATCTTCAATGCCACAAGTAGGTTGTTGGCGCGAGTGTCACGTGCCATCCATACCTCAGCTGAAGCTCCTTGTCCGAGAGCCCTGACTAAAATGTACCTGTTGTGGAATAATTGTCCTTTATGAAGTTCAGACATGTTTGACAGATTTTATGATGTTGTTGGTTTGGCTTTTTAAATAAGTGATAAAGTGTATTTAAGAAGGAAAACATTAACTGCGACGGTCAGTGCAAACCATAAGACTCCTATGATGGCCCAGATGCGCTGAGACTTCAAGAATCTCTCGAAATTCTGGTTTTTCCCTGATCTCCAGGCCATCTTTGATCCATTCATGCCAAGATAGACACACAGGCATAGTTCTGCTATCTGACCAAGATAGGGTATACCTGAGACTGCTATTATGAAGAGCGGCCAGAATACACCGTTGAATGCACCCCATAGCCAGCTGCAGAAGAAAGCGCCCCAATTCCATTTCTCAAGCTGCTGGTCTATTTCTGATTGTGAGTATTCATTAGCGATACCGAAATTATAGCTTCCTGCATGGGTATGTTCCTCATGTAGCTTTGACTGTTGCGGGTCGAATTTTTCAGTAGCCCGCCCCTGCTTTGAGTCAGATGTCTTTAATCCTGACAAACCCTGTTCGCGTACATTAATATGCATGGTATGCCTTCCTGCATTCTGACTTTCACCTCTTACGTTGCGTGTTACTGTCGGACGGTTCATTTCCGGGAAGAAGCGCTCGATGACGCTCCATTCCAGTTCGAAGGCGTTTGCAAGGCGTATGCTGTCGCCTCGGTATATGCCGACTGTCATGTTTTGTATCTTCTGTCCGTTAATGACGGTGCCGTTGGTGCTGTGGTCCGTGAATGAAAGCTGTCCTCCGGAGTATGAAATCTCGCCATGACGGTTGCTTACTGTATCCCAGCGGTCATCTATACGGATATCATTGCGCGGGTCTCTTCCAATGGTTATTCTGTTTCCGTTCATAAGCTTTCATTTTGGTACTTTAATGGTGTCTCCTTCCTTAAGGTCCTTGCCGTTGTTGATTTTCTGCAGTGTTTCCACATCTGTGTTGAATCTCTTGGCAAGTTTGGAGTATGTGTCTCCGCGTTTTACCATGTAATCCTGATAGACAGGCGTTGCTTCTTCTTCCTGTTGCTTGGCGGGTTTAGGATCCTCGATGTTTCCAATCAAGGTAAGCTCGTCTTCATCTTTGTCAGTAGCTTGCTCCTTGGGACTTTCCTGTTTCGGGCCATCGAAAACTGAGCCGCTGGATCCAGTCTTGCCTTTTCCTTTCTGGGAGGTTTGTTGATTTGTTGAAGGCACAGCGTCAACTATGGCATCAGACTGTGACTCATCATTTGAATCGGCACTCTCGCTCTGAATTGAGGCATCCTCAGTCTGGACGTCCATAGGAGCATCTTGCATTTCAATGGCCTCAGGAATGTTTTGTTGAATATTCTTGTCACCTTTTTCCTTAAGGAAAAACCACCATACGCAGATTCCTATAAGAGCAAGGGCTACACATGCCAGCAAGATATAGAGCCAACCTCGTCTTTTGCCTGATATGTCCTCCTGCTTATTGATGATCGTCTTTATGAAACCTGTTTGATTGCCATTGTTTCTTTTGTCATAGTCCGTGAACACTTCCGGCTTGCATTGGGAGGCTCCCCGGAGTATCTGGCAGATGCAAATAGTGATGTTGTCAGAACCTTCTGCTTCGCAGGCCACTTTGATAAGTTCATCGACAAGAACATCCATATCCTGCTCGTTAGCCCTTATTATGGCTTCCATCTCGGAATCCCGAATCATTCCGCTAAGGCCATCAGTGCAAAGCAGAATTATGTCTCCGTCGCAAAGGTCATATGGCTTAAGCAGAGATTCCGGTTTCGCTTTGGCTGTCGAATCACTTAGACAACGTGTTATTATATTGCTGTCTGGAAAATCAAAAGCCTCTTCCCTTGTAATGGATCCCTTATCCACTAATCCCTGCACATATGAATGGTCTTTTGTTATCTGGTGAAGACCTGCAGCCGGATTGTATACATATGCTCGGCTGTCGCCACACCAGGAGACATAGAGTTTTCCGTCAAGAATCCATCCGATAACAATCGTCGTACCCATCCCTTTGGTCTCAGGATTCCGGCGAGCCTCTTCCTTTATTCTTGCATCGGCTGCCACGATGACTTCATTCATGAATTTCTCTATGGAATAGCGTGTCTTCATCACGTCTGCCGTGAGATTTTCAAGCGAGAAGTATTCTCTGACGGTCTCTATAGCCAATTCAGAAGCGACTTCTCCGGCATTCATGCCTCCCATTCCGTCGGCTACCACTATGAGAGCTCCCTTATCTCCTAAAGAGCAGACTTCATTGTTGATCCATCTCATCTGATTCTTTGAAAGATCAGATGATGCCTGGAAATTATCTTCATTATTGGTTCTTACGAGTCCGACATCAGTCTTCGCCGCAATTCTGAATTGTATATTGCTCATCTTTTCTTCTTTTTATCGTCTTTCTTGGGCTTGCTTTTCCCTTTCTCTTTATTTATTGGAGTAAGCTCTATTCCATCTACATTATTCTCTTCAACTTGAGGATGTGGCTTTACTTCTTTTTCATTCTGGACACACCAATCAGGGAAGGCCAAAGTCCATTTTTCATTGATAGGTACTGCTATGCCACTGATGCTGAATTGTAGTGCCCCTGGCCCGTTTACCTTTGGCACTAAAAAGATACCACCTAATATTTGTAGTTCAGTGTTCGGCTGTTCAATGTCAACGACGTATCCCCTGTCAGAAATATCCCATTCCTGTCGAGAGATATTGAAGTCAATTTTATCTTCATATCCAAGATTATCGGTATCTTTTGCGATGATCCATACAATCCATCCTGTTAGCTTGCCTGTATCATTGTTTAGTTTGAATCCATCTTTGTCAAATGTTGGACTGTCAAATTTATAGAGAGTCGAATCAACCAGCGTGATTCCTGTAGCTATGTCGAATTCTAAGGAGGTCAATTGAGAATTTGCAGACATGGTTCTATACATAGGCTGTGTGAAGATCGGGTCATATTTTTCCATATATTTGCCGAACTTTTGATTATATCTCCAAGGTCTTACTGATTTATCATAAAGGAGTATGCCGTCAGTTGTCTTTACTCCGATTCCATAGATTTCCCCAAACTCGTCTTTCCCGTTTAGACCGAATAACTCTCCAGATTCTTTATTACAGATTTGAAAACCTGTTTTTACGATAAAGATTCCTGGTGTCAAAGTTTCTTCAAATGTATCCTGGAATCCGTCTACCCTGTCAGGCATAGAGAAGTCACTCGGATCGAATTGGATTGATCCTATTAATTGGGAGTTTATTGTTAATGGTAGTAATAACAGTAATACTGAAAATCCTATTATTCGTAAATCTTTCATATTCTTTTATCTAAGGTTAGCGATTGGTATTAGGCCTCCACGAGTGGCTCCTGTACCCATAGAAACAATTCCTATTGCTTTATATGTGCCCTTATCATTATAAAATACGGGGCCACCTGAATTTCCTTGTTCAAAATTCCGTGCCGATATTGTTATTAGTCCGTTATTCAGGCCTCTTTCTGCTGTCTGGCAGGATCCGTATAGACAGGATCCGCTTTTTGCTGAATCTCCGCGAGGATAGCCTAACACTTCTAATCTTGCTCCTGCAGGGAGATTGGCAGACAAAGATGCATCTCCAATGATTGTCCCGCTTTGTCCAGCTTTTGCATAAGCCCAGTCTCCTCCACTTCTTAACGAGCCTACTATGATATTTAAATTCCCATCTAATTCTTCCATTTTTTCGTCTGAATGATCCATTACAAACTGATTAGAATAGAACTTTAATTCTTTAGTAGGTGATTTTGCGACTATCAAAGCGCCTAACTTTGCTCCTTCTGACCTTGTCAGACCAGCAATGAATAGAGACTTGAGGGATTCATCCTTCAACATGTCAAGTTGCTCGTTCAATTCCTCGACACTGTTGAACTTCCATCCTTCTACACAGTGTTTAGCTGTTACAAATCTGCCATCAGTTAAAAGATATCCTGTTCCGCTCCATCCTAATATACCGCCATTGACGGTCTCCAACGGAATTCTCTGACCCTGATACTCAACAAACATGGCAGTCATGATCTTGAAAATATCATCCTCATGTTTCTGAAGATTAGAGACATTTCCACCACCATTATTACCATCGTTACTATGTACGACTACAGTTTTATGTACAGGACGCTGTTTGATTTTAAGTAATGAATCCAATCTGTGCTGTTCTTTTGCTGCATCAGCTATGAGTTGCTCCAGCTCAGAATTTTTGGACTTAAGAGAATCCAGTCTTTTCTGCGCGTTAGCGATCAAGCTTTCATATTCCTGACCTTTCAGATAGCTCCATGTGCCTAATCCACCAACTGCAAGTACAAGTACTACTGACAGGCAGATTATAGCTGTCTTATATGGGCGCAAGGCCTGCTGGCGGAATAGACTCAGTCGGCGTGTAAGGCCTATGGAACCAACAGTCGACTTCTTGCCGGTAGGTGTGATGAAACCCATCTTCGGACCATTGACCGAAAGCTGTATCTCATCCCCGTTCTGCAGGTACCACTCTTCTTTTACCGGGCGACCGTTGAGGAATGTCGTATTGGTTTTAGAGAGCGGTACAAGCTTCCACATGTCACCGTCCTTGACAATGGCCGCGTGGCGGCGCGAGACGGTCTTAAAGCTTTCGTCAAAACGCACCTGACAGTGCGAATCCCGTCCAAGTTCGATATTATCAACGATAATTTCCTGTGACTCACCGGCCTTGTGATATTTACTTGATACCTTATGCTCTAAGATATAATATTTCTTTCCGCCTGGTGCGAAAAGCGAACCCATTCCGGCTCCAATTGATCCGGAAAGCGTTTTTTTATATGGCTGTGTCGTTTTGTTGGCCATTTTATACGTTTTTTAGTTAGTCGTATTTATCAGTTATCATTTTTTAGTAGGCCTCTGCCCTTAGTTTTGTGTCTCCGATCGATATTATGTCACCCGGACTGAATGCCAGACCGCTTACGGTGACTTCCTTAGAGTTGACATACGTACCGTTGGTCGAGCGTCGCCATCCCCCTGTGTCGTATCTGTCCCATTGGCCGTCGCGGATAATCCATGACCCTATTTCATAATCAAGCTCCAGCGTACAGTGTTTTCGAGATATATAGCTGCTGTCGTTTTCAATAATGGCTATGTCGTTATAGACACCTTCGTCTCTTCTGCCCATGCTCAGAACTGCTGAGTTTCCTCTCAACAGATTGTCAAGATAATATACACGGCCGTAATCTTCGCCTTGCATTATCCTGAGTAGGACGCCATTTACGATTCTTGTCTGATAGTCCGTTATCTCTTCCTTCACTTCTCGCTGTGCCTCACGGCTCTGTGGCACAAGCCGAAGTACTTCGTCGGTAGTCTGAAGCCGATGCTGATAGTTTGGTGTCAGACATCCCTCAAGCAGAGCCTCCCACTGTCTCATCTGCTGCGATTTCCCAAGCACATGTCTGTCCCAATCGCCATTCTTTCCCCTCTTCATATACTGTATAAGCTCACGCTCTGACTCAAGAGGTCCGAAAGGCAGATCCCCCGTCAGAAGCTGAAACATCATGACTCCGAAAGAGAAAATATCGGTGGTAGGAAGAACTGTAGCGTCTTTGTTAGGTTTAAGCTGTTCCGGAGGCATATAGGCATAAGTACCGAAAATCTGTTTGGGCTTTCCGAGAATATTCCTCTCGGTCATTCTCTTGTTTCTGTCACCTGATATACCGAAATCAGTCAGGGCGAAATCTCCGTTTCGTTTCACCAGAACGTTTTCAGGTTTTAGATCTCGATGCACCTTTCCCCTCCCATGCAGCGCTTTCAAACCACATAATATATGCGTGGCGGCTTTTGAGAGGTCAACGTTTGAATTGTTTGATAGTGAAAGCAGATCCCCGTTGGGGCAGTATTCCATGACTATATAGGGATTGCCAGCCACAAAACCATGTGAAATGGAATGCACCAGATAATTACTTTCTATCCTCCCTGTCTCAAATTCCATATCGAAGCGATCAACCAACGACTGGCGTATTTCCGAAGGCACTTCCCAGAGTTTCAGTAATTTTAGCGCATAAGTCTGGCCGTTGTAATCTTGTACAGCGTAGACCTTACCGAAAGAGCCCTCTCCAAGTATCTTCTTCACCTGAAAGCGCCCGTCGACAAGATCCCCAATGGAAAAACTACATCTTTGTGCGACTTCAGCCATGACTTTTACTTACGGAATTCAAAGAGACGGTTTCCTAAGAGTATAATATCTCCGTCGTGGAGCTCTATTTTTTGGCCAGCCCGAACGAAAGTAGTCTTTTGATCGCTCTTGTCCTCAATATACCATCGCCCATCTTCATTTGTGATTACAGCCTGCTGTCTGGAAGTGATGGAGGGATTGTTGGGCTCAGTATTATCGCGATTCAGTACTACCTCTTTCCCTTCATATTCCTGTTCGTCGAAATCGCGGCGCTCTTCCATTCGCTTCATAGGCTTCAGTATGAATGTGGGCTCGATCTCCAGATTCATCATGTATGGGTTAATGGTACCCCTGAAGTTTGGCTTCTGAGCGGGCTCTGAAGCCATCCTGGTCGCTCTTCGCGCAGGCTCTCGATTCAGGTCATACGGATCACCATGTCGATCCGGTGCCGGATTATCATGTCTATGGGCAGAGCTGATCTGGAACTTGCAGTTAGGGCATTTATCTACTCCAGGACGCAAGGGATATCCGCACTTGGGACATTGTGCCATATTGGACACATGCTCCGGATTCTCAACTTGAGTCCTTCCATAGGCCGGAGGTTCTGGATCGTAAGGTTTGTTTTGATTAAAGACATCTTCTTCTCGTACCGTTTTATTAAGAGGGCTTACAGAGCCGCTATCTGTGACAGCTCCCGCAATGTCGAAATCATCGTCATTTGAGGATAGAGGGGATCCGCATTTCGTACATTTGGTTTCGTTTGGTTTATTGGGCCATCCGCAATTCTTACATCTCATGATGTTATTTCGTTCTTAGAAGGTTATAATAATTGGTTTACTTGCAAAAGTATCTCTTGCTAAGAGATTTGGATGGTTGCTTAAGTAAGTGATCTCTATGCAATTGATTAATTTGAATTTTTATATATAGCCAACCATTTTACTGCTGAATATCCAGATTTACTAAGTTTTTGAATATAAAACTAAAATTTTTATACTTGACAATTTGGGTAATCCAAATTTTAGATGTATCTTTGCACTTCAGTAAGTATCTCTTAGCAAGAGATTTGGATGGTTGCCAAACAATGGAGAGGGAATGCTTCGGGATATCGGAATGAAAAAGACCCCGACTTCCTAAGGAAGCGGGGTCGGAGTCATAGGCTTTTGAGGATGATGGAGTTGGCGCGGTCTACGACGGAGGTGTCGAGGCTTGCGAGGTAGATCTGGGTGGTGGCTTCGCTGTCGTGGCCCATACCCTCACTGATGACGCTAAGGGGAATGCCTTTGGCTTTCGCTGCCGATGCCCAGCTGTGGCGGGCTACGTATAGGGTGAGCGGGATGGCAATGTCCAGTTTTATGGCTATACGTTTCAGATTGTGATTTATGTTATAGCCTACGTTTCTGTATACGGAGCGGTCGTTTGATCCAGACTTCCGGATGATAGGGAGAAGGTAGTCACTCTCGTTTTCAGGATATTTGTCAAGTATCATCTGCATTTCTTTTGTCCACCGGATGACAAGCTGCTGACCGGTCTTACGGCGACGGTAGGTGATATGGCCATTCGAGAGATCTGATTTACGGAGAAAAGCCATGTCAATAAAACTCATACCACGAAGCATGAAGCTCATCATGAACATGTCGCGAGCAAAGTCAAGTTCCGGTATGAGGGACAGGTCGAGAGCCTTGATCTTCCTGATTATCTGTAGAGGGAGGGCTCGTTTGACGGTCTTGTCTATGCCGGTGTATACATGCCGGAATGGATGGCGGTCTTCTATGATTCCGTCTTCAACGGCACGATTGTAGGCCGCGCGGAGGATGCGTGTATAGAAGGATATTGTATTTGGCGCTACTCCCCTCTGCCGGTGCCATGCCTCGAAGGCCTCCATCGTCTCTGAATTCAGGCAGTCAAGCATCAGGTCTTCGTTATTGCGGAACTTCTTAAAACTGTTGAGGGTTGATGTGTAAGTTTCGGAAGTGCGGATCTTACCGTTCTGCTTCAGTTTTATGATAATGCTTTCCATGTAGTTGAACAGGGAATACTCATTGACGTGACGGTTAAACTCGTCTATGATGTCATCGACCGTAAATGTCAAGGAGTCTTTATCTAATTTCTGAATGATCCTGTTGAGACGCTCCACATCCCAACGGATGCGTTCACGGATAGAGAGGATGAAAGACCTGCGTTCGCTTTTATGGGGAACAATCATCATCGAGCGGCTTTCATCCCATTCAGAAGGGAATATATGATAATCCGTGAAGAGCTGACGCTGTTTGCGTTCGTGGAGAATCTGATAGAAGACCGTGCCCTCACGGTCGGGGATTGAAGAAGTCTTGAATTTTATTTTTACGGATGTCATGGTTTTTGGATGTATATTTCAGATTAGTCATGCAAATATACATCCGTTTATGTGTGGCGCTCCCTTATTGTGATAAGTTGGGTTCTATCCTAATCAGCTGGTTCTTTGAATCTCAGGTAAGGACGCAAAGAGGCAGGAAATGCTACGCGATGGCAGAGAGAACATTTGGATATGTTGAAACTTTTATTATTTCTGCGGAAAGTTTCCAATATGATGGAAACTATAAAGGTGGCGATGACATATACGGACCATGACGCTGGGAATTCCTTAAATAATTTGGAGATGAGGGGGGATTTTATTAAATTTGCGAAAGATATTTTACTTATAGTAACTCTAAAAATCTGAATTATGAAGAGATTCTTACCGGCGCTGGGGATGATCGGCGCACTTATCTTCTCCGCCTGCGGCGGAAAGGGAGCAGCCAAAGAGGCTGAAGGAGAGGAAAGAGACTCCACCTACACCAACGTGACTCACCCGGACTGGAGCCGCAACGCTGTGATCTATGAGGTCAACCTACGCCAGTATAGCGACGATGGGAAAGTCACTTCTTTTCAGAAAGAGCTACCCAGACTTAAGGATCTCGGTGTCGATATCCTATGGATGATGCCTATCCACCCGATCAGCAAGCAGGACCGTAAGGGTACTCTGGGCAGCTACTACTCAGTAGCCGACTATACAGCCTTCAACCCTGAGTTCGGGACTATCGACGAATTCAAGGAGATGGTCAAGGATGCACATGAGAAGGGAATGAAGGTAATCCTCGACTGGGTTCCCAATCATTCGGGACGCGACAACAAATGGGTGACCGAACATCCGGACTGGTATGAGAAGGATTCCCTCGGTAATATGAAGGGAGTTTACGACTGGACCGACGTATACGTTTTCGACTATTCCAATCCCGAGATGCGAAAAGGTATGATCGACGCGATGAAGTTCTGGCTTACTGAAGTGGGAGTAGACGGTTTCCGCTGCGACGTTGCTATGGAAGTGCCAACTGATTTCTGGGACGAAGCCCGTCCGCAACTCGAGGCAGCTAAGCCCGATCTCTTCATGCTTGCTGAGGCAAGCGTTCCGGAGCTTCAGAAAAACGGTTTCGACATGGGCTACAACTGGCCGATGAAGGATCTCTTCAGCGAGATAGCCTCCACCTCCGGACAATATACGTTCAAAGGTAACGACGGAAAGGTGAAGGAGTTCCCCGAGAAACATGCTACCGATATCTATGTGCTCTTAGAGCAACAGGCTGAAGACTATCCGAAGGATACATACCTGATGAATATGGTGACTAACCATGACCTCAATTCATGGGAAGGCACGGAATTCGACCGTCTGGGCAACCTTACCAACGCTTTCGCAGTGCTCTCATACACTCTCCCCGGCATGCCTATGATATATACCGGCCAGGAGACGGGTATGAACCGTGCGTTTGAGTTCTTTGAGAAAGATAAGGCCCCGCAGTGGGAACCGCGCAACGAATACTTCGAATTCTATCAGAAACTCAATGCGCTGAAGCATGGTCAGGAAGCTCTGGCTGCTGGAACAAAGGGTGGCACGATAGTAAGCTACGCTACCACCAGCCCGGACCTGCTCGTCTTCTCACGAGAGAAAGAAGGATCCAAGGTCGTGACAATGGTCAATCTCGGAAGCGAGGAGAAGGCAGTGGAGTTTCTCGGAAGCAAGCCTGACGTAGAAGGCATGAAAGATTATTTCCGCGGCGAGCCTGCAGATGTTCCGATGTCGCTGGAAGCAGGAGAATACCTTGTGTTTGTGAATGCATAATGCATAATGCACAATGCATAATCAAAACCATGAAGCGCCTCTCCGAGGCTAATGTGAGTCTATCAAGAAACCCCGGGCTGAAGCCCGGGGTTTCTGCATAATGTCAGCTCTCCGAGCTGAATTTACTGTACAAACTGGCGGAGGATAGAGTCTTACATTCTATGGCTACGCAGTAGGCGACGGTCGGGACTTGCTTTAGCTTGGGCGAAGCCAAACCGCCGACCCCATAAACTATTAGACGTCAAGGCCGAAAGCCTCACGGATGGCCGGGACTGAGTCGAGTTTTTCCCATGAGAAGAGTTCAACCTCCCGCTCTATGGGCTTGGCGTCATAGCCCGACTTGAAGACTTTCTTCACCTTTCGGGGCTGACGCCCCATATGGCCGTATGCGGCTGTCTCAAGATATATAGGTTCACGAAGGCCGAAGCGCTTCTCGATGGCTTTGGGACGGAGATCAAAAAGACCTTTCACCACGTCGGCTATCTGAGCGTCGCTCATGTTGACCTTGGAGCGACCGAAGGTATTGATGTTGAAGCTTACCGGGCTGGCCTCGCCGATGGCATAGGCTACCTGCACCAGCACTTCGTCGGCTACACCTGCGGCAACAAGATTCTTGGCGATATGGCGGCAGGCATAGGCCGCCGAACGGTCTACCTTTGAGGGATCCTTGCCTGAGAAAGCACCGCCTCCATGAGCTCCGCGACCACCATATGTGTCGACGATAATCTTGCGGCCGGTGAGGCCGGCATCTGCGTGCGGACCACCCAGAACGAACTTTCCTGTCGGGTTGACATGAAGTATCAGACAGTCATCAAAAAGTGCGCGTGTCTTCTCGGGAAGCTTTGCAAGCACACGAGGTATGAGCACGTTGTGGACATCGCGGCGTATCACTTCAAGCATCTTGTTTTCCGCAACGCGACGTGCCTCAGGAGTGTCCTGAAGCGGCTCTATGAACTCGTCATGCTGAGTGGAGATGACGAGAGTGTTTATATGAAGAGGAGTGCCGTTGTCATCATATTCCACCGTCACCTGGCTTTTGGAGTCGGGACGCAGATAAGTCACAAGCTTACCTTTACGGTAGTATGTCATCTCCTTGCCCTCGCGACGGATGTCGGCGAGTTCCTTCACGAACATATGTGCCAGGTCGAGGGTAAGGGGCATGAGAGATTCGGTCTCGTTGACAGCATAACCGAACATCATACCCTGATCTCCCGCACCCTGATGCTCATCCACCTCGCGATTGACACCCTGAGCGATATCGGCGCTCTGCTCGTGGATGGCGGAAAGAATGCCGCAGCTGTCGCAGTCGAAACGATAGGCACCACGGTTGTAGCCTATACGGTCGATCACATTGCGCACCACGGAATGCAGGTCGATGTATGCTTCCGACGATACCTCACCGGCGATAACGACCTGGCCGGTCGTCACAAGTGTTTCGATGCCTGTATGGCTTTTGGGATCGCGTACGAGAAACTCGTCGAGGAGCGCGTCTGAGATCTGATCGGCCACTTTATCTGGATGGCCTTCAGAAACGGATTCGGATGTGAATAAGTAGCTCATTTTTTATCTAATTCATAATTCATAATGCACAATGCATAATTCCGGCTGCGGAATTCATCATGCATATGAAGGGGTTAATACAAAACACTAAAAGAGGCATCTTGGGCTTGCGCTCAGAATGCCTCGACAGCTTGCTCCGCCATGTAAGGGCAGAGCGATAAGAAAGCAGTTTTAGCATTTTTTTCAGTGGTTGCAAGCAGCCAAATTTTTCCACTCAAGCACTCCCTTTCGGGATTGCGGGTGCAAAGATACGAATTTTTATTGAGAAATGAGAATACGGAATTGAGTTTTTTTGTATTTTTAACAGTCCCGGGTAGTGACTTCGGCATGATTGAACATGATTACACCTGATTTACCATGGGTTATCATGGAAAAACTGGAAATCTGGAAAAAACGATGGAAATATTTGGGGGAATGAGGGGAAAGTGTTAATTTTGCAAAAGATTAAACTATATCATGATGGCTACAATCGGCAAATACCTTTATTGGGTTCTTCTCGTACTGATGTTCATACCTTTCAAGCTGATAACAGGTACAACTCTAATTTCAGCGCCCGTGGCGCTTTTCGTAGGACTTGTATTCGCTCTTATCTTCGGTATCCCTTACCCAAAATTCAACAAGAAACTTTCAAAATACCTTCTTCAGGCATCCGTAGTAGGACTCGGATTCGGAATGAATCTCGAGAAGTCGCTTCAGAGCGGAGCTGAGGGAATGATATTCACGGTAGCATCCGTAATAATAGTGATGGTTGCCGGGGTATTGTTAGGCAGATATATGCGTATAGACTCAAAGATCTCGTATCTGATATCATCAGGCACTGCTATCTGCGGCGGAAGCGCCATTGCAGCGGTAGGAGGGGTTCTCAACGCGAAAGAAAATGAAATGGCTGTCTCGCTTGGCGTCATCTTCATACTCAACGCGATCGCCCTCTTCATATTCCCGCCGATGGGACATGCTCTCGGCCTCACACAACACCAGTTCGGCACATGGGCGGCTATAGCAATACACGACACAAGTTCCGTAGTGGGCGCAGGCGCCATCTACGGCAATGAGGCATGCGACCTCGCCACACTCATAAAATGCACCCGTGCCCTCTGGATAATTCCGCTGGCCTTCTTCACCATGTGGTTTGTCACCAAAAACAACTCTCTTGCATCAGAAGAAGAGGGGAAGAAAGGGAAAGTGAGCATCCCATGGTTTATCTTCCTCTTCGTGCTCGCGATGATCTTCAACACCTATGTCGGCACAGACAGTCTAAGGCCGGTCTATGATACCCTCGTGATTATCGCCAAGCAATGTCTTATCGCAGTGCTCTTCGCGATCGGCGCGGGGCTCAGCATAAAGGTAATCAAGCAGGTAGGTGTGAAGCCTCTCGTACAGGCGGTGATCCTGTGGGTCATCATCGGCGTAGGATCTCTGGCGGCTATAGTTTACTTAGGAGTGTAAGCATGAAGGACTATGAATTATGAATTGAATCAATAATTATGAACAGCATAACTAAGACCATTGTATACAACGCCCATCCCGCGTCGCTGATCATAAGCGCCGGAGCAGTGATGGGAGGGCTGACGGCATCTGTGATACGTGGCGGAATCACCCTGTTCCCGGCCATCATGACCCTTATCTTCGCCTTGTTTCTTCAGATTTCGGCCAATCTTTACCACGGATACGTTGACCTTTACTATGGTGCCGGGGAAAACATCTCAGGGATGAACGACCGATCCTCACGTTCAGCGAATTCATCGAAGGTGCTTCTGATGAAGATAGTTGCCAACGGATTCGGCATACTCACCATCACGGCGGGACTGTCGCTCTTCGCCTTTATCGGATGGATCGGAGTCGGATATTTCTTTCTGATCCTTGTACTGCTATATTTCTATTTTGCAGGTCCTAGACCGGCGGTTCGCACAAAATGGTCGCAGATATTCACATTTCTTTTCTTCGGACCTATTGCGGTCAGCGGAACTGCACTGATCCAGAACCTACACAGCCATATGTGGCTTCCGGTGATAGTGTATTCCTTCATAATCGGTCTTCTGGCCGTCAACGCACATATCGCGGTGCAGTATCTTCGCTATGAAGAAGACCTGATGAACGGCAAAGAGACCTTGGTGACAAGCAAAGGTGGTCATTTCACCCGTATCGTCTACCTTGCGAACGCGGCTTTTGTCACCGCGATCCTGATAATAAGACCTACGGCTGTAGACTTCGTCACTCCATGGATAGGAATCATCATCGGCGTTTGCCTGCTCGCCTCATCAATATGGGTATTCAACATGATGCATAGAGATCCCACTGCAGTATCAAGCCGGATAAGGACCGTCACCATGTGGCAGTATATAGTAGTGACCCTTACCTTGCTGGGGATAGTGCTGTATTCTATGGATGATTTTAAGTTGAACGTGATTCAGTTGGTGTGAAGCGATATGGATGTTAGAATCGAAGAGGGATGGAAGAAGGAACTTAGGGAAGAATTCGACAAACCATATTTCGGAGCGCTTACGAATGCGGTAAGGATGGAATATGCGGATCCGCGCTTCCATGTCTATCCCCCTGCGGGAAAAATATTCTCTGCCTTCGACAATTCTCCCTTTAAAGACACCAAGGTGGTGATAATCGGTCAGGACCCTTATCATGGGCCCGGACAAGCCAATGGGCTGGCGTTCTCTGTAAATCCCGGTATTCAGATTCCCCCATCGCTGCGCAATATATTCAAGGAAATAAACACCGACACTGGTGCACCGATACCAACCGACGGAGATCTTACGCGATGGGCCCGACAGGGTGTACTGCTGCTCAACGCTACACTAACCGTAAGGGAACATGAACCAAGGAGCCATGCCAACCTCGGCTGGAGTGAATTTACCGACGCTGCTGTCCGTGCCATCAACGAGCATGGCGATGGCGTGGTGTTCATGCTGTGGGGGTCGGATGCGATACGCAAAGGGAGCATGATCGACCGCAGCAGGCACCTCGTGCTTACAGCTCCTCACCCCTCGCCTCTTTCGGCGTCGCGGGGATTTTTCGGATGCAGGCACTTCTCGCAGGCCAACGCATGGCTGACGTCTCGGGGAAAGAGCCCCATCCTATGGTAATGCATAATGCACAATGCATAATTGGCTGCGCAGTACAGATAAGTACAGAACAGACAATTATGAATTATGCATTGAGAATTATCAATTGATTCAGAGGAGAGGGATGCCGGCTGCTGCGCACTCCCGGATCTGGGCTTCGGGCCAGATGGAGGCCTGCACCTCCCCGATGTGAGCCTTCTGCAGAAGATACATGCATAGTCGGCTCTGACCTATACCACCCCCGATAGAATACGGAAGACGCCCTTCCAGCAGAGATCTGTGGAATTCATAACCCTCCCGCTCCTCACACCCACGCATCTTGAGTTGCGCCCTAAGGGATTCAGGGCTCACGCGTATTCCCATCGACGAGAGTTCGAAACCGCTTTGAAGAACAGGATTCCAGAGGATAAGATCGCCGTTGAGACCTTTGTACCCGTCAGAGTTCATTGTAACCCAGTCATCATAATCCGGAGCGCGCCCGTCATGTGGCAGGCCGTCAGACAGAGGAGCACCGATGCCTATGATGAAGACAGCGCCATACTCCTTGGCAACCTTATCCTCACGCTCCTTGGGCGAGAGTCCGGGATAGCGGTCGAGAAGTTCCTGAGAATGAATGAAAGTGACCTCCTCCGGCAGCCAGGGAGTGATATGCGGGAAACGCTCATATATCTCAGTTTCAACCTTCTTCACGGCAGAATATATCTTTCGGACGGTATCCTTCAGATAGTCGAGGTTTCTGTCTTCCTCGCGTATGGTCTTTTCCCAGTCCCATTGATCCACATAGAGGGAATGCAGGTTGTCGAGATCTTCAAAAGTGCGTATGGCATTCATGTCAGTATAAAGGCCGTAGCCTGGAGCGATATCATAGGCTCCGAGCTTCATACGCTTCCATTTGGCAAGCGAATGCACAACCTCCGCGCGACGTCCGCCAATGGCATCGATAGGGAAACTGACAGGATGCTCCACGCCGTTGAGGTCGTCGTTGATTCCCGTACCTGAAAGTACAAACAGAGGAGCTGTCACCCGACGGAGGTTGAGCGCGCGGGCAAGTTCCTTCTGGAATGAATCCTTGATATGCTGGATAGCCACCTCGGTGGTTTCGGGTAGGAGCTTGAGGTTGTATTTCTGTGGAATTATGAGCATGGCGTTAGTCTTCGAGGTAATAGACAATGGTAGTGACGACCCGTACCTTCTTGAGGTAGGGAGTGCTGGAGTCGGAGTCATCGATAGAGAATTGACCCTGATGCGCATTCTTTATCTTCCCGACTCGGCTGTCGCTGTCTGCGGCAAACCTGGCCGCCGCATCCCTTGCGGCCTTTGTGGCCTCCCCTATCATCTCCGGCTTTATGTCATTAAGACCTGTAAACTGATAGTTTATATATGAGTTTGAAAAAGCTATGCCTTCCTTGAGCAGCTCCGACTGACGATTGAGGAGCTCGCGAACTTTGTCTACTTTCTTTGTAGTCACCGTTACGGTGCTGGAGATCGAATAGTTATAATTGAAAGAGTTCGAACGATATTGGTTCGACTCGGCATTGTATGTATCGGGAGGATTTATGGAAATCTCCTCGCGGGAGATACCGTTGGATGTAAGAAACCTTATAATTGTCTCGTTGCTGCGGCTTACCTGATTATAGAGGGAAGCAAGTTCGTTGCCGGCCACTGAATAGGATATCGGCCATGTGACGAGATCTGCCGGGACCTCTCTTTCGGCAAGACCCTTTACCGTCACTTCTCGGTCACGAAAGGCGAAATTGTCAATACCGGCTTTCAATGAAAGGCCGAGGATCACGATCGCAATAGCGATCAAGAGGGCTGATATATAATTTTTCATATTGTGTTCTATATCAATTTAAGGATTGACGCAGGCGGCGGCAGATACGTTCGTGACGGGCCACCATATAGACAAGCAGGATGTTCATGACAGTCACCTCGAAGGCGAAATATACCCAAGGCATCTGAAGAACGAGAATAGAGATGAAAAGAGCCCAGCTGCGCACATTGAAGCTCAGTATATTGGTGTATTTCATCAGTGGGCGGCTGCATTCACGGAAACGCTCCGCAAACTCTTTGGGAATATGGGAATGATATTTCACATAGAGAGCGCGGCGAAGCTTCTGCATCTGAGGAGTGCAACGTTCCTGCGTTCGGGTATAATTGGCATAGAAACCCATCACAAGTTTGCTGAAGAATTCCTTACGCCATGACATCGAGTGGAACTTCTTCCATAGCGCCTGAGCGTCTTCCAGTTCGGAGCCCCCCTTCCCTTTAAGGAAGAAAAGATGGAACTGGCGGTATATGTCGGCCATAGCAGCCTGCTGCGCATGGCATATACCTGCCAGCACGGCGAGAACCCATATCATCCATTTATGGGCCATGAAGAAATCGGAGGTGTAGTTCTCGCGCAGACAGATTGCTATATATATTGCTACGAACCAAAGGTCGGAACTAACCCCGTCAAGGATTCGGCCGAGACGGGAATACTGCTTGGTCATTCTGGCAAGCTGTCCGTCGGCACTGTCGTAGGAATTAGCCCAGATCAGAAGGAACATACCCACAAGATTGATCCAGAAATTATTATAGTAGAAAGCAATTCCGGCGCCTATGCCGATAAAGATGGAGGCTATGGTTATGGCGTTGGGATGCACACCAAGCTTGCGGGCTATCACCGCCCAGGTAAACCCTATCGGACGATAGAAAATGAGATCGAACCATTCCTCTGTATCGCTGCTCTTGAGACTGCCGCGATACTCTTCCTTCAGACGTTGAAATCTTGATTTTTCCATTATTTACGTTGTACGTTGTGCGTTATGCGATTATTTGAGGGCGCGGAGGGCATAGGTTTTTCCACGCAGGAACTTTCCGAGTTCTTCCGGACTTGAATTGTGGGCTGCTATTTCCTCCACACTGATCGGATCGCCGATAGAGATATGTATTTCTTTCCCACGCTTACGGAACACCTCTGCCGGCAGACGCAACGATCTGGCCGGCCAGCATACATGCCCGAGAAAGTTAAACCACCAGCTATTGCTGCCATGGAAGAATATCGGGATTACGGGCACCTTTGACTTTCCAATTATCTGGAGGACAGACTTCTGCCACGGACGGTCTTCAAGATGGCCGTGAATGTCTACCTTGCTCATAGCCCCGGCGGGAAAGAAGCCAAGAGGCTTACCCTCCTTCAACTGGCGGAGAGCCTCACGAATGCCGTTGACTGAGACCTGGCGTTTGGCAGGATCGTCGGTGCTCAATGCATCGACGGCTATAAAGTTGGGCCGCATGGCAGAGATCTTATTCAGGATCATATTCACCATAACCTTGAAATCAGGGAAACGCCTGGTGACGAGATATATCAACGTAATGCCGTCAAGAGCTCCGAAAGGATGGTTGGAGACTGTGATGAATCTTCCGTCGGGCATATCGTCAAGCACTTTCTCGCCGTCGACACGAAGTTTCAGCTTGAAGTCCAGGTCTACCATTCGCTTTACGAAATCAGGCCCGGGAGTGTCGCACCAACGGCCATGAACCGTATTGACCTCATCTACCTTCAGCCAATGCAGCAGACGATTGACGAGTTTCTTATGTCCTTTAAGCTTTGGTGCAAGCTCTACGATGTCATCGTAGTTGAGGACATCCGGATGCACTTGGTATTTTTCGCGAAGATCAGCGTAATATTGTTGTTTTTCCTGTTCAGTCATATATAGTCTTTGTGCTTTCAGTTTATGAGCTGTCAGCTGTCAGCTGTCAGTTGGGAATCTTTGTGTCGGATATGGAGGAAATCCATGAGGGTTGTCATAAACCGCTCTGCATACGGATCGAATCGTGAAGGGCGGTAGACGAAATTGCGCTGCAGTATGAAATTCCAGAACCATGACACGAGCAACGACATGACGAGACGGGCCGTAGTATAATATCCTGCCGTCTTGAAACCCATTTCTTCAAGAATATGCCATTTTTTCAAGACAATATAGAGGCCCTCTGTTCCTGCGGAGTTGAGGATCAGATTTCCGATCCATACAATCGCGTATTTCACCACAACCGCCTTCCATGAACAATTTTCAGCACGGAATGTAAACTTATAGCAAATGATGCAGTTTACGATACCGCCGGCCACGACACCGATACCTGTGGCCAGCCAGGAAAGATGCTGATTGAAGATCCAGTAGAACATCACGAATCCGACTATGAAGTCGACCCAGCCGGACGCCTGGCTTGAGACAGCAGATCGCAGGAAAGTGGGCACAAGCGACTTACTCTTCAGCAACGTGTCGCCAAGATGCTTCAGACTATGGTCATGAACGCCCGTATCCGGAGTATTTTTCTTGTCAGTGTCCATTGGAATGGAATATATTCTGGTTATAAATTTAGTCTCGATATCTCAACTGAGTGGAGTCGGCAGCATCATACGCTTTTTCCCTTGGCGCCGGTGGAGGATCTTCGTGCCAGAGCAAGTACGGCTTTCGCTATCGCACGCGCGGCCTCCTTACGTATAGGTGCGAAACTTGGCCAGTCGTCGAAATTCACCAACCAGCAATCACCATTACCGTCAAGCACGATATCGCACCCGAACACATCGACATTCAGAACGCGAGCGGCCCTCATGCAGATATCCTTCACACGTGAATGCAAGGCCTCCGACATCTCGTCCATATCTTCAGGACCACCGCTGCGAAACGGAAGAAAGGCATGAAACCAACCGGAAGACGCGACGCCGTAGCAACGTATCTTCTCTCCTTCCACCACTCGGCTGACTACAGCCTTACGTATGTGGCGGAAGAAGAATTCGTGCAGAAGTTCCTGGGCTTCCTCAACATGACGGCACCTTGCAATATCCTCCAGATGATGCACCGGAGCCTCTCCTTTCTTCACCCAGCATGCACCGAAGCCTGCCGCCTTGAGACGACGCCGGACATCGACATCAGTGTCCACGACAAAGCTTTCCGTCACCGGGAGGCCGGCCTGCATCAGCAGACGCACCATGATCATGCGGATACAGTTTTCGATGCCGTAACCGGAATTGACCACCAGACGCCCCTCATCCTCAAGCCGCTGTATCTTTGCGAGGGCCCGCTCACTGCGACACATGGCAAGGATCACGTCCTCGTGTATGCCGGCGTCGCAGAACTCCTCCTCTGAATATACCTTGACCAGACAGCCTCGCTTACGCAGTTCAGCCACGACGGCATGGAGTATCGCCGCATCGTTTGCGATGTGGTTTGGCGAGAAGATTCCGGCCCGGAGGATTGCTGCTATGGAGGTGTCTGCCATTGGAGGTCTGTAGGTTTAAGTTGTCAGTTTTAAGTTGTCAGAATGCGGCTGAAGCCACATCCGGTAAAAAGAGCTCGATGAAGTCTGTTTAAGGAGACAAAAAACATTCAGGATTCTTCAGGGGAGCCTTTCTGGCGGCGTTCCTGCTTCATCTTAGGCATTGGATTGGATGTAGCCTCGACGTGCATGGCACGATTGCGGGTGAGGTCGATTCCCTGATATATAGCCTGCCGCATTGATGTGGGGTCAGCCTCGTTCTTGCCGGCGATGTTATAGCCGGTGCCATGGTCGGGACTGGTGCGGACATATTTCAGCCCTGCCGTATAGTTCACGCCATATTCGCGAGCAAG
The DNA here is from genome assembly GCA_029068655.1 of Muribaculaceae bacterium. GTDB lineage: Bacteria > Bacteroidota > Bacteroidia > Bacteroidales > Muribaculaceae > Lepagella. The sequence continues at coordinate 4,322 of JAIECF010000101.1, read as the reverse complement.
AGCCTTGAAGGGAGCAAGTCCCTGATCATGATACATGGCCACTATACCGTCAAACTTAGCATAATCTCCCGTACCGAAGAATCCATCTGCAGCAAACGGGCCGAAAACAAGGATTCCATCGGCCACACATTCCGCTATGGCGGGTTCTATCTCGCGGATCTCCTCGGCGCCGAGAAGACCGTTGTCTCCATTATGCGGATTGAGGGAGAGCACTGCGATGCGTGGTTTGTCCATCCGGAAGTCCTGACGCAGGGCCGCATCCATATTCCTTATCGTTCGGCTTACCGAATCCTTGGTAATGGCGTCAGGCACCTCACGCATAGCTTTGTGCGTAGTGACAAGGGCTACACGCAGATCATCGTCGAATAAAATCATCGTGGCTTTATCGCCTTCATCAGCGAGACGCTGCGCGAGGAATTCAGTATGTCCGGGGAAGGGAAACCGTTCACTGTAGACCGTTTTCTTATTAATAGGAGCTGTCACTATGAAATCGATGTCTCCTTCTTCAAGAGCAAGACATGCGGCCTCGAGTGCGGCCACAGCCGCCTCTCCGGCTTCCTTTGAAGGATGTCCGGGAGTCACCTCAAGGCCTCGTGGACAGACATCCACCACGTTTACCTTGCCGTTCTGGGCATCGGCGGCGCTTCTGACCGGAGTGAAGCGGAAAGTTTCCGTTCCTATATCCTTACGCACCTGGTTGAGGATCTCTGCGCTACCGAAAATGACTGGAGTGAAGAGATCCGTGATCTCCTCCTCGTCAAGAGCCTTTATGATGACCTCATAACCGATGCCGTTGAAATCGCCGTGGGTAATACCCACTCGTATGGGGTTGTGCATATTATGAGTTGATGAGTTGATAAGTTGGTGAGTTGAAAAGTTGTGAGGAGATTTAACTTTCAAAGTTACAAAATAATTCGCAAACGGCCAAATTATTTTTTTGCCGCGAGCATACCGCAGGCAGCGTCGATGTCTTCTCCGCGGGAGGCACGGATAGTAGCTGTGATACCGTTGTCGTTTAGTATCTTGCGAAACATCTGCATGCGGTCGTCGGAAGCCGGATATAGATCCACACCAGGAATCCGGTGGAATCGTATGAGGTTTACCCTGCAGTCGAGGTCGCCTATCAGCTTTATAAGCATATTGGCATGAGCGACGTCGTCGTTGACTCCCCGCCACATGATATATTCAAGAGAAAGCCTCCGCTGACCGGAAAAATCATAAGATTTCAGCATCTTCATCACAGACTGGATAGGGAACGCTTTCTGAGCAGGCATCATCGACTCACGCTGCAGCAAATCCGCAGTATGCACGCTTATCGCCACATGTACGTTTGTCTTCTCAAGGAGATCCTTAAGCTGAGGAAGTTTTCCGACGGTGGAGACCGTAATGCGTTTCGGACTCCAAGCAAGCCCCCAAGGGGCTGTCAGGATCTCTATGGCCTTCAGTACCTCAGGAAAATTGTCGAGAGGCTCACCCATGCCCATGAAAACGATATTGGTAAGCTCACCCTGCTCGCTTCCGCCGGTCTTGTTCTGACGTATAGGCATGGAGAGCACCTGATTCATGATCTGAGCTGCCGAGAGATTGGATTTGAAGCCAAGTTTTCCGGTAGCGCAGAAGTAGCAGTTCATCTTGCATCCGCACTGCGAGCTGACGCATAGCGTTGCCCTGTCTTTATCCGGAATCATCACCGACTCCACGCGATTGCCGTTGCCTGCATCGAAAAGATATTTCACGGTGCCGTCTTGCGACTTGGAGGCCTTGACCGGTTTGCTTCTACCTATCTCATAGTTTTCGGCAAGCCATGCTTGGTTTTTCTTAGATATATTGGCCATTTCCTCGAAAGATGTCACCCGCTTGGCATAGAGCCAGTCGGCGAGTTGCTTAGCCACGAAGCGCGGCATGCCGCCCTGCTTGGCCACTCCCTCGAGGTCATTAAGGGTCATGCCTATTAATGAGGGTTTCATAATCAATTCATAATTCTTAATTCATAATGCATAATTCAAGACTCACGAGAGGCTCTGACACCGAGATAGGCATAGGGCCTTAAATAAAAAAGAGGGCCATCACCCTGAATGGGGATGACCCTCGATATTCGGGGATATTTCATACGGGAAGTCAGCTTCCCGACTGTATATAACCGCGGTTCGCGCAATCCATCAGTCGCCGCCTTCGAACTTATAGCTCTTGTTGACGAGCTTGTCTGAGCCGCGGAGCATCTGGTCTAAGTTAGGATTGACAAGCTGGAAGTACTGCTGCTCGTAGTTAGCCTCGTTGTAAGGCATGTCAGCTTTTGACGCACTGTTGACTACAAAAGCATAGACACCATCTTCACCCGGGACTACGACGAGCTTCTTATCGGCCTTAGCACCGGCGATCTGTCCGAGCACCTTTGCGTCGTTGACACCCATGCCTCGTCCCAGGCGGAAAGCCTCAAGCTGACGGGGCTCGACGCCCATAGCCTTGGCTACAGCCTCAAGGTTGGAGCCTCCTTTCTGATATTCAGCCACGAGGTCCTTGCCGGCTTTCTGGCGGCGCACCTTGTTGGTAAGATAATTCTTTACGTCCTTGTTTGCAACCGGAACATAGTCGTCATACTGAGCGTCGACAGCCACAGCGTAGAGCATTGGAGCGGAAGCATCCTTCGACTCATAAATATGAGAAACCTGGCCCGGCTTACCGTCGATCATAGCCCAGCGCACTACAGAACGGCTGTCGGGGAAGAACTGGTTGTAGCCTGCCATGCGGGGAACTGCAGGAGTAGACTGAGTGAACTGGAAAGTCTGCACGTTGTAGCCTGCCTCGGCAGCATTCTTGCTGAAGAGTTCAGCGGTATTGTTCTTCTCAAGGTAAGCCTCAAACTTAGCCATCTCGTCGTCTACTGTCTTTGCCGACGGATTCAGCTGATAGTTGTATTCTTCAAACTCAACTACCTCGACAGGTGCGTTCTGCTTAACAACCTTGGCAAGAACCGCGCCCTGGGGAGAGTTCATTATAGCCACATATTTGCCTCCGGCCTGACGCAGGGAGTCAAGCTGTGAGGAAGCGAGAGCGTTGGTGGGACCATCCTGAGCGAAGAGGGGAATCCACTGCTCCTTTTGGGCAAACACGCTGTCGGCAGAGAAAGTCTTGTTGATGCTGTCGATGGGGAGACCTGCGTTGAGGCTTGCCGCCACCTTGGCGGGAAGAGCTTCGCCTGCCACCTGCACTATGTTGATCTGGATGGAGTCTACTTCATAAGAGCGCTTGCCCATCTTCACGATTTCAAAACCGCGGAGGTTTTCTGTCACCATGCTCACTTCGCCCGGCTTGGCGGAAGAAACGAAGTTCTTCACCGGACCGTTGCGCAGGTCGGATGCACGGAGATTGCTGCGGGTCATTACTACTCCTTCTTTCTTTATATCTGAAGGAAGGCCGGTGGAAGCGGAATCGTTGAGCGCCTTGAGTGTATTCTGCGCAAGAGCCTTGGCTGCGGCGCGGTCAGCGTCGGAAGCCGCGATATTGATGGCGATGAAAGACACTTCCTTAGTGGGCTCAAGAACCTCGAAACTTGACTTCTCATCGGAGTAAGCGGCATTGATCTCGGCATCGCTTACGGGATATTTCTTCTCATCGATGGCGCCATAGGGGCGATATGCGAGCGAAACATTGTTGGTAGCTACATAATCGTTGTAGAGAGCCTTCTTGTCAAGATCGTTGGCTTTCACAGTTCCTACCACAAGCTGCTGATATTTCTGACGCTTGATAAGCTGCTTTGTCTCTTCTTCCATAGCCACCCATGCATTCTGGAAAGGCTTTGCCTGCTGCTCCGACATACCGTTGCGGCCCGGATTGAATATCACTTCATACGCCTGCGCGGGAGTCTGCGCACTGAAGCCAGCTGCGTTGAGCTGCTGGATAATGTTGCTCATCGCTTCGCGGTTGATTGGATTGTCGAGTACAAAGAAGCGGAGCTGTTCGGGGCTTGACTCGATGCCTGCGTTCTTCACAGCGTCGTCGAGCAGGCGCTCACCTACGAGCTGCTCTACTGCCATCTGGCCGAGCATCTGCGCGTCGAAGTTTGCATACTGCTGGGGATTGGTCTGCTTAAGCTGTTCAAGCTGACGGTTGAGTTCTTCACGCTTACGCTGATATTCGGTATAGTCGATCTTCTTGCCGCCTATCTTAGCCACTGTGGTAGTGTCGCCGAAGAGATTGCGGCTGTTTGTGAGTGCGTCACCCACGATGAAAGCGAGAAGCGCCACGCCGATGATCACGATCAGCATGACTGATTTGCTTCTGATTTTCTCTAATGTTGCCATTCTGAAATTATACTGTAAGTA
>JAIECF010000100.1 GCA_029068655.1 Muribaculaceae bacterium | reverse complement strand
TGTTTGAGTTTAGGGTTCTTTTTGTTGATTACGTACAATCTTCCTTTACGACGCACTATCTTGCTGTCGGCAGTGCGTTTTTTGATTGATGCTCTTACTTTCATATCTGGGTTTCGATTTTATTTGTAACGGAAAGCGATCCTCCCTTTAGAAAGGTCGTAGGGCGACATCTCGACCTTAACCTTGTCGCCGGGAAGAATCTTTATGTAGTGCATTCTCATCTTGCCTGAGATATGGGCGGTAATCTCATGACCATTCTCAAGCTCGACCTTGAACATCGCATTGCTCAGAGCCTCGAGAATCACACCGTCTTGTTCGATTGCAGCTTGTTTTGCCATAAATATTGATACAAAGGAATGAATAATCAGAATTGTCTGCCTCCGAGTGCCTCTTCGATATACTTGAATGTAGTAAGTATCTCGGGGCGATCTTCGGTAATGAGGATAGTATGCTCGTAGTGCGCGGAAGGTTTCCTGTCCTTTGTGCGTGTCTGCCAGCCATCACGTTCGAAAACGATGTTTTTCGACCCCATGTTGATCATGGGTTCTATGCAGATGCACATACCGGGTTTCAGAAGGGGGCCGATGCCGCGGCGTCCGTAGTTGGGAACCTCAGGATCCTCGTGCATACTTTTACCTATGCCGTGACCGCACATCTCGCGGACCACAGAATATCCGTGATGCTCACAAAATGACTGGACGGCATTGCCGATGTCACCGATTCTCTTTCCGGCACGGGCAGCTTCGATACCTTTATAAAGCGACTGCCTGGTAATGTCGAGAAACTCATAGACCTTCGGATCGATCTCACCGACAGCGAAAGTATAGCAAGAATCGCCGTTGTATCCATTGAGCTCAACGACACAGTCTGTGCCTACTATGTCGCCTTCCTTAAGGACATATTGCGAGGGGAAACCATGAACCACGGTCTCGTTGACCTCGATGCAGAGAGTACCGGGGAAACCGTGATATCCCAGACAGGCGGGCTTACCGCCATTGTCAAGGATAAACTCACGGGCAATGGTGTCAAGCTTCTGTGTCGTGACCCCAGGTTCGATCCATTTCGCCACTTCACCCAGCGTACGACTTACAAGATCAGAAGCCTTACGCACAAGATCCACTTCCTCTTCAGTCTTGATATAGATCATTCTGAATTCCTATTGAAGACATTAATGCAATCAATATCCGGGGCCACCAGCGCGACCCTGAATTCTTGTACCCTTCATCAGACCATCATAGTGACGCATCAGCAGGTGACCCTCTACGATACGAAGTGTATCAAGGATTACGCCTACCAAGATCAGCAGCGATGTTCCGCCGAAGAACGAAGCGAAGCTGCGGTTGATACCGAATACGTATGCAATAGCAGGCATGATGGCCACGATACCGAGGAAAATTGAACCCGGGAGCGTGATTCGCGACATGATGGAATCAAGATAGTCAACAGTCGGCTTGCCGGGTTTAATGCCCGGGATGAACCCGTTGTTGCGTTTCATATCTTCAGCCATCTGTGCGGGACGCACTGTGATTGCAGTGTAGAAATAGGTGAATGCGACAATCATCAGGAAGTAGATGATGTTGTAAGTCCATCCGTACATATCCGTAAGGGCTCCCCAGATACCGGACTGCTTATTGCTGAAACCGGCGAGAGTGATAGGAATGAACATGATAGCCTGAGCGAAGATGATAGGCATAACGCCGGCTGCATTCACCTTAAGCGGGATATACTGACGGACACCACCATACTGCTTGTTGCCGACAATCTTCTTAGCGTACTGTACGGGCACCTTGCGCACACCCTGAACGAGGAGGACAGCACCTGCGATGACCGCAAGAAGAATCACTACCTCAACGAGGAAGAGGACAAGGCCACCGCCAGCCGAGTTGAGCAGACGTCCTGTGAACTCCTGTATGAAGGCCTCGGGGAGGCGTGCGATGATACCGATAAGGATGATGAAGGAAATACCGTTGCCTACACCTTTCTGATCGATACGCTCACCGAGCCACATGATAAACATGGAGCCGGCAGCAAGCACGATAGTCATGAAAGCCATTGTCCAGGCAGACATTTGAACGACACCACCGGCTGCGGAAACCTGATATTTAAGGTTTACGAGATAGGCGGGACCCTGAAGAAGCAGAATCAGCACTGTGAGATAACGAGTGTACTGATTGAGTTTCATCCTACCGCTTTCGCCTTCACGCTGCATCTTCTGGAAAGAAGGGAGCACCATGCCAAGGAGCTGGATCACGATGGAAGCCGTGATGTAGGGCATGATACCGAGGGCGAAAATAGAGGCCTGAGAGAATGCGCCACCCGAGAACATATCGAGAAGCTGCATGAGGCCGCCGGAGGTGAAATTCTTGAGGGCCATGAGGTCGTCAGGGTTAATGCCCGGAAGGACCACATAGCATCCGAAGCGATAGATGATCACAAGAAGAAGGGTTATACCGATACGCTTGCGAAGATCTTCGACACTCCAGATATCTTTAATTGTTTGTGTAAATCCCATTTGACAGAAAGTTATTTTTTGATTACAGAGCCACCTGCA
>JAIECF010000010.1 GCA_029068655.1 Muribaculaceae bacterium | reverse complement strand
TATTCCGTTAATGATTATTTTCCCTCCTTGCGTGACGGATATCTCACTTATGCTCTCCGGATTTATTGCCGCCCCCGGATTCTTGTCATATTCATTTTTCAACTCGATGAATTTCTCATGTCCGATTGAGACTTGATTGGGAATCTTAGATGGCGCAAACTCTCCATTACCTTGACGGAAAGCTATGGCTTCGAAACTATGATTGCCGGATTCGTCGGTGGCTTTCAGCACGAGTCCGGGCAGTCCGAGTATCTTCCAAGGACCGAATGGCACAGCTATTTCTTCAGCATACCAAGCCTCCCATTTCCGACCCCCGTATTCGCCTGTGGCTTTCCTGCACTGATATCCGCATATGTCTGATGTCTCCTCTGTCTCATCCCATGTCATCAAAGGAAGTTTCTGTTCATACTTATACCGCTCGGGCGCCATGTCGCAGAATACGGTTATCTTATCGTCTTTGAGGGAGGTGTTAACTTCCTGATCGAAATATGTCTCGCTCTTCATGTATTCCTCCTTGAATTTCTTTATCGTGTCGTCTGCCACTCCCGGTATCGCCGACACTGAGTCGAGGCGGAAAGCGGAATAATCGTAGAATTTCGATTGATCTTCTCCGATAAGGAGAATGCAGTCAGATGCTTCGGCAATCACTTTGCCCCCTGACTCTCCCTTCATGTCGTAACGGTAGATACACTCGTAAAGTGTCGGCGAAGAGGCATACGCCGTGCCTGCCGCCATGATGATGGCGGTCGCAATAATATGTTTCATAGGTTTTTATTGTTTAGTTGTCGTTCTTTTTTGCATTCCGTATCCTATAACCTTGATTTCTTCGACCTTTTCGGATTTTGGCGAATCGTCGGGCTTGTATATACTCATTCCCGGTTTGGTCTCTATTTCAATTACTCCATCAGGATATTCAGGTTGGTCCTTCCACACGCTGATACTTTTGATGGCTTGAGGATCTATTGAGATTAGATCTCCGTAGGGCATTGGTGTGCCATTGAGTATGACATGCGGTTGTCCCTCGGTACTCTTCACGGTGTCCTTCCTCTGATTGTCACGGAAAGAGTAAACCCGTATTGCGGTAAGGCATCCGTTAACATAAGATATTACCGGGGAGGAGGGCAGCGCGACACCTAAGAGTACAGAGGAGGTCACCATTATGAGCGCGGCGACCGCTCTTCTTCCGGTTCTTTGGCGGTTTATCATCTTCAGGCGTCGTTTCAATTCGCAGTGTCTGAATCCGCTGGTAAGGCTATACTTGGTGTCTGTGGTGGCCCTGGCGAGAAGTAGGTATTGGTATTCCTTGCTGTCATATCCTGCGCTGAGCACATCGCCGTCAGCCTGAAATTCGTGTACGAGTCGCATCTCCCTGCAGAGCATCCATGCGAACGGGTTCCACCACTGGGCGATGAGTGTCAGGCGTCCGATGAAGAGGTCGATGAAATGCAGGTGGCGGATATGGCTGTGTTCATGGGTGATGATCATCTCCGGAATGTCATCGAGATCCTCCTTGGATATGTATATGCTTCCGCAGAAGCAGAATGGGGTGGCCTGGGCTGTGTCGATCAACTTGAACTTAAAGCCGTGGCTGTATACCGTCGTGGTCCGTATTGTCAGTATGCGTATGAGTCCAATAATGGAAATCACGATGCCTACGCATATGCCTGACGCTATGATTCCGGCGATGACGGTGAATATGAAAGGTGTGAAGTTATCACTTACGGTTACGTTGGGTGCCGGCGGGGTCAAATCCACAACAGTGGCAACCGGACGTATATGCATTCTGTAGGCATACAGCAGGGGGAGGCTCAGCGAGGCGATGCATATGCCGAGCAATGAGAAGCGGCGCAATGATGGCCATTTCTTCCGTCCGAGAGCCAGCATATATATTGCGAAAAGTGCGGATAGGAGTATCGCGCTTTTGATGGAATAGGCGGCCAATGGTCCCATGATATTCAGTTTTTTAGTTTTTCTTTTTCTCGATGATGTCGATGCACTCTTTGATCTCATCCTCGCTCAGCTGCTCCTCCTGCACAAGTGCTGAGACCATGCTCTTGAGGCTGTTGTCGAAATAATTGCGCAGCATCGTCATGAGAGTAGCTTTCCTATAACTGTCTTTTTCAAGGATGGCATGGTAGCGGTAGGTACCCACTTCCTTCTCATGACCTACATACCCCTTCTTCTCAAGCACACGTATTACGGTCGATACCGTATTCACGTGTGGCTTAGGTTCCGGCAGATATTCAAGCACCTCCTTTACGAGCATTGGCCCATGCTCCCAAAGTATGCGCATCACTTCTTCTTCTTTCGTAGTCAGATGCGGTTTCTTTTCTTCTTGCTGTTTCATATCGTTGTTTTCGGTTTATTGTTTATGTCAATAGTTTGTAGGGACGCACGGCTCTTGCGTCCGCAGATGATTCCATTTAAAGCATCCGATGCAAAGTTACAACTATTTTTGTAGTTGACAAAATAATCTCAACGATTTTTCTCGTTGAGGTGC
>JAIECF010000001.1 GCA_029068655.1 Muribaculaceae bacterium | reverse complement strand
ATGACTCGCAAATATACTTATTTTTTCTCACTATTTACCTCTCCCCTGTCACTTTTTTAGTAAAAAATCGTCTAAATATTTGGAGGATTGGAAAATTTATCATAATTTTGCAGTGTATTACTACACCAATACACCATTACAGTAATAGTTGTTATTTATTAAAGATAAAAAATTATGATTACACTCACCAACGTATCCTACCGCTACTCCGGAAGCAAGAGGGATTCCATAGCTGACTTCAGCATGGAGCTCTCTTCCGGAAAGATAGTAGGCCTGCTTGGCGCCAACGGCGCCGGCAAAAGCACCCTGCTCTATCTAATTTCCGGACTTCTAAAGCCCACATCAGGAACTGTAAACGTCAACGGTTTTAATCCCTGGGACAGAAAACCTGAGTTTCTCAGCCAGATTTTTCTTGTCCCTGAAGAAATAGACGTTCCGGCTATTTCACTTGATGCCTATGTCAAAGCCTACTCTCCTTTCTATCCCAACTTTTCGATAGAATCCATGAAAGAGGCGCTGTTCCATTTTAACCTTTCTCCCGATATTCACCTCGGCGCCCTCTCAATGGGGCAGCGAAAAAAAGCCTTTCTTGCGTTTGCGCTGGCCTGCCATACTCCGGTACTTCTTATGGATGAACCGACCAATGGACTTGATATCCCCGGTAAGAGCGAGTTCAGAAAGGCCGTTGTCAAGACAATGAACGATGACAGAACCATAATCATATCCACCCATCAGGTCAGGGATCTCGACCAACTTCTCGACCATGTCACCATCATGGACAACAAGGGAATTCAGCTTGATGAGTCTATAGCTGCGCTTCAGGAGAAATTCATCTTCGGACTGGCTCCTGTACTTCCGGAAACCGGCGTAATATGGAGCGAACCGATCATGGGTGGCTACGCATACATGAAGATGCGCACACCAGACCAACCGGAAACGGAAGTAAACCTTGAGGCTCTTTTCAACTTCATTTATTCACGTGCCTCCAAAAGCGCATTGCAGGCTTGACTCTTAAATTTAGAATTATGGAAAAAATAGAACTTAATAAATCATTCTCTAATGAACGCTTCTCGGCTCTCCTGAAATCAGATCTGACTGTCAATAAGGGGAATTACATAAAACTTGCCATAGCCACCTTAGGTGTATTTGCCGCTCTGGCGTTCATGATAAGCTTTAACGCTGTTATGAGCATCAATAGCCTTAAAGAAGTGACAGAACTTACGGGAAGAAGTTTTGAAGAAACTATCACGGAGCGCAGGATAAGCTACGGATCAATGTATCTTGGCTTATCATCATGGATTTTAGGAATAGGTCTGACCGTTCTCGGCTCTCTAACCTTTAGCAATTTCAGTTCGAAAATGAAACGTATCTCTGCACTTATGATTCCGGCATCGCGTATAGAGAAGTTCATGCTCAGACTACTTGTCTATTTAGTATGTGGAACTATTCTCTTGGTGTTGGGTCTGCTGCTCGGATTCGGAATCTGCCAGATAGCATTTGGAGCATGGGTGCCAACATTTAACTCGGTTTTTGAATTCTTTGATATTGAATATTCCGGATATATCGCCACCTCTATAATACTTTTGGCGCTTCTCGGCAACTCTATCTACGCGCTTGGAAGCTCGCTATGGCCAAAACTCTCATGGATAAAGACATGGGTTATACTCATGGTAATCCAATGGGTTGGTGCTCTCGTAACAATGATTCTTGCCGCGACTCATATAAACTGGAAGGATTTCTTCAGTTTCCTCTTTAACTTTAATAGAGACAATGCTTGGATTCTGTTCTGGAGTATAATAGCTATTCTTGCCCTCCTTAACATCTCATGCTGGACATTTGCATGGCATCGCTTCCGCAATACGCAGATCATACAGCGTTTCATGACAAAATAAAGAATATGATACAGTCAGATAACAGACCTATATACGTAAGACTCGCCGACCAGATATGCGACCGTATCCTGCTTGAAGAGTATCGCCCTAACGAGCGAATACCGAGCGTAAGGGAATATGCGGTGTCGCAGCAGGTGAATCCGGCGACAGCAGCCAGAGCTTTCGAGACACTAGAGCGACAGGGAGTAATATTCAACAAGCGGGGACTCGGATTTTTCGTAGCTGAAAGCGCAGTGGACATAATACGCAAGCTCAGGCTCGAGACCCTTCTCGGAGAGGAAAGCGATCTCTTTTTCTCGAGACTCGCCGTTCTCGAAGTCAGTCCCGACCAACTGAGAGATATGTATCTCGAATATCTCATAAAGTCTCAAAAAAGTTAACAAAAAAGTTATTGTTATGAAAGGATTCAAGTTAGTATTGACGGCGATTATGATGTCGATATCTGCATATGCCACTATTCCTGTAAGAATTCTTGCAGGGGATAGTATCACTCCCGTAGAAGGAGCTACTGTAATATCAGACAGAGGCTTAATACTGGGAATCTCAGATTCTTCAGGGGCTATATACATAGACGAAAAGAAGGATTTTCCACTTACAATATGTTGCGTTGGATTTGAACCTGTCACGATAGTAAACAAGACAGATACAATTCTTCTTGATCCGGCGACATATGAGCTTACAGAAATCACAGTTAATGCTAACGAGCGTCCTATCATGAAAGTGCTCAGCTACGTTCGCGAATACTGCAGCGGAGCTACGCAGACCGATACCATGCAGTTATATGCCGAATATATGGTATTGAATTATTATCCGGTCAATGAGAAAAAGGTGAAAGGTTATAAAAGTCTGGATGCCCGTTTCCGATCCCTCGCAGAAAGACGGATTGCCAGATTTACAAACTCATCCGGTAAAGACAGTATCGCATTGCCGCGAAAATATGACCATGTCTCCTATCTCTCCTACTATCCTTTGCTCGTAAAGTTTCCAAACAATCCCATTACGGAACCAGAGTCTATCAGACAAGGAGCACAAAATGACTCCATAATGGGTAAATTCTCCTTAGTCGAACTGCATAAGAAGACTGATAATATATATTCCGTCTTATATGACAGACTCGGAGATCATGAGAATCATAAATGGTCGCCCAATCTATGGAAGATGTTTGGATTGACTACCGACTTAGATAAATTTCAGGAGGCACTTGTCTATTCCAATCCTTCGGACAGCATACATTCCATACATGACTTTATCTATTGCTCGGGTAATATGCATGGAATAACAAAGGGAAAAATGTTTAAAATGCTTCTGGGCAGTAAAAATCTGGAGCTCAACTGCTATGCGGAACTGTATCCTGTAGATATTCAGTATTTAACTGTAGAGGAATATAAAGAAGAAAGAACTAAAAAGGATGAATTAGATATGGATTTCTTCATTGAACCCAAAAACCTTCATCCTCTTCCTCCTGCCATCCAACGAATGATCAAGAGAGCAAATGACGAATCTAAAACAAATCAAAATATATAACATGATGAAAAAAGGAATTTTATTACTTGCTCCTGTTGCCATAATGCTTATGACAGGATGCTTTACGGTAACGAGTGGGAATGTATCCGTGAACAATGGCAAGGATTCTGACGCAATCGTAAAAAAAGAGATTAAGATGGCTTCTTTCAATGAGATCGAGGTATCTCAGGGTATCAAGGTCATAGTAGAGCAGGGAAATTACCCTGGAAAAGTGTCGGTGGCCACTACTCCATCAGCGGAGAAATATCTTTGCGTTAAGGTGGAGGGGGAAACTCTAAAGGCCTATTATGCCAACAAGGCAATGAGTCCGGAGAAAATTAAGGGACCATCCATCATATCTGTATCGATTCCTGAACTATCGGAGGCTGATCTTTCGTCGGGGGCTTCCATTTATCTTGATGGTACGTTCAAATCAAACAAGAAGATGGAATTCGATCTCAGCAGCGGAAGCTATCTAAATATAGAGAGCCTGACATGTGGCTGTCTTTCTCTTGACGTATCGAGCGGAGCGAACGTGACGGTAGAAAACTTCAACGGAGATCTTGACGCCGACTCTTCAAGTGGCAGTTCAATTTCCGTAAAAGAAGCAAGAGGAGGCATTTTCACTGTCGATGCATCAAGCGGTTCGAGCATATCCCTTAAATCCAATCAATCCGATGAAATCCGGGCGAGTGCCTCAAGCGGTGCCTCAGTGTCACTATCCGGACGAACAGAAAAACTCAGTAGGCATACGTCATCGGGTGGTAGCGTCAAAACCTCAGACCTAAGAAATTCCAGATAACAGAATGAGAGGGGGAAAGGTTCTTCCAACAGGGCTTTCCCCTCTAAAAATATAGATTTCTATGGTGATATTAATAACATCGGTAATTGCTTTTCTTGGCTATATCATCACATGGAGTTTTTTTTCTTAAAAAGGACGTTTTTTTAGAGGAAAAAATTTGGTGGGATTAAAAATTATTCGTAATTTTGCGTTGAAGAAAGGAAAATCTTCTGACGGGGCATTAGCTCATCTGGCTAGAGCGTTTGACTGGCAGTCAAGAGGTGGTCGGTTCGAGTCCGATATGCTCCAC